>NZ_JAAKZY010000057.1 GCF_011045015.1 Streptomyces scabichelini | reverse complement strand
GCCGCTCCCCCGCCACCGCCCGGGTCACCGGGATACGCCGGGCCGCCGCCTGCCGGTGCACGAACTCCGCCTGGTCCAGCGGCTCTTCGAAGCCCGTCGTCTCGATCGCGCCCACCGAACGCCCGCGCAGCACACCCGGCAGTCCCGCCACATGGTCCGCGTGGAAGTGGGTCAGCACGACGAGAGGGATGCTGGTGATGCCGAGCACGCGCAGGCATCTGTCGATCAGGACCGGGTCGGGTCCCGCGTCGACGACCACACCGGTGCCGCCGCCCGCCGCGAGCACCATCGCGTCGCCCTGTCCCACGTCGCACATCGCGAACCGCCACCCCGGCGGCGGCCACCCCGTGATCACCCGCGTGAGGGGCGCCGGCTGCACCAGCACGAGCAGGAGCAGCACTCCGCAGGCACCGCTCAGCCAAGGGTGCCCCAGGAGCCTCCGCCCGGCGAGGACGACGACCACGGTCACGCACACGAGCAGCAGCGCCCCCGGCCAACTGTCCGGCCAGTCCACTCCCGCACCGGGCAGGGCGGCTCCGGCGCGGGCGATGTCCGCGATCCATCCCGCGGGCCAACTCGCGCACCACGCCAGCGCTTTGGCGACGGGCATCGCCCACGATGCCGTGGCCAGCGTCGCGAAGCCCAGCACCGTGGCCGGCGCGACCGCGAACTCCGCGAGCAGATTGCACGGCACCGCCACCAGGCTCACCCGCGCCGAGAGAACGGCGACAACGGGCGCGCACACGGCCTGCGCGGCTCCCGCGGCGGCCAGCACCTCTGCCGGCCGCGGAGAGACCCCGCGCCTCTGGAGCGCGGTGCTCCACCTCGGGGCCAGCGTGAGCAGGGCGCCGGTCGCGAGTACCGAGAGCAGGAAGCCGTAACTCCGTGACAGCCAGGGGTCGTACAGCACCAGCAGCAGAACCGCCGAGGCCAGCGCCGGAATCAGGGACCGGCGGCGGCCGGTGGCGATGGCCAGCAGCGCGATCGCTCCACAGGCCGCGGCCCGCAGCACGCTCGGGTCCGGCCTGCACACGATGACGAAGCCGAGCGTGAGCGCGCCGCCGAGCACGGCGGTCGCCCGCAGTGGAATACCGAGCCGGGGGGCGAGTCCTCGTCTCTCGGCGTGCTGCGCACGGCCCGGCGGTCCGATGAGCAGGGCGAGCACGATCGTGAAGTTCGCCCCACTGACCGCCAGGAGGTGTGTGAGATCGGTCGCCTTGAACGCCTCGTCCAGCTCCGGCGTGATCCGCGAGGTGTCCCCGACCACAAGACCCGGCAGCAAGGCCCGTGCGTCCGGCTCCAGCCCCTCGGTCGCCTCCCGCAACCCGGCACGCAACTCCCCCGCGAACCGCTGCGCCCCAGACGGCTCCCCCACCACCCGGGGCGGCCTGCTGCCCTGCACCCGCAACACGGCCGCGATCCGCCCACCGTCCCTCAGCGCGGGCACGACTCGCGCCGCCACGCGCACCTTCGTGGAGGGCAGGAGGGAGAGCCAGGGCGAGGTCCGCGTCTCGCGTGCCGTCCCCGAGCCCGCCGTCACGATCACCAGCACCGGTGTCCGTGTCGCCGTCGCCGTCCCGTCCGGCTGCTCGATGCGTCGGACCTCGGCGTTGAGCAGCACGGCGGTCGGGGCGGCGTGGGCTCCTCTGATCCGGGGGCGGGTGAGCCGTGGGTCCGAGGTGACCTCCACGTCGGCGGTCACCTCGGCGTACTGTCGCGCCAACTCCGGGACGGGGCCACGGCGCAGGTCCGCCCCGTGCAGCCCGCCGGAGGCAGCCGCTGCCGCCACGCAGAGCAGCACGGCGGCGACGGAGGCCTTCGGCCAGGTGCGCCACAGGACCCGTCGCCCGCGGCGGCGCTCGGACTCGGCGCGCAAGCGGTTTCGGCCGGCGACCAGAAACGCACCGGCCGCGACCAGGCAGACAGCCACCACACCGGTGATCCACCCCGTCGACGCGTCCAGCGTCAGTGCCGCCGTCGCCCATGCCGCCAGGGCGGGCGGCACCAGCCGCAGGTCTGTCGGCCCCTCCTGGCGAGGACGCGCGGCGCCGAGCGGATTCCCGGAGGCGGCGTGCACGGCTACGCGGTCGTGCCTTCCGACGCTGGGCATCACCTGGTCGGGCGCGGCGGGCTCGTGGACGGTTGGGGCAGGGGCGGCTGGGTCGTGGACGGCTGGATCAGGGACGGCCGGTGCCGAGGGGATCCGCAGCGATGCCTCCGGACCGGCGGGACCATGAACCTCCGGGCCCCTCATGGTCGTACGAGATTCTGCAGATCGGCGAAACGACGGTCACCGATGCCGTTCACCTCTCGGAGTTCGTCGACCGAGCGGAAGCCGCCGTGCTGGGTGCGGTAGTCGATGATGTGCTGGGCGAGCACGGGGCCGACGCCCGGCAGCGTGTCGAGCTGCTCCAGGGTGGCCGTGTTGAGAGCGACCGGAGCGGCCGCCCCGGCGGCGGCTCCGCCGGAACCCACGGCGCCCGTGGTTCCTGTGGCGCCGCCTCCCGTAGCTCCTGTGCCTCCGGCCACGGCAGACCCCGCCGCGACCGGCGGAGCACCGACCACCACCTGCTCGCCGTCCACGAGCAGTCGCGCGCGGTTCAGCCCCGCGGTGTCGGTGCCGGGGCGCACCCCTCCGGCGGCCCGCAGCGCGTCGGCGACCCGGGAACCGGCGGGCAGCCGGTGGATACCCGGCTCACGCACCTTGCCGCTGACGTCCACCACGATCGCGGTGCCGGCCGCGCCCACGGGGTCGCGCGCGGCTGCGGAGGACCCCGGCGCCACCGCCGCTTCCTCGTACGGAGCCGAGGGTGCCGCCCGCACCACCTCCGGCGCCCGCACCGGCTGGGTCCGGCCGGACCAGAAGTGCTGCACAGCGAAGAGGGCGGCCACCAGGAGCAACACCGAGAGCGCGACCACGCTCTTCCGCTCCAGCCCGCACCTGGACTGGAGCCACAACGGCATCCGCTCCCGCACGGCAAGCCCAACTCGCTCTCGCCACGCGGCTCCAGCCCCAGCGCCAGGCCCAGCCCCAGCAGCGCCAGCCCCGGCCCCACTCCCGCCTGCGTCGGCTTCCGCGGCCCCAACCACGCCACCGCCAACTGACCCGTCCCGATGGGCCACACCTGTTCCCGGGGCAGCTTCGGGTCGTCCATGCACAACGCCAACCCGATAAGCCGCACCCGTCCCGGCACTGACAACTGAACGAGCGCCAAGGTCCGTCCCCGTCCCCATACCGGCCAAATCGGCGCCGAGAACGACTCCCGCCCTGCGCGCCCCGGTGCCGGCAAGGTCCTCGTCCGGCGCCACCGGCGGTCTGCGTCCTCCAGGCCCCTCATGCCCCAACTCCCGCCGCGCTCTCGCCCGTTCCGCGAAGATTGCCTCCGCGCGCAGGCGGAGCGACTCCGCCGAGGCCTGGCGGCGTCGGGCCCTGCCCGGGTAAGTGCGGCGGCGGTGCCGGGTGCGGCCGTCGGAGACGGGGCCGCGGCCCGGGCCGCTGGTGGCTGTCGCTGTCCGTGAAGGTGATCGAAGTGCCATGCCACGAGAATCGGGCACCACGGCACTACCGCGATGATCTTGCTCAATTCCCGGGGATTACCGCCCAGTTGTGGATAACTCCGTCGCCCTCACGAGACTCCCCCACCGGGATCACCGTGAAAAACCTCACCGAGGCGAAACCACAGCCCCCAGCAACCCGGGCCCGGTATGTGCCCCGATGACCGCTCCGACCTCACTCACATGCAGATCGGCCAGCCCCGGTACCCGAGCTCGCAACCGCTCCGCAAGCGCCGACGCCCGTTCAGGCGCGGCGAGATGATGGACCGCGATGTCGACCTGCGCGCTGCCCGCCCGCCCCGCCACGATCTCCTCGAGGCGGGCGATCGCCTTGGACGCGGTCCGCACCTTCTCCAGCAGTTCGATCCGCCCGCCGTCCAGCTGCAGCAGCGGTTTCACGGCCAGCGCGGACCCGAACAGGGCCTGCGCCGCCCCGATCCGGCCGCCCCGGCGCAGATAGTCCAGCGTGTCGACGTAGAAGTACGTGGATGTGCCCGCGGCCCGCTTCTCCGCCGCGGTCACCGCCTCGTCGATCGTTCCGTCCGCCTCCGCGGACTCGGCCGCGGCCAGGGCACAGAAGCCGAGGGCCATGGCGACCATCCCGGTGTCCACCACCCGTACGGGCACCGGCGCCTCGCGCGACGCGAGCACCGCCGCGTCGTACGTGCCCGAGAACTCGGCGGACAGATGCAGCGAGACGATGCCGGTGGCGCCCGACTCGGCGACCTTGCGGTAGGTCTCGGCGAAGACCTGAGGGCTGGGCCGGGACGTGGTGACGGGCCGTCGCTTCTGCAGTGCCAGCGCCAGCGAGCGGGCCGAGATCTCGGTGCCCTCTTCGAGCGCCTGGTCGCCGAGGACCACGGTCAGGGGCACCGTGGTGATGCCGTGGCGCTCCATCGTCCGCGGCGGCAGGTAGGCCGTTGAATCGGTGACGATCGCGACATGGCGGGACATGAGCTGGAGATTACCCGCAGGAACGCGCGGGCGGCAGCCCGGCCCGTGCCACCCGCGCCTGGACCGGCCGGATCACGTCGTGCTCCCGGATCAAGTCGTGCTCTCGGGACGGGGTTTCTTCTCCCACGGGTAGGTGGGCCGCCGTGCGGGCGGGGTGATGGCGGGCCGGGTGGGCTCCTCGGCGGTGCGGGACTCCGAGGTGTCCGGCCAGGTCTGCTGGTCGCCCGCGGCGGCCGGTGCCTCCGGCCACGGGGGCGGCGACTGCGCGGGCGCCGGCTCCGTCGTCCAGTGCCGCAGCGCGCCCGCCTCCATGTCGATCTGCTGGCTCAGCGAGTCCAGGTCGTCGCCCGCGAACCGCCGGGCCCGGTCACGCGCCGCCCACCGCAAGGCGTCGGCCGACTTCGTGATCTGCTCCGTACGCTCCCTCAGCTCCGGCAGCTGCTCGACGAGGCGGGCCCTGTTCGGCTCACGCTCCAGTCGCTTCAGCTCCGCGTCCAGTTCGTGGCCGTGCGCGCTGAGTCGCTGGAAGAGTGCCAGGGACTCCTTCAGTGACTCGTCCTCGCCCACGCCCGCGTGCAGCGCGTCCTGGGTGGCTCGCATCGACGTACGCAGGGAGAGCCGCAGTCGGGCGAGCTCGCCGAACGCTCCCGGCTGCGCGAGGGTCTTCGCCCTGAGTGTGGAGTCCTCCACCGTGCGGCGGGCCTGCGCGACGGTGCGGTCCACTCCGCGCTTGGCGGCGCCGACCACCTTCACCGTCGCATACGCCCCCAGGGCCAGGAACAGCACGAAGATCAGCGCCACGATTGCGACCACGGCTTCCATGACGCTCCTCTCGGGTCCTGCTTGCAGTGCATGCGATCTCTTCCACGGTAAACGGAAGAGGCAGGCCAGGGGTTCCGGCGGAACCCCCAACCTGCCCGTAGGGGACTACCCCGACCGCGTTACGCAGGAACGATGTTCACCAGCTTCGGTGCCCGCACGATCACCTTGCGGATCCCCGCGCCGTCCAGCGCCGCGACGACCTTCTCGTCGCTCAGCGCCGCCTTCTCCAGCTCCTCGTCGGAGATCGACGGGGACACCTCCAGGCGCGCCTTGACCTTGCCCTTGACCTGCACCACGCAGGTCACGGTCTCGTCCACGACGTACGCCGGGTCGGCGACCGGGAAGTCCTGGTGGACGACCGAGTCCGTGTGCCCCAGCTTGCGCCACAGCTCCTCGGCGATGTGCGGGGCCAGCGGCGCGACCAGCAGCACCAGGGACTCGGCGACCGACCGCGGCAGCGGCCCCCCAGCCTTGGTCAGGTGGTTGTTCAGCTCGGTGACCTTGGCGATGGCGGTGTTGAAGCGCATGCCCTCCAGGTCATGGCGTACGCCGTCGATCGCCTTGTGCAGGGCACGCAGCGTGTCCTCGTCCGGCTCGGTGTCCACGACCGTCACCGCACCGGTGGCCTCGTCCACGACGTTGCGCCACAGCCGCTGCAGCAGCCGGAACTGACCCACCACCGCGCGCGTGTCCCACGGCCGCGACACGTCCAGGGGGCCCATCGCCATCTCGTACAGGCGCAGCGTGTCCGCCCCGTACTCGTCGCAGATCTCGTCCGGAGTGACCGCGTTCTTCAGGGACTTGCCCATCTTGCCCAGCAGCCGGGTGACCTTCTCGCCTTCGTAGTAGTACCCGCCGTCGCGCTCCTCGACCTCCGCGGCGGGCACTGCGATGCCCCGGCTGTCGCGGTAGACGTAGGCCTGGATCATGCCCTGGTTGTACAGCTTGTGGAACGGCTCGGCCGACGAGATGTGGCCCAGGTCGTACAGGACCTTGGACCAGAAGCGCGCGTACAGCAGGTGCAGTACAGCGTGCTCCGCGCCGCCCACGTACAGGTCGACGCCCCCGTGCGGCATGCCGTCGCGCGGGCCCATCCAGTACCGCTCGTTCTCCGGGTCGACCAGCTTCTCGGAGTTGTGCGGGTCCAGGTAGCGCAGCTCGTACCAGCAGGAACCGGCCCAGTTGGGCATGGTGTTGGTCTCGCGGCGGTACTTCCGCATGCCCCGGCCGTCGCCCAGGTCCAGCGTGACGGCGACCCAGTCCTCGTTGCGGGACAGCGGGGTCTCCGGGGACGTGTTCGCGTCGTCCGGGTCGAAGGTGCGCGGCGAGTAGTCGTCGACCTCCGGCAGCTCCAGGGGCAGCATCGACTCGGGCAGCGGGTGGGCGACGCCCTCCTCGTCGTAGACGATCGGGAAGGGCTCGCCCCAGTAGCGCTGGCGGCTGAACAGCCAGTCGCGCAGACGGAAGTTGACGGTGCCCGCGCCGATGCCCTTGCGCTCCAGCCACTCGGTGATGCGCGCCTTGGCCTCGACGACGCCCAGGCCGTCCAGGGAGACCTCGTCACTCGAGGAGTTGACCAGTTTCGCGTCGTACGAGACGAACGCGTCGTCCCACGTAGTGGGATCCGTACCGCGGTCGTCGGAGGGTTCGACCACGCAGCGCATCGGCAGCTCGAAGGCGCGCGCGAACGCGAAGTCGCGTGTGTCGTGCGCCGGCACGGCCATGATCGCGCCGGTGCCGTAGCCCATCAGCACGTAGTCCGCGATGAAGACGGGGACCTGCTGGCCGCTGACCGGGTTGGTGGCGTACGAGCCGGTGAAGACGCCGGTCTTGTCCTTGGCCTCGGCCTGGCGCTCGACGTCGGACTTCGAGGCGGCCTGGGCACGGTAGGCGGCGACGGCTTCGGCGGGCGTGGCGTGGCCGCCGGTCCACACCTCGTGGGTGCCCTCGGGCCAGGCGGCCGGGATGAACTTCTCGACCAGCGGGTGCTCGGGCGCCAGAACCATGTAGGTCGCGCCGAACAGGGTGTCCTGGCGCGTGGTGAAGACCGTGATGACCTCGCCGTCGATCGGGAAGTCGACACGGGCGCCCTCGGAGCGGCCGATCCAGTTGCGCTGCTGCAGCTTGATGGCCTCGGGCCAGTCCAGCGCGTTCAGGCCGTCCAGCAGCCGGTCGGCGTACGCGGTGATGCGCATGTTCCACTGGCGCAGCTTGGCCTTGAAGACGGGGAAGTTGCCGCGCTCGGAGCGGCCGTCCGCGGTCACCTCCTCGTTCGCCAGGACGGTGCCCAGGCCGGGGCACCAGTTGACGGGCGCGTCGGAGGCGTACGCCAGCCGGAACTCGCTCAGGACGTCGGCGCGCTCGGCGGCGGTCAGGTCCCTCCACGCGCGCGCGTGGCCCTCGGCACTCGGTACGGCCCGCTCACCGCTCTCGAACTGGGCGACCAGCTCGGCGATCGGGCGGGCCTTCTTCGCCTCGTCGTCGTACCAGGAGTTGAAGATCTGCAGGAAGATCCACTGGGTCCACTTGTAGTAGTCCGGGTCGATCGTCCCGAACGACCGGCGGTTGTCGTGGCCCAGGCCCAGCCGGCGCAGCTGCACCTGCATGTTCTTGATGTTGGCCTCGGTGGACACACGCGGGTGCGTGCCGGTCTGCACCGCGTACTGCTCGGCGGGCAGGCCGAAGGCGTCGAAGCCCAGGGTGTGCAGGACGTTGTGGCCGCTCATGCGCTGGTACCGGGCGGACACATCGGTGGCGATGTAGCCCAGGGGGTGGCCGACGTGCAGACCCGCACCGGAGGGGTACGGGAACATGTCCATGATGAACTTCTTGGGCTTGGCGACCAGCGTCGGGTCACCGGCCAGGTCACCGCTCGGGTTGGGCGCCTGATAGGTGCCGCGAGCCTCCCAGAAGTCCTGCCAGCGTGCCTCGATCTCATTGGCCATGGCGGCCGTGTAGCGGTGCGGCGCCACCACCTCGGAGGCGGCAGCGGGGTTCGTCTCGCTCATGATCCTCAAAGCTCCATCGATCGTCTCTGCCAGCGGCCGGAAATGAAAAAGCCCCTCGCACAGGAGGGGTCGCCGCGCTGATTCCGGCCACGGATTCGTCGGTGGCCGGGACTGTTCAGCGCGGCTCGCTAAGCAGAAGGCGTACGGCACGCATGGCGTCAGGGTACCGCAGCCGCCGAGCGGGCCGCGACGAGCATTCCGGGGGCCTGCGACACGGCGTGCCACACTCTTGTTGCGGTCCCCAAAAGCTGAACAAAGGTCAAGGATTACTTCGCGTAAGGGCCTCTAAGGGGCATCACAGCTCCCTGGAAGCGCCTTGGTAACAACGCAATAACTCAAACCTCGTACCCCTCGGTATGTCTCGACCTAGAGTGCGGCAGCGGGACCGCTTTCCCGAACTGTTCGGAGTTGCCCCCATGAACCCTCGCCGCAAGAACAACAGCTCGCTCCCCCAGAGCCGGTCGGCCCGCGGAGGAATCACAGCTGCCGCTCTGCTGCTCATACCCCTGCTCGTCCTGGTCGGAGGTGACGGATTCCGCGACTTCCTCAACTTCGGCGCGGGCGTTCTGTCGCTCGTCGCCCTCACCTGCTCGGTGGTCTGGGGGCTCGTCGCCACCGACCGGGTCTTCCTCGACACACGCCAGCGGTTGATCGCCCAGGCCGTGCACAGGACGACAGCGGTGAGCTCGGTCGCCTTCCTGCTGCTGCACATCACGGCCAAGATCGCGCTCGACCACACGACGGTGCTCGCCGCGCTGATCCCCTTCAGCGGAGGCGTCAGCGGCCCCGAAGGGCTCATCGGCTTCGGCTCGCTGGCCGGCCTACTGATGATCTTCACGGCCCTCACCGGCGCCCTGCGCAGCGCCTTCGCGTCCCCGGTCCAGGTCGCCGCGCGCTGGCGCGCGGTGCACATGCTGGCCTACCCGGCATGGTGCTCGGCGCTGGTCCACGGCCTGTTCGCCGGGCGTCCCGCCGCCACCTACGTCACGGTCATGTACAGCCTGACCATCGTCGCCGTCGGCGGCGCCCTGGCCCTGCGCGCGGCTCCCCTGCCGTTCAAGCGGAAGGTGTCCCGGCGGGTCCTGGACCTGATGGGGTCCGGCAACCGGCCGATCCGCGAGGAGCCTCCGGCACGCCGTGCCACGGCGGATTCCGCGATGGCGGGCGCCGGTTCACGGCCGGGCTTCCCGCAGGGGAAGGTGCCCCAGCAGCGGACGTCGTCCCCGTCGAACGCCTCGCTGTACGACACCGGGCAGCGCTCCGCCCTCACGGACACCGGGTCTAACGCCCTCACCGACACCGGCGGCTTCGCGGCCGCCTACCGGGCCGTGTCCAACACCGGCAGCATCCCGCGCGTGCAGGACCCCCTGGGGCAGCCCGAGCCGACCCAGCGCATGCAGCAGGTTCCGATGGACATGCAGCCCACGGAGTCGCTGCCGCGCGTCGACGACAACGCCCCCCGCTGGCCGGCCCCGTCCCCGCCGCTGTACGAGGCCCCGCCGCGCCCCACCGAGGCGCCCACCACGTACAACGCCACCTACAGCTCGCCCGCGAACGGCACGGCGTACGACATGACGTATGACACCGGCTCCATCCCGGCGTACGGCACCACCTACGACACCGGCGCGATCCCTGCGTACGGGTCCAGTGATTTGTACGACACCGGTGAGACGAACGACCCCCTCGGTACGTACAACACGAATGACACGTACGACAGCGGTCCCGCCACTGAAACGCTGCCCGGTGCTTTCGATGCACCCAGCTCCGGCGAACCCTGGAACGCGCCTTCCGGAGGCTTTTAGTGAACGCCGCTCTGCCCGATGTCCCCGAGGTCCGCGTGGTCGGGCTTCCCCAGCTCACCTCGGGCTTCGACCTGGTCGAAAGACTCGATCTCGACATGCACCTGAAGGTGCACGGTCCGCTCGAGCCGATGGGCGGGGAGCAGCTGGCACTGCTGGCCGAGCGGATTTCCCTGAAGGGCCGCGGCGGAGCGGGCTTCCCCTTCCACAAGAAGCTGCGGTCGGTCGCGGAGTCCGCGATCAAACGCGGCGTCCGGCCCGTGGTCGTCGTCAACGGCAGTGAGGACGAGCCGGCCTGCCGCAAGGACACGGTGCTGATCAACCGTGCTCCGCACCTCATCCTGGACGGCGCCCTGCTGGTCGCGGAGGCCCTCGGTGCCCGCACCCTCGTGGTCGGGGTGACACGTGAATCCACCCAGAAGTCCATGGAGGCCGCGCTCGCCGAGCGCGGCCTGAGCAACCGGCGCGGATCGGTCCTCCGCGCGCGCGTGCAGCGCAATCCGGTGCGGATGGTGACCGGGGCGGCCGCCTCGCTGATCCGCTCCATCGACGGCGGCCCGGCGATCCCGCCTGGCCGCAAGATCAGCGCCTCGCAGAGCGGCGTCGGCGGCGCCCCCACGCTGCTGTCCAACGCCGAGACGTTCGCCCAGCTGGCGATCGCCGCGCGCATCGGCTCCGAGCGCTACGGCAACACCGGTCTGTACGACGAGCCCGGCACGATCATGGTCACCGTCTCCGGCGCGGTCGCGCGCCCCATGGTGATCGAGATGCCGACCGGTGTGCCGCTGCGGTACGTGCTCCAGCTCGCCGGCGCGCCGCCGGTCCCGCAGGGCGTGCTGACCGGCGGCTACCACGGCAAGTGGATCGACGCGGCGACGGTCAACGAGGCCATCGTCTCGCGCAACTCCCTGGACGCGGTGGGCGGTTCGCTCGGCGCGGGCGCGATCCTCCCGATCAGCCAGGAGACGTGCCCGCTGGGCGAGTCGCTGCGGGTGGCGCAGTGGCTGGCCGAGGAGAGCGCGGGACAGTGCGGTCCCTGCTACCTCGGTCTGCCCGCCGCGGCGCGCGGCATGGAGGACATCCTCAACGGCGGCGGTCCCGCCGCTCTGGAAGCGCTGAAGCAGGTCGCCCATGCCGTGAAGCGACGCGGTGCGTGCTCGCACCCGGACGGCTCCGCGATGTTCCTGGAGTCGACCATCAAGGCGTTCACGGACGACCTGGCCGCACATGTCCTCGGCAACGGCTGCGGCAGGCCCGTGGAGGGCGTTCTGCCGCTCTTCGAGGGCGGCCAGCAACCGACCGGCATCCCGGGCGGCCAGGGGCAGCTGGAGGCAGGTCCCAGCCGGCAGAAGATCTACGTCGACTGGACGCTCTGCCAGGGACACGGTCTGTGCGCCGACATCCTCCCGGAGGTCTTCGAACTGGGCGCCGACGGCTTCCCGACCGTCGCACAGGGGCAGGTGCCCCGCTACGCGGAGCAGAAGGCCATCCGCGCCGTACGCCGCTGCCCGGCGCTCGCCCTGCGCCTTGAAGAGGACACGTCCGGCGCCCCGCCCCGCAACAACCTGCCCGTCCTGTCGCAGGGCCGCGGCCAGGGCCGGGGCCGACGCGCCCTCGGCAGCGGCCGCTGACACCACGCCCCCACCGGCGGCCCGGTCTCCCGGGCCGCCCCCCATAAGTCGGCCGGCCTCATAAGCCGGCCAAACGAAAGGCGGGCCATCCTGATCAGGATGGCCCGCCTTCATCTGGTGTGGAGCTAAGGAGATTTGAACTCCTGACCCCCTGCATGCCATGCAGGTGCTCTACCAACTGAGCTATAGCCCCTCGCGGTCACGCGGCGGAGCCGCATATTGACCGCGTCGCCGGTTTCCCGGCGGCGACGCCAACATTACACGGTCCTCCCGGTGCACCACCAAATCGTTTACGGAGTGCACCGACAGGCACGGACGGGCCGACACGGACAGGCAGGCAGGCAGGGACAAGCAGACACGGGCAGGAGGGCAAGCCGGATCGCGGTCAGGCCGTGGCGAACGAGTAGAACCGTTTGAGCGTGCAGTGCTCGTCGAGGAGCCGGCCGTAGATCGGCTCGCCCTCCAGTTCCCGGTACGTCTCGATCGGGTCGCCTTTTATGATCAGCGCCCGCGCGCATTCCTCGCACCAGTACTGGTAGTCGTGGTTGACCGGCTCCATGTCGCGGACGATCGGCGTGCCACTGCCACACCAATCGCACTTTCGCCTGTGCGCACCCATCGATCAGCTCCAGCTGTGGCCGCAGGCCGTGCACACGTAGGAGATTCCGCCGTTGTCGCCGAGGACTTGGGCGACGTGGGCCGATCCGCAGGAAGGGCAGTCGAGGCGGGTGGTCCTGTCCCGTATCACCTCTGCGTCGAGGAGGTCGTCGACCTCCCCGAGGATGCTCGCAGGCATCGCCACTCCCTCCCGTCGGGTCGCGCCCCCTTCCGGCCGTTTGATTCTGCCACGGCCGGACCAATACGGTCAGCGACGCCTTCGTACCAGTCCGGACACGACGCCCGCGGCGGCTGTTCCGGCCAGCGCGAACGTGCAGACGAGGAGCGCCTCCGAAGAGGTATACGCCTCCGGGGCCCCAAGTGACTCAAGTCGGTTCAAGAAGAGTGTGCCGAACGCCGCGACACCGATGAGCTGGCCGAGTTGGGTGACCGTCGCGAGCAGTCCGCTGGCGTCCGCCGCGTCCTCGGGGCGCACCGTGGCCAACGCGCGCGTGAGGGTCGGGCTGAAGCCGAGCGCGAGTCCCACACCCACGCCGACGAACGCGACGTACAGCCAGAAGCCCGTCTCCCGGCCGTCCCGCAGTGCCAGGCCCACCCCGGCCATCGAGAGCGCGGCGAGCGCGAACCCGGCCGGGATCAGGGCGCGTTGCCAGGAAGCGGGCCAGTTGCGCCAGGTCAGCCCGACCACGCCGAAGACCACCGCGGTCGGCGCGAAGGTGAGCCCCGCGCGCAGTGCGCTGTAGTCGAGGCCGCCCTGGACGTGCAACGTGAGGGCGAACAGGAAACCGCCGTTGACCGCCATCACGGCCATGATCCGGAAGACCGCGAGGCCGATGCCGGGGTGCCGCAGCACCCGGGGCGCGATCAGCGGGGCGCCGCCGCGCCGGGAGAGCCAGGACTCGTACACGCAGAACACGGCGAAGAACACCACGGCGGCGGCCAGCGACAGCCACGACCACAGTGGCCAGTCCTTCTCCTGACCGAGCACCAGCGGCACCGTGAGCAGCGACACGGCGGCGGCGAGGAGCAGCAGGCCCGGCAGGTCGAGGCCGCGTGAACGCTCCCTCGCCGACACGTCGTCGCGCGGCAGTACGCGCGCGCCGAGGGCCAGGAGTACGAGGCCCACGGGCACGTTCACCAGGAACACCGGCCGCCAGCCGGTGCCGAACAGGTCCGCGCTGACCAGGACGCCGCCCAGCACCTGTCCGGCGGCGGCGCCGGTCGCGAGAACGGCCGAGTACGCGCCGAGGGCCTTGGCCCGTGCTTCTCCGGTGAAGTTCCGCTGGATCAGGCTGAGCACCTGCGGGATCATCACGGCCGAGCCGGCGCCCTGGACGAGGCGGAAGACGATCAACTCGGTGGTGCCCTGGGCGAGTCCGCAGGCCAGCGAGGCCGCCGTGAACAGAGTGAGCCCGGCGAGATAGACCCGCCGATGGCCGAGCCGGTCGCCGATGCGGGCGCCTGTGATGAGCAACACGGAGTACGTGATGGCGTATCCGGCGACCACCAGCTGCAACTCGGCGCCGGACGCGTTCAGTTCGGTGCCGATGGTGGGCACCGCGACATTGACGATGAAGACGTCGAGCAGGGCCATGAACTGGGCGGCGAGGACGACCGCGAGGAGTCGTCCGGGGCGATTGTCAGTGCCAGGGTCTTTACTGGTTGCAGGACTTGGACCGGTTGCGGGATCCGGGTCCGCGGGGGTTGTCGTCGTCATGGCATCGAGCGTGCTCGCACGCCGGTACGGGTAACGAGAGCCCGCCGATGCTGGTAGTGACAGCACCTGGCAGGGGACAGGTGAGGCGCCGACGATGGGGGATGTGACGATGACCACGGCACAGCGTCGCCGGCCGGAGCTGGCCGCCTTCCTGCGCAGCAGGCGGGCGCGGGTGACACCGGCCGACGTGGGCATGCCGCCGGGTCTGCGCCGCCGCACCCCGGGGCTGCGCCGTGAGGAGGTGGCACAGCTGTCGGGGGTCGGCGTCACCTGGTACACGTGGCTGGAGCAGGGCCGGCCGATCAACGCGTCGCCGCAGGTCCTGGACGCCGTGGCGCGCACCCTGCGCCTGGACCAGCCGGAGCGCGAGCATCTGTACCACCTGGCGGAGGTGCCGTACGCGCCCGGTCCCGAGAGCACCGCGCTGGCCGTGGGCCCGGAGATCCAGGAGATCATCGACGCCCTCGATCCGCAGCCGGCGGTGGTCTACAACACGCGGTACGACATCCTCGCCACCAACCCCGCCTACCGGGACCTGTTCTTCATACAGCAGACGCGAGACGCCGCCGGAGGGATGTTGCACAACGCGCTGTGGATGCTGTTCATGGTGCCCGAGGAAGACTGTCCTGTGGCCTTCCTGGACAGCGAGCTGCCCGTGATGGTGGCGACGTTGCGGTCCGCGTACGGCAGACATGTCGGCGAACCCGCCTGGGAGGACTTCATACGCCGGCTGTCTCAGGCCAGCCCGCGCTTCGCCGAGCTGTGGAGCAGCGGCGATGTGGCGCCGCCGGGGTCGCGGGTGAAGACGTTCCGCCACAAGACGGTGGGCGAGCTGCGGATGACGTCGATGTCCCTGTCGGTCGACGGCATGCCCGAGTGCCGGATCGTGGTGTACCGGCCGGTCGACGAGGAGACGAGGGCGCGCGCGGCCTGCCTGCGGGACCTGAGGCGCGACGAAAAATCCCGCTCCCCTGAGGGGAACGGGATCCTCGCGCGGTAGCGCTTCTGTTCTGTCTTTGCGGTCTCTGTGGAGCTAAGGAGATTTGAACTCCTGACCCCCTGCATGCCATGCAGGTGCTCTACCAACTGAGCTATAGCCCCTCGCGCTCACCCCGCCGGGCGGGTTGAACAAGAAGAACTTTAGCTTGCGACCAGCCGGAAAGTGAAATCCAGCCCTACGGACGCCTGGGGCCGAGACCCACCGGGACGAGGCCCACCGCCGACGTCGTCCATGTCGGTCTCCGTCAGTCTCCGCGTCAGTCGTCGTCTCCCAGGACCGGCTGCGGCAACGTGCCCGCGTTGTGCTCCAGGAGGCGCCAGCCGCGGGCGCCCTCGCCGAGGACGGACCAGCAGCAGTTGGAGAGTCCGCCGAGGCTTTCCCAGTGGTGGGCGTCGAGGCCGAGGAGGCGGCCGATGGTGGTGCGGATGGTGCCGCCGTGACTGACCACCACGAGTGTGCCGTCGTCGGGCAGCTTCTCGGCGTGCCGGAGCACCACGGGGGCGGCGCGTTCGGCGACCTCGGTCTCCAGTTCGCCGCCGCCCCGGCGCACCGGCTCACCGCGCTTCCACGCCGCGTACTCGTCGCCGTACCGCCCGATGATCTCCTCGTGCGTCAGCCCCTGCCAGACGCCCGCGTACGTCTCGCGCAGGCCCTCGTCGTGCGTCACGTCGAGGGCAGTGAGGGCGGCCAGTTCGCCCGCGGTGTCGGCCGCCCGCTTCAGGTCCGAGGCGACGATCGCGTCGGGCTTCAGGGAGGCGAGCAGCCGGGCGGCGCGGCGGGCCTGCTCGATGCCGATCTCGGTGAGCTCGACGTCCGTGGTGCCCTGGAAGCGGCGCTCCACGTTCCAGGAGGTCTGTCCGTGGCGCCACAGGATGACGCGGCGCCCCCGGCCCGCTTTCTTACCGGTCTCGGACAGCGGCCTGCCGTCCGTCCCGGCCGAAGACCCGACGCCGTCCGCGGCCGAAGACCCCGCCTCTGCGCTCAACGCCACTCACCGCCCAGTCCGGCGTCCTCCGCCTCCTGGAGCTTGGCGTGCTCCGCCGCCTTGCCGCGGGTGGCCTTGGCGTCGGCGGGCAGCTCGAGCTCCGGGCAGTCCTTCCAGAGCCGCTCCAGGGCGTAGAAGACGCGCTCCTCGCTGTGCTGGACGTGCACCACGATGTCGACGTAGTCGAGCAGCACCCAGCGGGCCTCGCGGTCGCCCTCGCGGCGCACCGGCTTGGCGTCGAGTTCCTTGTTCAGCCGCTCCTCGATCTCGTCGACGATCGACTTGACCTGGCGGTCGTTGGGCGCGGAGGCCAGCAGGAAGGCGTCCGTGATCGACAGCACGTCGCTGACGTCGTACGCGATGATGTCGTGCGCGAGCTTGTCTGCGGCCGCCTGCGCGGCGGTGGTGATGAGCTCGAGAGAGCGGTCAGTGGCGGTCACTACAAGGCTTTCCGTCGGCGGTCAGAATCCCCGAAGGGTTACCCCAAGGGTCTCACGGACCGCCGACAGCACCCGAGACGATCAGCCCGACGACCCGCTCGCCTTGTAGTTCTGCCCCAGCACCACCGACACATCCGCGTTCGAAGCGCCCTTGGCCTTCTTCACGGAACTGGTCGGCAGCCCCAGCGTCTTGGCGACCTCCACCGCGTCCTCCTTCTTCGCGGCGTCGGTGTATGTGATCTGGGACACCGACTGGGCGGCATCGGCCTTGCCGGCGTCGACGAAGGTGTAGCCGCCGTTGAGCAGCACGACGCGGGCCTGCTCGGTGGCGTCCTCCTTGCCGGTGGCGTTGCGGATGCCGACCTGGACGGCCGCGTCCTTCTCGGGGCTCTTCGCGGTTCCGCCGAGCACGTTCTTGACGATGCTGTCGCTCGCCTTCGCGCTCAGCCTGCCGTCCGACTGGACCGGCAGCAGCGTGGTCTTGTAGTCGCCGCCCTTGGCGTGGTCCGCGAGCTTGGCGAGGAAGGCGCCCAGGTCCTTGTCGGTCAAGGGCGGCTCGATGATCTGCGCCAGCGTCTGCACGGTGGTCGTCGCGGCCTGCGCATCCGACGACACCTTGCGCAGCACTCCCTGCATGACCTGCCCGAACCGCTCCAGCTGCGCGTTCTGCGCCTCCCCGGAGCCGCGGTACGTGGCGTACGCGACGGCCATCTTGCCGCTGAGCGTCTGGTCCTCACCCTTGTTGACCAGGGGGGCCTCGCCCTTCTTGGCCTCCGGGTCGGGCACGTCCGTGTTGGTGTCGATGTCGATGTTGCCGACGAGCTCGACGAGGTTGTTGAGGTAGGGGGTGTCGAGGCGCCAGGTGCCCTCGATGTCCGTGCCGAGCACGGTGTCGATCGCGTCGCGCGTCCCGGAGGAGCCGTCGTCGTCGACGGACTTGGCGAGCGTCGTCGTGGTGCCGTTGTCGTTGTCCGTCACGGCAAAGGAGTTGGGCACCAGGACGGTCGCGCCCTCCTTGGTGGTGGTGTTGTTGACCAGAAGTGCCGTCGAGGTGCCGCCGCCATTGGTGTTGTGCAGATGGACGACGATCACGTCACGGTTCTGGGCGCCCGCGGCCGTCGTACCGCCGGTCTTCGCCTCCGACGACGTGCCCGGCAGCTTCCCGGCGTACCAGAGGTAGCCGGCGCCGCCGACCGCGACCAGGGCGAGTACGACGACCAGGGTGACGAAGCGGCCGCGGGCCCTGCGCCGGGCCTCCTCGCGCCGCTCGGTGCGGTTCTCGGTGAAGTTCAGCCAGTCGATGACGTCTTCGGAGTCGTCGTCCGGCTCCTCGACGAAGGTGAACTGCTCGGTGCGGTAGTCCCGTTCACCCCGCTGCCCGGCCTCTGGCTCCCCGGCCTGCGTCCGCTCCGCGGGCCCCGCCTGCTGCGGGATGTAGGCGGTCTGCTCGGCGACGCGCGGCTGCTGCCCGCTGCCCGCGGCCTGCCCGTAGGGGTCGTACGCGGTCGGAGCGGCTCCCGGAGCCGCCCCCGAAGCCCCCGAAGCACCCGCGCCATAGGGGTCGTACGAACCGTACGAGTGGTACGGGTCGTGCGGGGCGACGGGCTGCTGATGACCGGTACCGGTGTCGTACGACGGTGCCGGTTGCTGCTGCCCGTTCGCGTACGGGTCGTAGCCGTAGCCCTGATGCTGCGAGCCGTAGGAGTCGTACCCCTGAGGGGCCTGGGAAGGCGGCGACACCTGCCGGTACACAGGCTGGCCGAACTCGTCGTAGCCGACGAGCTCGTAACTCTGGTCGCCCCCGTACCCAGCGTCGTATCGGTCGTTCACCGGTGCCCCTCTCGGCTCACTCGCCGCGGTACAGCTCACGCTTGTCGATGTAGCGCACCACACCGTCCGGCACCAGATACCAGACCGGGTCGCCCTTGGCGACCCTGGCACGGCAGTCCGTGGACGAGATGGCGAGCGCGGGGACCTCGACGAGCGAGACACCGCCCTCCGGGAGTCCCGGGTCGGTCAGCGCGTGACCGGGCCGGGTGACCCCGATGAAGTGCGCGAGGGAGAACAGCTCTTCGGCATCGCGCCAGGTGAGGATCTGGGCGAGCGCGTCGGCGCCGGTTATGAAGAAGAGGTCCGTGTCGGGATTGAGTGCGCGCAGATCGCGCAGCGTGTCCGTGGTGTACGTCGGGCCGCCCCGGTCGATGTCGATGCGGCTCACCGAGAACTGCGGGTTCTCGGCGGTCGCGATGACCGTCATCAGATAGCGGTCCTCGGCCGCGGAGACCTTGCGGTCGGTCTTCTGCCACGGCTGTCCGGTCGGCACGAACACCACCTCGTCGAGGTGGAACTGCGCGGCGACCTCGCTGGCCGCGACCAGGTGGCCGTGGTGGATCGGGTCGAACGTCCCGCCCATGACGCCGAGGCGGCGTTTGCCCGGGTTCGACGGGCCGCCCGCCGGGCTGTTCTCCCGACTGCTCACCGGGCCGGTTGGCATGTCCTGCTCTCCCATGCGTGCTGAGCCTACCGGCCCGTCCTTCGAGCTCCGGCGCGAAGCCGTCAGCGGTCCCGGTTGAAGCGAGTGGTGATCCACAGCAGCAGAAGGAGGATGAAGAGCGCGCCGCCGCCGGTCAGGTAGGCGTTGAGGCTCTCGTGGTTGCCACTGTGCTCCTCGCCTTCGGCGGCGATCTGGACCAACTGGGCAGCGGTGCTGTGGAAGCTCATCTTCGGCAGGACCTATCCGGTGTCGGCGGGGTACAGGGGGATACAGACGTACGGCCATCGTAAGCGTCGGCCGCCGCCCGGATCACGTCGGCTCCGCCGCAGGGGAACTTCATCCGGTTCTCAGTCGTCTTTGTAACCGCGCAGCAGGAACCAGGCGACCAGAACGCAGCCGACGACCATCACGATCAGCACGACACGGAGGAGATTCCCCGCCCCCTGCTGCTGCGCGGCGCTCGCTGCTTCGGCGAGCCAGGCTTGGGGGTTGTGCTCCATGGCGTGCGACTCCTTCGCTGTACTGCAAGTCCACGGTATCTCCGCCTAGGCTGGTCCCCGCCTTGGGGGCACAGAGGGCAACCAGACGCATGGGGGACCACATGCCAGACGACAGCCACGAGAACGTACCGAGCAGGCAGCGCAGGCGCTTCGAGGGGATCTCCTCCCGGGCGTACGAACACCCCGCTGACCGCTCGGCCCTGGTCGCCCTGCGCAAGCTCAGCGGCTTCGACACGGTGTTCAAGGCGCTCAGCGGACTGCTCCCGGAGCGCAGCCTGAGGCTGCTGTTCCTGTCCGATTCCGTACGGGTCTCGGACGCGCAGTTCGCACACCTGAACGACATGCTGAGGGACGCCTGCTACATCCTGGACCTGGAGAAGGTCCCGCCGATGTACGTCAACCAGGACCCGCAGCCGAACGCGATGTGCATCGGCCTGGACGAGCCGATCATCGTCGTCACCACCGGCCTCGTCGAACTGCTCGACGAGGAGGAGATGCGGGCGGTCGTCGGCCACGAGGTCGGCCACGCCCTGTCCGGCCACTCCGTCTACCGCACGATCCTGCTCTTCCTCACCAGCCTCGCGCTCCGCGTCGCCTGGATCCCGCTGGGCAACCTCGCGATCATGGCCATCGTGACGGCCCTGCGCGAGTGGTTCCGCAAGTCCGAGCTGTCCGCGGACCGCGCCGGACTCCTGGTCGGCCAGGACCTGCAGGCCTCGATGCGCGGCCTGATGAAGATCGCGGGCGGCAACCACCTGCACGAGATGAACGTGGACGCGTTCCTCGCGCAGGCCGAGGAGTACGAGGCCGGGGGCGACCTCCGCGACTCCGTACTCAAGATCCTGAACGTCATGCCCCGCTCCCACCCCTTCACCACCGTGCGGGCGGCCGAGCTGAAGAAGTGGGCCGAGTCCCGCGACTACCAGCGGATCATGGACGGCCACTACCCGCGCCGCGGCGAGGACGGCGACACCAAGGTCACGGACTCCTTCCGCGAATCGGCGGCCAGCTACGCCAGTGACGTGCGGAGTTCGAAGGACCCGCTGATGAAGCTGGTCAGCGACATCGCGGGCGGCGCGGGCGACCTCGGCGGACGGGTACGGCGCGGGTTCGGGGGCTTCGCCACGGGCTCCCCCAAGGACCAGCCGCGAGGCGACGGCCCCGACGACGAGAGCCCCAACGGAAGCGCCTGATCACCATCTGAGGCCGGCCGGACGAAGACCGGCCGGACAGAGAGACCCGGATAAAAGGGAAATGGGACCGGCCGGGCAGAAACCGGCCGGGTCACACCCTGGGCTGGGCACTGGCCGCCAGCGACCCGCACAGCGCCGTGGCACTTCCCGTCGCGTACGGGTCGGTGCCTGCCGGTCCGCCCGCCTTGGCCGTCTGCCCCGCGAGCAGCGGGCGCAGATGGTTCGTCGCGTCCTCGGCACAGGCGAGCGGCCCGGCCTGGACATACGAGACGACGAGTTCGGTCTGGCGCATCCGCAGGTCGTCGCGGTCGAACCGGAAGTGCAGCTCGCGCCGCACGGTGAACAGCGAGGCCTTGGCACCGTCGTCCGAGCCGGTCGGCCGCAGCGCGTAGACGAAGGTGTGGTCGGCCGTGACCTCAAGAGTGTCGGAGTCGGTCTCGGCCGCCTGCAGCGTGCCCTGCACCCGGATCCTGGAGTCGGCCAGCTGGGCCTGGGAGGGGTCGAAGCGGACCAGCCAGCCGGTGGGCGCGTGCCGCCCGTCCGCGGCCGGGCGGTCGAAGCTCTGGTCGAACTGGTCGAGCTGCTGCGGGTCAAGCAGTATCCGTACGGGCCTGGTGGCGCCGCCGGTGAGGACGTCCGGGTCGAGCGCGGACTCGACGAGGAAGTCCTTCGCCGTGGTGAGGGCCGTGACGACCTGGCTGTCCGAGAAGTGGGCGGTGCGCCGGGATGCGGGCATCGTGATGCCGTCGGCGCCGATGCGGAACTGGTCGGCGGGGCTGCGCGCGTACAGCAGCTCCGTGTTGGCGGCGCCGGGTACCGCGCCCTGCGGCGCGAGGGGTATCACCGTCATCCGCAGCGGCTCGGGCGGCTTCGCCGCGGGCGTCTGGTACGGGTGGCGCACACCCATGTAGATCGCGGTGCCGAAGGCGACGGCGATCAGCAGGACGAGGATCAGCGCCTGCCGGGACAGGCCGCGGCGCAGCGGCGGGCGGCGCCGTACCGCCGGGGCGTGGTCGGCGATCCGCTCCTGCGCGGAGAACTCCTGGAGACGGGCAGCACGGACGAACGACTCGTCGAAGACGACGGATCGGTACTCTTCCTCACCACCACCGGGAGCGCCGTCGGGTGTCCCCTCCGGTGGGTCTCCTAGCCCGCCCATACCTTAGAGAGTAGGTCTCCTGGACCTCAGGTAAACGCCGCTGTACACGACAAGTTCACGGCGTGCGCGGTACCGCCGTGGCGGGTGGCTGAGAGTAGTCGGCGGAGGCCGAGGGGCCCGTTCCGGTTCCTTGCTCGAGGCCGGTCGAGGCGGGGGCCTGCGGACCCGGGTCCTGGCGGCTGGACGAGGCGCCCCGGTAGACCGCCGTGAAGGCGAGGGCGACCATGCCGATGCCCATCACGAGGGCGAGCATCCAGGCGACGGGGCGGTGCCAGCGGGCCTGTTTGCCGTACGCCCCCGGGTGTCCGTAGCGGCCGTGGAGGACATCGCGGTCGTCCAGGTCGTCAAGGTCCGGATCATGGCCGAAATCACCACGGCCGTCGCGTCCGTACCCGTCTCCGTAGCGCTCGTCGTCGCCGCGTGCGCCTCTGGTGCGCCCCCGGCGCGCCTCGGCCTCGGAGGCCTCCGCACGGGCCTGCGCGGCGGCCAGGAGGCGTTCGACGGCGGTCGGCTCGTGGACCCTGGCCGCCCGTACGAAGGCCTCGTCGAAGACCACGGAGGCGAACTCTTCGTCCGAGCCTCCGCGGTCGCGGTCGTCGTCGGGCTCCCAGCCGTCGGGAAACGGCGTGCCCCCCACGTCCTCCGGCACAGATCCAGAGTAGACCTGAGGGGTCAATTTGGGCAGACGGTACGGAAATTCATCCACCTGGCGAGACGGCTTCTTCGAGCGAGGCCGGGTGGGCCAGGACCTGAGCGGTCTCGGGGAAGGGCCACAACGAACCCGCAGCTTCAAACCCGCCCTCTCAGCGGAGCGTTCAGCGGCGGATGTGGCCATCGCCCGTGACGATGTACTTCGTGCTCGTCAGCTCCGGCAGCCCCATCGGGCCCCGCGCGTGCAGCTTCTGCGTGGAGATGCCGATCTCGGCGCCGAAGCCGAACTGGCCGCCGTCCGTGAAGCGCGTGGACGCGTTCACGGCGACCGTCGTGGAGTCCACCAGCTGGGTGAAGCGGCGGGCCGCCGGCTGGGAGGTGGTGACGATGGCCTCCGTGTGGCCGGAACTCCACAGCCGGATGTGCGCCACGGCCTTGTCGAGCGAGTCGACGACGGCGGCCGCGATGTCGTACGACAGGTACTCGGTGTCCCAGTCGTCGGTCGTGGCTTCCACGACGGTGGCCTTGGAGCCCTTGGCGTACGCCAGCACGCGCTCGTCGGCGTGCACGGTGACCCCGGCGTCGGCGAGGGCGTCCAGGGCGCGCGGCAGGAACTCGGGGGCGATGTCCTGGTGGACGAGGAGCGTCTCGGCGGCGTTGCACACGCTGGGCCGCTGCGCCTTGGAGTTGATCAGGATCTCGATCGCCATGTCGAGGTCGGCGTGCGCGTCGACGTACACGTGACAGTTGCCGGTGCCGGTCTCGATGACCGGGACGATGGACTCCTGCACGACGGTACGGATCAGGGAGGCGCCGCCACGCGGGATCAGTACGTCGACCAGGCCGCGGGCGCGCATCAGCTCCCGTACGGATTCCCGGTTCTCGCCCGGTACGAGCTGCACGGCGTCGGCGGGCAGGCCCGAGCCGCCGACGGCGTCGCGCAGGACGCGTACGAGGGCGGTGTTGGACTCGTACGCGGAGGACGAGCCGCGCAGCAGCACCGCGTTGCCGGACTTCAGGCACAGCGCGGCGGCGTCGACCGTGACGTTCGGCCGGGCCTCGTAGATGATCCCGACGACACCGAGCGGAACGCGGACCTGACGCAGGTCGATGCCGTTCGGGAGGGTCGAGCCCCGGACGACCTCGCCGACGGGGTCGGGCAGCGCCACCACGTCACGCACGTCGGAGGCGATGGCGCGGATCCGCTCGGGTGTGAGCGTGAGCCGGTCGATGACGGTGTCGCTGGTGCCGGCCTCGCGGGCGCGGGCGATGTCCTTTGCGTTGGCCTCGACGATCTCGCTCGTACGGACCTCCAGCGCGTCCGCGATCGCGAGGAGCGCGTCGTCCTTCTCGGCCCGTGGCAGCGGAGCGAGGTCGGCGGCGGCGGACTTCGCGCGGTAGGCGGCCTGGGTGACCGGGGTCATCGAGTCGTACGGCGAGAGCGTGGTCATGTGAGCAGCGTAATGCGCTCGGGGCCACCGTCCAGCCGGTGTTCCACACCCCGAGACAGGCTCAAAAAGGGTGAACGCCCACGGGCGTCGCCGGCTGCGGGCCGTAGCCCTCGGCGATGCGCTGGTGGTAGGTCTCGCGGTCGATGACCTCCAGGCCGACGATCTCCCAGGGCGGCAGCTTCGCGGTCTGCCGGTGCTCGCCCCACAGGCGCAGTGCGACCGCCGCCGCGTCGTGCAGGTCGCGGGCCTCCTCCCAGTAGCGGATCTCCGCGTGGTCGGACGCGTACCGGCTGGTCAGCAGAAAGGGGTGGTCGTGGGCGAGCTGTTCGAGCGATCGCCTGACCTCGTTCAGCGGGGCCTCGCCGCCCGAGACGCTCAGCGTGACGTGCCACAGCCGCGGCAGGTCCTTCGGTTCCTCACCCTCGTACGTGTCTCCGGCCGCGACGCTGGTGAGGGCCCGCTCCTCACCGGCCGCGCGGGAGGCGCCACCACCGCGGGACGTCGCCCCAGGGCGCACTCGTCTCACGACGGCCTCCTTTTATGCGATGGGTTACTGAATCACTGAATCTCGGGGGCTCCCGGACATGGTTCCCTGAAACAAAGTTGAGCAGGCGGGGCGGCTTCGTGTGGCGGTTTTACGGAACGTCCCCTGCGAGAGCCGCCCCTTTCGGCCGTTTACGGGTGCAGCAGCACCAGATCGTCCCTGTGTACGACCTCGCGTTCGTACGCGGGGCCCAGCTCGCGGGCCAGCTCGCGGGTGGAGCGGCCGATGAGTTGCGGGATCTCCTTGGCGTCGAAGTTGACCAGCCCGCGCGCGACCGCCCGGCCCGTGCTGTCGCGCAGCTCGACGGGGTCACCGGCGACGAATTCGCCCTCGACCGCCGCGATGCCCGCGGGCAGCAGCGACGTGCGCCGCTCGACGACCGCGCGCACCGCCCCGTCGTCGAGCGTCAGAGCGCCCTGCGGGGTGGACGCGTGCTGGAGCCACAGCAGCCGGTCGGCGGAGCGGCGTCCTGTGGCGTGGAAGTGCGTACCGGTGTCCCGGCCCGTGAGGGCGTCGGCCGCGTGCACGGCGGAGGTGAGGACGACCGGGATGCCGGCCGCCGCCGCGATCCGGGCGGCCTCGACCTTGGTGACCATGCCGCCGGTGCCGACGCCGGCCCGGCCCGCGCTGCCGATCTCGACGTGCGCGAGGTCCGCCGGAGCGCGTACCTCCGCGATCCGCGACGTACCGGGCCTGCTGGGGTCGCCGTCGTAGACCCCGTCCACGTCGGAGAGCAGGACCAGCAGGTCGGCGCGTACGAGATGGGCGACGAGCGCGGCGAGCCGGTCGTTGTCGCCGAAGCGGATCTCGTCGGTGGCGACCGTGTCGTTCTCGTTGACGATCGGCAGGGCGCCCATGGCGAGGAGCTTGTCGAGGGTGCGCTGGGCGTTGCGGTGGTGGGCGCGGCGGCTCATGTCGTCGCTGGTGAGCAGGATTTGGCCGACGCGGACGCCGTACCGCGCGAAGGACGCCGTGTAGCGGGCGACGAGCAGGCCCTGCCCGACGCTTGCGGCGGCCTGCTGCCGGGCCAGGTCCTTGGGGCGGCGGCGCAGGCCCAGCGGGGCGAGACCGGCGGCGATGGCACCGGAGGAGACGAGGACGATCTCCCTCTCCCCGCCACTGCGGCCCTTGGCGAGTACGTCCACCAGGGCGTCCACACGGTCCGCGTCGAGGCCTCCCGACGCGGTGGTCAGGGAGGAGGAACCCACCTTGACGACGATCCTGCGGGCTTCCGCCACGGCCTGCCTGGTCGCCTGCCCTGCTTGCCCAGTCGCCTGCCCTGCCTGCCTTGCCGCTGACACGCTGTTCCCCAATGTTCCGACCAGCCCGGTCCGTGCAATCTACGTGAATACGGACGGCGGACGCCGCCGCGTTTCGAGTGGCGGACACGCCGGGTGATGACAGGCAGACGGACCTCGCACCCCATAGGTT
Source organism: Streptomyces scabichelini (assembly GCF_011045015.1). Classification (GTDB taxonomy): domain Bacteria; phylum Actinomycetota; class Actinomycetes; order Streptomycetales; family Streptomycetaceae; genus Streptomyces; species Streptomyces scabichelini. The sequence goes on along the minus strand of NZ_JAAKZY010000057.1, from coordinate 26,576 downwards.
CACTGCGGTTTCATCCGATATCCAGTGATAGCTCCTACGGAAGATTGCTTGGCGGGCCGCACTAGTCATACGGTCAGGGGTCAGCCTCTGCTGTAAGGGGCTGTTGTACGGGGCTTTACGCGGCCCCTACCTCCCGTTCCCCCCATCCACCGCATTCCTCGCAGGAGCCCATTCCGTGCCCTCCGCCGGACTCTCCCCTCGCCGCATCACACAGCTCTCCGCGCTGCTGTCGATGTTCGCGCTCTTCACGGCCCAGATCATCTCCGCGCTGCTGCCGAACGTCCCGGTGTTCATCGCCGCGAGCGCGGCGGGCCTCGCCCTGGACGTATATCTGCAGTACCGGAATCCCGGGCTGCTCGCGCTGCTGGGCAAGGTACGTTTCGACGTCACGGTCCGGCAGTTGCTGCGCGACATGCTGATCCTGGTGGGGCTCCTGCGGATCGACGGCATCGACCCGACGAGCGAGCAGGCGCCGCTCCTTGTCGCCCTGTGCGCCTTCTACGCCCTGCACTTCGCCTGCCAGGCTGCCGCGGTCCTGGTCCGCCGCACCCGTACGCTGCCGATCGTCACCCGCAACATCGACGCGTCCACGCTGCACCTGACCGCCGCGCCGCCGCGCATTCTGGCCCGCCGTCAGAGCCACCGGCTGCTCGTCTTCTCCGTGCCGACCACGATCGGTCTGCTGGTCACGGCGGCCACGACGGACGGGTACTGGGGCGGTATCGGTGTCGGCGTCGCCCTCGCGCTGGTCGGCGGCGGCACGGCGTACCTCGCCACCTGGCTGCTGCCCAAGAAGCGCGCCAAGAGCGAGCAGAAGGTCATGCAGTGGCTGGACAAGTGGCTGGCCGGCTACCGGCCGACGGTCGGCATGTACTTCTCGGGCGGTACGACCTCCGCGTACCAGGCGAACATGTGGCTCTCCACGCTGGCCTCTTTGGACGCGAAGCCGCTGATCGTGCTGCGTGAGCGGTTCATGGTGCAGAAGATCGACGCGACGGACGTGCCGATCATCTGCTTCCCGAAGGTGTCGACGATGTTCTCGCTGGAGAACTCGACGCTGAAGATGATGCTGCACCCGGCCAACGCCGCGAAGACCTCGCAGGTGCTGCGCATCCCCACCATCAAGCACGCCTTCATCAACCACGGCGAGAGCGACAAGCTGTCCTCCGTCAACCCGTACGCGAAGGCGTACGACGAGGTGTGGGTGGCCGGGCCCGCGGCCCGCGAGCGGTACGCGATGGCCGAGGTCGGCGTCGAGGACAAGGACATCGTGGAGGTCGGCCGCCCGCAGCTGGCGCCGATCCGGCCGTACGCGGGCCCGCCCACCGGTCCGTACACGACCGTGCTGTACGCCCCCACGTGGGAGGGCTGGGACGGGAACCCCGGCAACACCTCGGTGGTCCTGGCCGGCGAGAACATGGTGCGGCAGCTGCTCGCGGACGAAGGCGTACGCCTCCTCTACAAGCCGCACCCGCTGACCGGTTCCGTCGACCCGCGTGCGGGTGCCGCGAACGAGCGCATCAAGGCGATGATCCGCGAGGCCAACGCCAAGCGGTCGGGGGCCCGCCCTGACGCGGAGGCGGCGGCCGAACTGGCGCGCCGTACCGCTGAATTGGACCGGCTGACCTCGACCTCCTTCCGGCCCGGCGCGGACGAGATGGAGCGCATGCTGCTCCAGGGCACGCCGCGGGGCGACCGTGACGCGGCCATCGCCGAGGCCACGGTGGCCTGGGAGAAGGCGTACTGGGCGTCGTTCCCGGAGTGGGAGCACCAGATCATCACGGACGCGCGCCCCGCGATCTTCGCCTGCTTCAACCAGGCGGACCTGCTGATCAGCGATGTCTCCTCGGTGGTCTCCGACTGGCTGTCGAGCGAGAAGCCGTACGCGGTCGCCAACACCTCGGGGATGCCTGAGGAGGCCTTCCGCGAGTACTTCCCGACGGTGTCCGCGGGCGTCATCCTCACCCCCGAGGCGGACGGCGTCCCGGCCCTCCTGGAGTCCGTACGCCACCCGGAGAAGGACCGCTTCACGGCAGCCCGCGCCGAACTCAAGGAACACCTGCTGGGCCCCTCCGACCCCCCGTCCCTGGCCCGCTTCAACACCGCCATCGCCTCCCTCTGCGACAAGGCCGACGAGCGCCGCGTCCGCATGGAGTCCCGCCTGGCCTCGGGAGTCCCCTCCCCCCGCTCCACAGCAGCCACAGAAGCGGCCGAGGAATCGGCCCAGGACCCGACCGAGGCGGAGGACTCGGTCAACGCGTAGCGACTGCCGTCGGCTGAGCATGTGACGAGGGGCCCCGGGTGTTCTCCGGGGCCCCTCGTTTGGGTGGGGTGCGTTTTCGGCTGCGGGTCGTGGTGGGTTGATCGCGCAGTTCCCCGCGCCCCTAAAGACAAAAGACAGGGGCGCAGCCCCGTCTTTTAGGGGCGCGGGGAACTGCGCGACCAGCCACAACCGACCCGCAGCCGCCCGCGAACCGAACCCACCAGCCCCGAAGGCGTGTTAGAACGGCTCGAAGTCGTCGAACTCCTTCTCCGACTCGTCCCGCTCCGCCTGCCTCTCGCGGCGACGCGTAACGGCGGGCCGAGGAGCCTCGAAACGGTGGTCCTCGCCCCGGCGACCGAGCATCTCCGCACCGGCCATGACCGTGGGCTCCCAGTCGAAGACGACGGCGTTCTCCTCGGGACCGATGGCAACGCCGTCACCCGTGCGGGCGCCCGCCTTCATCAGCTCGTCCTCGACGCCGAGGCGGCTGAGGCGGTCGGCGAGGTAGCCGACGGCCTCGTCGTTGCTGAAGTCGGTCTGGCGGACCCAGCGTTCGGGCTTCTCGCCGCGTACCCGGAAGAGACCGTCCTCCTCGCGTACGACCGAGAAGCCCGCGTCGTCCACCGCCTTCGGGCGGATAACGATCCGCGTCGCCTCCTCCTGCGGCTTCGCCGCGCGGGACTTCGCCACCAGGTCGGCGAGCGCGAACGACAGCTCCTTGAGGCCCGTGTGCGCCACCGCCGACGCCTCGAAGACCCGGTAGCCCCGAGCCTCCAGGTCCGGGCGCACCATCTCCGCCAGGTCCTTGCCGTCCGGCACGTCGATCTTGTTGAGGACGACGACGCGCGGGCGGTCGCCGAGGCCGCCGTACTGCTTCAGCTCCTCCTCGATGATGTCGAGGTCGGAGACCGGGTCGCGGTCCGATTCGAGTGTGGCGGTGTCGAGTACGTGGACCAGGACCGAGCAGCGTTCGACATGGCGCAGGAACTCCAGGCCCAGGCCCTTGCCCTGGCTCGCCCCGGGAATCAGCCCGGGCACGTCCGCGATCGTGTAGACCGTCGCACCCGCCGTCACCACACCGAGGTTGGGCACCAGGGTCGTGAAGGGATAGTCCGCGATCTTCGGCTTGGCGGCCGACAGGACGGAGATCAGGGACGACTTGCCCGCACTCGGGTAGCCGACCAGCGCCACGTCCGCGACCGTCTTCAGCTCCAGGACGATGTCCTGAAGGTCACCGGGCACGCCGAGCAGCGCGAACCCGGGCGCCTTGCGACGGGCCGAGGCCAGCGCCGCGTTGCCGAGACCGCCACGGCCACCCTGCGCGGCCACGTACGCCGTACCGTGCCCGACCAGGTCCGCGAGCACGTTGCCCGCCTTGTCCAGCACCACCGTGCCGTTCGGAACCGGCAGGATCAGGTCCTGCCCGTCCTTGCCCGACCGGTTGCCGCCCTCACCGGGCTTGCCGTTGGTGGCCTTGCGGTGCGGGGAGTGGTGGTAGTCGAGGAGAGTCGTGACGGACTGGTCGACGACCAGGATCACGTCACCGCCACGGCCGCCGTTGCCGCCGTCGGGGCCGCCCAGCGGCTTGAACTTCTCCCGGTGTACGGAGGCACAGCCGTGGCCTCCGCTACCCGCGGCGACGTGCAGCTCGACGCGGTCCACGAAGGTGGTCATGGGATGTGCCTCCAGTTACGTACGGAAATCTCTACGCAGAAATCTCCGCTCAGAAATCCCTGCTCAGTTGAAACACGCGAAAGGCGGACCCGCTTCCCGTACGGGAAGTGAGGTCCGCCTCGCGAAAGATCCGGTCAGGCGACCGGAACGATGTTCACGACCTTGCGGCCACGGTGCGTACCGAACTCGACCGCACCGGCGGCCAGCGCGAACAGCGTGTCGTCCTTGCCACGGCCGACGCTCGCGCCGGGGTGGAAGTGGGTGCCACGCTGGCGGACCAGGATCTCACCGGCGTTGACGACCTGACCGCCGAAGCGCTTCACGCCGAGCCGCTGAGCATTGGAGTCGCGACCGTTCCGGGTGGACGATGCGCCCTTCTTGTGTGCCATCTCTCCTCAGTCCCTTACTTCGCAGCCGCGGGGATCTCAGTGACCTTGATCGCCGTGTACTGCTGGCGGTGGCCCTGACGACGGCGGTAGCCGGTCTTGTTCTTGTAGCGAAGGATGTCGATCTTCGCGCCCTTGTGGTGGTCCACGACCTCGGCCTGGACCTTGATGCCGGCAAGCACCCACGGGTCGCTGGTGACGGCGTCACCGTCGACAACGAGCAGCGTCGAGAGCTCGACGGTGTCGCCGACCTTGGCCGTGGGAATCTTGTCAACCTCAACGGTGTCGCCGACAGCAACCTTGTGCTGGCGACCACCGCTGCGCACGATGGCGTACACGCGGATCTCTCTCTCGCTCGATTCGGAATCCCCGCAGTCCAGCCACCGGCAGCGCAAGCGGCCTCTCCCGGGGCGCGAGCCACCGGGAGGAAGAGGTTTACGGGAATGCGGCATGTCAGTGAACGACACACCGAGGGTCAAGATTACGGTGGCCCAGGCCATAGGGTCAAACCGAGCCTGGGTGGAGCCTAGGTGGTCGGCTTCTCACCGTCCGGCGGCAGCGGCTTGACCCCCTTGCACAGGTCCGTGGTGTCCGCCGTGCCGGGGTAGGCCACCTTGATCACCCGGTCGAAGTGGGCCCGGTACATGTCGTGTACGGCATCGTCGTCGACCTTCACGATCGACTCGTCGTTCTCGCGCAGCGCGGGCCCCGTGTAGTTCCCGGAGCCGGTGAAGCTGACCTTGTTCCTGACGCCGTCGTACATGCCGTCGATGAGGATGTACTTGGAGTGGATGATGTACGGCGTCGCCAGCTTCGCGCCGGGGTTCAGCGGGTCCCGGTCGTCGTTGTAGCAGCGCACGGTCGGCCCGCCGGTGGTGTGCAGCTTCTCCCAGGTGCCCGCGGTGCCGGAGCTCTTCGCGCTGTCCGTCTCGGCGTACACGATGCTGACGCCGCAGCCCGCCTTCTTCAGCGAGACCAGCTTCTCCGCGATCGCCATGCGGGTGAGCTTGAAGATCGACACCCGGACCATCGTGGACCGCGTGACGCCCGCGCTGTCCTTGTACCTGCACGTGACGTTGTTGAGCACCGAGTACACCGTGTCGGTGTCCCGGGTGTTGCCGGCCCGCGGGAAGAAGTACGCCTTGTAGAGGCCGTTGCTCACGGTGCGGTAGTGCCAGGACTGCCAGTCCCGCGTGGTCATCGTGTCGAAGTAGTCCGCGTACGCGTCGTACATCGTCGGGTTGTTCGGCAGCAGCAGCGCGTCGTTGAAGAACTTGGTGTGCGCGGACGGCGTCGAGTTCGAGGTGGTCTGCACGACCACGTTCGTGGCGCCCTGGACCGCCGAGAACAGCCAGAACTTGTTGTGCATGATCGACGCCCCGTACTTCGGGTCGCCGAGGCAGGACTTGTCCACCGGGCAGGTCGTCACGTACGAGCCCTTCGTACGGTCGGTGCCGAGCGCCGAGGCGAGCGTGCCGTACGAGGTGTTGGTGGGGCGGTCGCTGACGCTGGACTCGTCGAGGAGGACCTGCACGTTCACGCCGCGGTTCTTGGCGGCGACGAGCGCGTTGACGACCGAGGTCTCCCAGACGTGGTAGACGGCGACCTTGATCGTGGAGCCGGGCAGCGCCGCGTTGGTCAGCTCGATCAGCCGGGTGCGGATGGCGAGCTGTTCGTCGCTGGTGCCGAGCGGGTTGTTGAAGATCGGGCCCTCGGTCCAGGTCGGGTTGCCCGCGGCCTGCGCGGCGCCTCCCGTCGTGACGGCCTGGACGCCCGCCGCGGACAGCACCGTGGCCAGCGCCACGGCCTGCCGTCCGCCCTTGACCGGCTTCACGGCACGGTGCCGCCCACTGCCTTTCAGGCGCACGCGAGCCATGTGATCCCCTCCCTGACACGAGCGAGCGTTCTCCCCAACGCGCACCCGCGTGTTCATGTCTATGACCGCATGAGTTTTACAGGAGGTCGATCGCGTTCCAAGAGGCGGGGGGTGATTATGAGACACGAGATGCCGCCGAAATCACGCCACCGCATGGTAAATCGGGCGGACCTCAAGAAAGTCGGGGTACGGAGTCGAGTACGCCGATGCCCCCTGACCGGCGGGTTCTCCGCCGGTCAGGGGGCATCGGGTTGTCGGTCTACCGCGCCCCGTAAGGGGCGCGGGGCTGTATCAATTTGCGGCTCCGCCGCGATGGGGGTCCCCCCGCTCGAGCGAAGCCGAGAGTGGGGGAGCGACCAGCCCCCACCGGCCCGCACCCGCGGCGGAGCCGCATGTCGATACAGCATCACCGTTCTTCCAGCTGAGCGCTTAGCGGTTCAGTCCTCGTCGGTCGCCGCCGTGACGGTGGACGACGACGGAGTCTGCTCAGCCGCCGCGGTCTTCTTCGCCGTCGACTTCGCGGCCGTTTTGGCTGTCTTCGCCGCCTTCTTGGCCGTGGTCTTCTTGGCGGCCGTCTTCTTGGCCGTCGTCTTCTTCGCCGCGGCCTTCTTCGCGGTCGCCTTCTTGGCCGTCTTACGGGCCGTCTTCTTGGCCGGAGCCTCGTCCTCGGCCGGGGCCTCGGCGGGCGCCTCGGCGGCCTCCGGCGGCGTCGACGGGACGACCACCACAGCCGTCTCCTCCGGCGCGGTCGGCGCGGTGGCCTTGCGCACCGCACGGCGGCGCGGGCGGGCCGGCGCCGCGTCGGCGGTCGGCTCGGGCTGCGGCTCGGGCCGCTCGGCGACCTGCTCGGCCTGAGGCTCGGCGACGGGTGCCGCGACCGGCTCGGTGACCGTCACCACGGCCTCCTCTGCCGCCTTCGGCGAACCGGCCGGCGCGGAGACCTTGCGGGTCGCCCGACGACGCGTACGGCCCTTGGGCGCGGCCTCCTCGGCGACTGGAGCCTCCGCAGCCGACGCCTCGACGACCGGGTCCTCGGCGGCCACGGGCTCCGCCTGCGCGACGGCGGCCGGCTCCGGCTGCACGGCGCGCGCGGCCTCGTCATCGGCCGTCACGGACTGGGCCGTCGGGACCTCGTCCCTGCCCTCGGGCCTGCGGGACTCGGACCTCGGCGCACCCGCCGGTGCCGACGCACGCCGGCTGGCCCGGCGCCGCGAACGGCCACCACGGGTGGCCGCGGCCTCCGCCTCGGCGGCGCTGCTGTACAGCTCCTCGTCCGGTACGAAGGCGGGCTCGGCCAGCGCGACGGGAGCGGCGGCCTCGGCGGCGATCTCCGCCTCGGTCTCGGCTTCCTCCTCGGCGGTCTCGACAGCCTCTATGGCCGGAGCGGGGACCTGCTCGGGCAGGGGCTCGGCACCGGCACGCGCACGCTTCTTGCGCTTGCCGCCGCCTCCCGCGGCAGTCGGCTGCTCCATGTGCACGATGACGCCACGGCCGTTGCAGTGGACGCACGTCTCGGAGAACGACTCCAGCAGGCCCTGGCCGACACGCTTCCTGGTCATCTGCACGAGACCCAGCGAGGTGACCTCGGCGACCTGGTGCTTCGTACGGTCGCGGCCCAGGCACTCCAGCAGACGCCGCAGCACCAGGTCCCGGTTGGACTCCAGGACCATGTCGATGAAGTCGATGACGACGATGCCGCCCAGGTCGCGCAGCCGCAGCTGGCGCACGATCTCCTCGGCCGCCTCCAGGTTGTTCCTGGTCACGGTCTCTTCGAGGTTGCCGCCCTGACCGGTGAACTTGCCGGTGTTGACGTCGATCACGATCATCGCTTCGGTCTTGTCGATCACCAGCGAACCGCCGCTCGGCAGCCAGACCTTGCGGTCCAGCGCCTTCATCAGCTGCTCGTCGATCCGGTACGACGCGAAGACGTCGACCTCGCTCGTCCACTTCTGCAGACGCTCGTTCAGGTCGGGGGCGACATGGGAGACGTATCCGTGGATGGTCTCCCAGGCCTCGCCGCCGCTGACGATGACCTTGGTGAAGTCCTCGTTGAAGATGTCGCGCACGACGCGGACGGTCATGTCCGGCTCGCCGTACAGCAGGCTCGGGGCGTTGCCGCTCTTCGCCTTCTTCTGGATGTCCTCCCACTGCGCCTGCAGCCGCTCGACGTCACGGCGCAGCTCGTCCTCGCTCGCGCCCTCGGCGGCGGTGCGCACGATGACGCCCGCGTCCTCGGGGACGATCTTCTTGAGGATGGTCTTCAGACGGGCGCGCTCGGTGTCGGGCAGCTTGCGGCTGATACCGGTCATCGACCCCTCGGGGACGTAGACCAGGTAGCGGCCCGGCAGCGACACCTGGCTGGTCAGACGCGCGCCCTTGTGGCCGATCGGGTCCTTCGTGACCTGCACGAGGACCGACTGGCCGGACTTGAGGGCGGTCTCGATACGCCGCGGGCCGTTGGCCATTCCCAGCGCCTCGAAGTTGACCTCACCGGCGTACAGGACGGCGTTACGTCCCTTGCCGATGTCGATGAAGGCAGCCTCCATCGACGGCAGTACGTTCTGGACCTTGCCCAGGTAGACGTTGCCGACGTACGAGGTCGACTGCTCCTTGTTGACGTAGTGCTCCACGAGCACGTCGTCCTCGAGTACGCCGATCTGCGTACGGTCGCCGTTCTGCCGGACGACCATCACGCGCTCTACGGCCTCGCGGCGGGCCAGGAACTCGGCCTCGGTGATGATCGGCACCCGGCGGCGGCCCTGCTCGCGGCCTTCGCGGCGGCGCTGCTTCTTGGCCTCCAGACGGGTCGAGCCCTTGATGGACTGCACCTCGTCGGACGGTTCGGCACCCTTTTCCCGCAGGGGACGGGGCTCGCGGACCTTGACGACCGTGCGCTCGGGGTCGCCGTCGCTCGGCTCGGCCTCGACGGGCGCGTCTCCGGCACGGCGACGGCGGCGACGACGGCGACGGCTGCTGGCGGAGCCGCCGGACTCCTCGCGCTCGTCCTGAGCGTCCTCTTCGGCCTGCTCGGCGGTGTCCTCGGCGTCCTGGGCCGCCTGCTCGGCGGCGATCTCCTCGTTCTCCGAGGCCTCGCCCTCCGCCTCGGCGTTCTCGCCCCGGCGACGCCGACGGCCACCGCGGCGACGGCGACGACGCGAGCCGGTCTCCTCGGACTCGTCGCCCTCTTCCTCAGCCTCGGGGGTCTCGGGCGTCTCAGCCGTCTCGGCGGGCTCCTCGGCCGCGCCCCTGCGGCGACGGCGCCGACGCGGCCCGGTCTCCTCCTCGACGGGCTCCGGGGCCGCCGTCTCGGTGACGTCCTGCGTGTCCTCTGTGTCTTCCGCGTCCTCCGAGTCCTCCGCGGCCTCGGCAGCGGCGGCAGCCGCCGCGCGCTCCGGCGTCTGGAACATCGGCTCGGTGAACACGGGCGCCTGGAAGACGGCGACAGCGGGCCGCGCGGGCGGCTTCGCGGCCTCTTCCTCGGCCTGCTTCTCCTCGGGAGTCTTCCGCGCGGGCTCGGCGAAGCCGCCGGCCGCCTTACGGGTGGCCCGACGCCGCGCACGACGCGGGGCGGCGTCCTCGGCGGCGGCCTTCGGCTCGGTGGCCGGGGCCTGGTCGGTCTCGGTGGTCTCCGGCTCGGTGGCGGAGATCTGGTCGGTCTCGGCAGCGGCCACGGGGGCCTCCCTGCGCTCGTCACGGACAGCGGCCTCGGCGTCGGCGGCCGCGGTGGGCTCCGCCTCGGCGGTCGGCGCGCCTGCGGGCGCGGCGGCGCGGCGTGTGGCGCGACGGCGCGTACGACGCGGGGCGGTGCCCTCGGTCTCGGTGGTCTGCTCCGGCTCGGCGACAGCGGCGGGCTCGGTCTGCGGCTCGGTGGTGGTCTGTGCCGTCTCGGCGACGGGCGCGGCAGTCGTGGAGGCCGCGCTGTCGGCGGCCTCGGCCGCCTGGGGCGCACCGGCCGGAGCGGAGGCACGACGCGTCGCACGACGGCGCGTACGCCCGGCAGACGCGGCCTCGGCGACGGCGGGCTCCGCCTCGGCAGCTTCGGCAGCCGCGGATGCGGCGGTCTCACCGGGAGCGGCTGCCTCGGCCGCGGGCTCCTCGACGGCCGGGGCGGCCGAAGCCGGGGCCTCGGCGGCGGCACCCGTCTCGGGCGCCGCGATCTCGTCGCCCGACGTGGACGCGGGCACTACGGCTTCCGCGGCCTCGGCGGCCTCGGGCGCACCGGCCGGAGCGGAGGCACGACGCGTCGCACGACGACGCGTACGCCCGGCAGACGCGGCCTCGGCCGCGGCGGGCACCGCCTCGGCAGGGGCGGCGGCAGCGGCAGAAGCAGTGGCCTCAGCGGGCACGGTGGTCTCGGTCGGCGCCGACTCGTCCGCAGCCGGGGCGGCGGCAGCCGCGGGCTCGTCGCCCGTGGCGGCGGCCTCGGCTGAAGTCTCCTCAGCAGCCACCGCCTCGGCGGCCACAGCCGTCTCGTGGGCAACGACCGGCTCAGAGGTCGCTGCCGTCTTCTCCGGCTCCTCCGCCGCAAGATCGGCGGAGGTAACCGGCGGTATGGCCGGTGCCGTGGTCTCAGCCGCGGTCTCGGACGTCGCGGCGGGCGGGCCCGCGGGGCGGGACGCGCCGCGACGGCGCCGACGTGGCGGCAAGGTGTCGCTGGGGGTGTTGTTCTGGGAACCCTCAGTGGGTTCGTTCGGCTCGTGCATGCGGGTGGATCTCCCGTCAGGCTCCCGGGCGCCGCACCTGATCCGGTGACGTCCGCGGCTCGCGCGATGCGCGGTGCCGCCGTCCGGGGCGCGGGCGCCGCACGGGAGCTCTCTGTGTCCTGTCTCGCCGGTTCCGTACGCCATGTGTGCGTACGGCCTGGCGAAAGTCTTGTGGTCGGTGCGCTGCCCGACCCAGGTGGCTCCCGAGTACGAGGGCGGCGCTACGACATCCGTCCTTACGCGGGACCTTCCGGCACCGGCGCTTTCGCGGCGGCTGTGGCTGCGGCCATGAGCGGGGCGGCGGCCACTGCCTCGCGGTCGGGCGCGAGCGGGTCGGTCACCGTGCCGGTCTCTTCATCGAAAAGCCCCTGCGCCAGCCTGGTCACCGCTGCGGGGACCGGCGGCGCCAGGTCGGCCACAGCTCGGAGACCGGACAGGACGTCGTCGGGTCGTACGGCAGGCGTCACGTGCCGAACAACCAGCCGCAGTATCGCACAGGGCTGGTCGGTCGGCCTATCAGCCTGTGGACTGTGCGTCTCAGGCTCGGCACTGTGCGCCTCCAGGCTCGCGACCGCGGCGCGGGCGTCGAAGGTACGCATGCCGTTCTTCATCTTGCGCTGGACCTCGACGGTCTCGGCCTCCTTGAAGGCGTCGACCGCGCGCTCGGCGTCCGCGGGCGCCACGCCGTCGAGGCGCAGCTCCCACACGGAGGCCGTGAGCCGGTCGGCGAGACCCGACGTACGGGCCTCCACCGCGTCGACGACGTCGAGCCCGGCGGGCAGCGACTCGTCGAGGAGGGCACGCAGCTTGTCGGGGTCGCGCGCTTCGGTGAGCGCGATCTCCAGGTACTCGGCCTCGCTGCCCGTGCCGGTGGGTGCGGCATTGGCGTACGACACCTTCGGGTGCGGGGTGAACCCCGCCGAGTACGCCATCGGCACCTCGGCGCGGCGCAGCGCACGCTCGAAGGCGCGCTGGAAGTCGCGGTGGCTGGTGAACCGGAGGCGGCCGCGCTTGGTGTAGCGCAGTCGGATGCGCTGCACCGCGGGTGCGGGCGGCGGGCCTTCGGGCTGTCGCTTGCCCAGTGGTTCTTCTCCTCGCTGTGAGGCGGTACGTGGTGCGCCGCCTCGTGGACGTGCGGTGGACCTCGTCGCCCCCGCGTCGGCGGGAACGGTGGCGGATGACGCCTTCCGGCGTCGTCCGATCCGGATCACCCCCGCGTCGGCGGGGACAGGTCGTCGCGTCCGGACCTACCACCCAGAGTACGCGCAGGAACCACGGTGGGTTCCCGCAGTCCCTCGGTCAAGGGCACCGGTTCAGGAGCCGGCGGCGCCCCGAAGAGCATCCGCCGGATGTCCGCCCGGGTCTGCCGCACCGTCTCACGGGCGCTCGCCAGTGCCTGCCTGGTGCTGCGCCCCACGCTCCGCGCGGCTTCGGCGGCGGGCCGCCAGATCGCGTCCCGTACGACGTGTCCGACGGGGGTCAGCACGCTCTTGTACGCCCACCGCACCGGCTCCACGAAGATCCACCGGAAGAGCCGCCCGAGGAACCGCCCGACGGCGAGCGACACATACCCGGCGACCCGCCACGCATGCCCCAGCGCCGCGCCGATCTCGCGCGCGACGACGGCGATCCCCCGCCCGACCGGCGCGAGCACCCAGCGCCACAGCGCGACGGCCGGCACGACGAAGACCCATCGCAGCAACGTCCCGACCACGATCGCGACCCAGGTCACCCCCGCCCAGACCGCACGACCGACCCACGTCGCACCGGCCCACAGACCACCACCGATCCATGCCACACCGGCCCACACGCCACGAGCGACCCACGCGACACCTGCCCACACCCCACGGCAGATCCACGTCACACCGGCCCACACACCCAGGCCGACCCAGGCGATCCCCGCCCACACGGTCAGGGCCACCCACGCCACACCGGCGACGACACCCCGCGCCACCCAGGCGATGCCCCGCCCGGTCGGCGCGAGCAGCCGCGCGTACAGCCAGCCCGCCGGAACGACCACCAGCACTCGCCACAACCAGGCGCACCCGGCCCCGAACCCCCGCAGGGCCCACACGATCGCGTGCCCGACAGGCGTCAGCACGTGCGCGTACAGCCACACGGTCGGCACGACGAGCAGCACATGTCCGAGCCACCCCAGACCCCGGCCGACAGGCACGACCACGTACCGCCACAGCCCCACCCACGGCCACACGAACACCAGCTTGGCCAGCCACCCGAGGACCGTCACAACTCCCTCGGCCAGCCACACGACTGACCGCCCGACAGGCGCGAGCACCCACATGACCGCCCGCCCCAGCGGTCGGAACACCGTGTCCCTGAGGAAACGCCCGCCGACCACCAGCGCGTCCCACACCATCCGCACCGGCACGACCAGCACGAACACCACGATCCGCACGGGGATGCGGATCGCGACCGCGAGACACCCCTCGGGCGCCTCATCCCGCTGTTGCTTCGACTCGTACGGCCGCTCGTACGGCCGCGGCTCACGCATCGCGGACGACGGCTTTTCCAGGTCCATGCCGACGAAGACGCGTCAGCGGCCCGTACGGATCCAGAAACGCAGCTTTCCGTCCCGCTCGTCCTCGAACTCTCCACGATTGGCCTCGATGACCTTGCGGGAACCGACGTTGGTGGTGTCACAGGTGACGAGCACCCGGTCGAGGCCGAGGGCACGCGCGTACGGCAGGACGTCGCGGAGCATGGCGGTGGCGTACCCGTTCCGCCGCGCGGTCGGCCGTACGCCGTAGCCGATGTGGCCGCCGTAGTCGCGAAGGTGGGGTGTCAGACGGTGGCGCAGCTGTATCCGCCCGAGATAGGTCTCACCGTCCACGTACCAGTACCAACTCCCGGGCACAAAACCCTCGGGCCGGCGCCCCTCCTCCAACTCCTCCTCGCGGACGGCGGCGACATAGCGCGCGAACCCGTCCGCCTCGTGCCAGCTGTCGCCGTACACGGCGAGCTCTCGCTTGAGGCTGTTGCCGAAGTACTCACCCTCGGCGAGATTCTCCTGGACCGCTGCCAGGAAGGACGTACGGAAGCGGGGGTCAGGGCGGATGAGTTGCGGCATCGGATCATTGTGCCGGGGCGCACGAGGGTCCGGCCATGGCGTTTCCGCCGACGGCCGCCCACCGGGCCGTCGCCGGCCCGAAGCGCCGAGAACAACCGGCGTGGCGAACTCGAACACGACGGTCCAGAACGACCGGATCGCGCTGGGCACGGCCCCAGCGCTCCCTCTGCTTGCGTCCGCCCATGAGGTCCGGTCACTCAAACAGGGGAATCAACCGCTGAATCCAAAAGGCTCCGCCGCCGGGCATGGCACCGTCACCCGAAGATCAGGTGAGACGGCTTGTGCAGAGGAACCAGGGATGACAGCACCATCACCGGCCGACTCGGCAGCATCTGCTGACGGGGCGGCAGAGCCGCAGCAGGATGAGGCCCGCCGGTCACGGCACCGGTTCGACCCAACCGTGATCGTTGCCGTGATCACCGCGATCGCGAGCATCGCCGTAGCGGCAATCACCGTCCTGTCACAGGGCGACGCCGTGGCCACGCCCACACCAGTCGCCACAGCCGGACAAGACGGGGTCAAGCCCCTGAGTTCGGACCCGTACGCGCAAGGCTGCGGGCGAGACGCCCGTGCGCTCGGTGACGCCGTGGTGCTCAAGGGTGTCGGCACGGCCCGCGTCTACGAGTCCAGCGACTGCCACATGAAGTGGGTCGTCCTCACCAGTGGGCCGGCATCCGCGACGTACTTCCTTGAGCGGCGAGGACTGAGCAAGCCGACGGAGCGAATCTGGGGGACGGTCGACGGCAGGATCCACGAGGGCCAGTCGTCGAACCTGATCAATGCATTCCACACTCCGATGGTGTCCGCCGACCTCGACGTGAAGGCTTGCGTGGCCAAACGGGGGGCCAAGGCGCACTGCACGAGCTATCTCTGAATACTCAAGGCCGGGGGAATGAGACATGACGGCTGGCGGTACTGCCGTGTCCCTCACTGTCTGGGTGACACCATTCACAGAAATCCCCCGGCGAATCCCCTTCTTCTCCGCAAATCGCCACCGTCAGCGTTTAGGGAATCTTCTCACATTTGGACTCGCGCCCACCTTGGCCTTTTGGGCATGGTTTCTTTTTGACGTACAAGACAAAATCGTAGGGGATTTCTCCAGCCTTCGCTTGGCGATCCCGCTTGCCGGTTCTCTGATCACCCTTGCCCCTCTTCTCATGCAGCACGGCGAGTTCATGGAAGAGGATCTTCTCGCCGAGTTCAACAGGGAGGGCACTTTGGAGGGTTGGGACCTCCCTGCCATCCAGCACAGACTCAACAAAATTGACAGGCTTTACTATCACATTGTGCTGCCGCTCGGGCTTCTTGCCGCCGTGGCACTCTTGGCCTCAGTCGCCACCGTGGATTCCATCATCCCCGTGCGAGGCGGATGGGAAACTGCGGCGGGCTTAATTGTGGTGACCCATTTCGGGCTCACCGCCGCCAGCGGGGCATGGGGATTCATGAAAGCTCTCGCAGTCATTCCAGCCGCTGCGGCGACCGTCCGCCTACGGTGGAGCCCTTATCGATCGACGCCGTCAAAGTTGATCGACAAGGCATATTCCGTCTTGCAAGTGATGGGCGTCATTTTTAGTACGGGCACGCTGATGATCCCTGTCTTGCTCATCATTCGAGAGCATCTCAGCGCCACCTCGCAAGTAATTGTGCTGATCTATGTGGCATATCTCTTTGCGGGTGGGCTTGGATTCTTCACCATTCCTTCTATCTATATCTATAGGCTGCTCGAGCGCCATAAGGAGGAGGCTCTGGATCAGCTCGCCCCGCAGATGGAGGCACTCGTTCTGCGTCTGCGTCACGCAGACCGCTTGCCTTTGGACGAAGCTGCTCGTGTTTACTACAGCCTCCAGGCGTTGTCCCAAGTGCGGGGAGAAATGGCCGCGCAGCACTCGCTGCCCCCGCCCATGCGCACACTGACTCGCAGTGCAACCACATTGGTCCTGCCCATTCTGATTGCGGTATTCCAAGTGGTGACTGCCGACTAGGGAGATCCCTGCTAAGGAGACCCCCAGGGAGTGCTCAGTGCGCGTGCCCGCTGGTCGCAGCGTTCTTGACCGTCAGCGGCAGCAGCTTCTTGCCCGTCGGGCCGACCTGGATCTCGGTGTCCATGGCAGGGCAGACGCCGCAGTCAAAGCAAGGCGTCCAGCGGCAGTCCTCGACCTCCGTCTCGTCGAGGGCGTCCTGCCAGTCCTCCCAGAGCCAGTCCTTGTCGAGGCCGGAGTCGAGGTGGTCCCAGGGGAGGACCTCCTCGTACGTACGCTCGCGGGTGGTGTACCAGTCGACGTCCACGCCGTACGCGGGCAGCGTTTTGTCGGCGCACTGCATCCAGCGGTCGTACGAGAAGTGCTCACGCCAGCCGTCGAAGCGGCCGCCGTCCTCGTAGACGGCGCGGATGACGGCGCCGATGCGGCGGTCGCCGCGCGAGAGCAGGCCCTCGACGATGCCCGGCTTGCCGTCGTGGTAGCGGAAGCCGATGGAGCGGCCGTACTTCTTGTCGCCGCGGATCTTGTCGCGGAGCTTCTCCAGGCGGGCGTCCGTGTCCTTTGCCGACAGCTGCGGGGCCCACTGGAAGGGGGTGTGGGGCTTGGGGACGAAGCCGCCGATCGACACCGTGCAGCGGATGTCGTTCTGGCCCGAGACCTCGCGGCCCTTCTGGATCACGCGCGTCGCCATGTCGGCGATCTGGAGGACGTCGTCGTCCGTCTCCGTCGGCAGGCCGCACATGAAGTACAGCTTCACCTGGCGCCAGCCGTTGCCGTAGGCGGTGGCGACCGTGCGGATCAGATCGTCCTCCGAGACCATCTTGTTGATGACCTTGCGGATGCGTTCCGAACCGCCTTCGGGCGCGAAGGTCAGGCCCGACCTGCGGCCGTTACGAGTGAGCTCGTTCGCTAGGTCGATGTTGAAGGCGTCCACCCGGGTGGAGGGCAGCGACAGGCCGACCTTGTCCTCCTCGTACCGGTCCGCGAGGCCCTTCGCGATGTCGCCGATCTCCGAGTGGTCGGCGCTCGACAACGAAAGAAGTCCGACCTCCTCGAACCCCGTCGCCTTCAGCCCCTTGTCGACCATCTCGCCGATGCCCGTGATGGAGCGCTCGCGCACCGGGCGCGTGATCATGCCGGCCTGGCAGAAGCGGCAGCCGCGCGTGCAGCCGCGGAAGATCTCCACCGACATCCGCTCGTGGACCGTCTCCGCCAGAGGCACCAGCGGCTGCTTGGGGTACGGCCACTCGTCCAGGTCCATGACCGTGTGCTTGGACACGCGCCACGGGACTCCGGACTTGTTCGGTACGACACGGCCGATGCGGCCGTCGGGCAGGTACTCCACGTCGTAGAACGCCGGGATGTAGACGCTGCCGGTCTTCGCGAGGCGGAACAGCACCTCCTCGCGGCCGCCCGGCCGCCCCTCGGCCTTCCAGCCGCGGATGATCTGCGTCATGTCGAGGACGGCCTGCTCGCCGTCGCCGATGATCGCCGCGTCGATGAAGTCGGCGATCGGCTCGGGGTTGAAGGCGGCGTGGCCTCCGGCGAGGACGATCGGGTCGTCGAGCCCACGGTCCTTCGACTCCAGGGGGATTCCCGCGAGGTCCAGGGCGGCCAGCATGTTCGTGTAGCCGAGTTCCGTGGAGAAGCTGAGTCCGAGCACGTCGAAGGCGCGGACCGGGCGGTGGCTGTCCACCGTGAACTGCGGGACGCCGTGTTCCCGCATCAGCTCCTCGAGGTCGGGCCACACGCTGTACGTGCGCTCCGCGAGCACGCCCTGGCGCTCGTTCAGCACCTCGTAGAGGATCTGTACGCCCTGGTTGGGCAGCCCGACCTCGTACGCGTCGGGGTACATGAGCGCCCACCTGACGTCGCACTCGTCCCACGGTTTGACGGTGGAGTTCAGCTCACCGCCGACGTACTGAATGGGCTTCTGCACATGCGGGAGCAGGGCCTCGAGCTGTGGAAAGACCGACTCGACAGACATCGTGGTGGGGACCTTCGTGAGCTTGACAGGGGTGACCCTCAAGACTAACGCGTCCCAAGGAGCCCTCCGGCCGCGGCGAAGATCGACCCCCAAGCCTCCGGCAGCGCCCGCTCGACCGCCGCCGCCCGCTGCTCCTCCCTGCCGTACAGCACCCCGTACGTGAAGGAGTTCTCCCCCGCCGCGTGCGCCTGGGTGGCGAGGTCACGCAGGGCGAGGCGGACCATCACGCTGTCCTGGTGGTCGCCGAGCAGGCCCTGGAGGGACTTCATCGACCTGACCATGTCGACGGCGGGCTCGCCCAGCGCCTTGGTGGCTGCCTCCGCCGCGTACCGGGTGCGCTTGGCCTTCTTGCGGGCCTCGTGGATCGCGAGGTCGCGGTCCGGCCCTGCCGGCACCTCCATGGACTGCACGACCAGGGCGGACAGCTTCGCGAAGTCGCCGCGGACGGCCTTGCCGATCACTCTGTCCGGCGGTCCGGCGGCGGCCTTGAGCAGTGGCGGTTCGGCGATCAGTGCGTCGAGGGCGGCGAGCAGGTCCAGGTACCGCTTCCCGTCGAGGACCGCGATCAGCCGGCGGCGCGATCCGCCGCGACGGGCGTGCGCCCAGGTGCGCAGGCGGGTGCGGACGGGGCCGACGGACAGGGCGCGCGGCAGCTCGTCGAGGGCCGTGGTCAGTCGCTCCGTCAGCACTTCTTGGTCGCGGTCGACGCCCAACTCCCCGGCCAGCCACTTCAGTTCGTCGCCGATCGGGTCCGTGACGGCCCGGTCCAGGACTTTCCCGTACGAGCGGAAGCTGCTGCGCAGGCGGCGGGTGGCGACTCGCATCCGGTGCACGGAGTCGTACACGTCGCGCCGTACGGCGGGGTCGAGTTCGACGAGTGCGTCACGCTGGTCGCGTACGTACGCGAGGACGTGGTCGCCCGCGGTGACCGGCTCCTTGGTGACGACGGCCTTGGTGGCGGTGGCGACGGCCTTGGTGGCAACGGCCTTGGGCTTCTTGCGTACGGCCTTCCCGTTCTCCCCAGTCCGCCTGTTCTCCCCCGTCCGCCCGGTCTCCCCCAGCGCTCTGGCCAGTTTGGACGCCGACTTGGAGCGGCTGATGCCTGCCTTACGGAGTTTCTTCTCGACCTTGTCGAGGAAGGCGGGGTCGCGGTCGTCGCCCAGTTCGACCTCGATCTCGGTCCATTCCGTCGTACCGTCGCCGCCGCTGAGCCGCTCGGCGTGTACGCGGTCGACGCTGACCTCGGCGAGCAGGCCGCCGGAGGCGTCGACGAGGTGGCGGACGTCGCGCGCGGACTTCAGCCGTACGACGGGGAGCAGTTCGGTGTCGCGCACGCGGGAGCGGACGAGTCCGGCCAGGGTGCGGGGCAGCGTGTCGGACAGCGGGGCGTGGATCTCGTCGCGTACGCCGTCGGAGACCGGCAGTTTCAGGTGCCAGCCCGCGTCGTCGCCTCCGGTGCGGCGGCGCAGGGTGATCGATGCGGCGGCGAGCCGCTGGTCGGCCGTGTCGTAGTAGGTCGCGTCGAGTTCGGCGACGCCCTTGTCGATGACGCCCGCGACGCCGCTGACGCCGGTCAGATCCGGAAGCCCCGTACTCTCACCGGCTTCGTATTTACGCTCGATCTCCCGCTTTGTGTCCGCCATGGACCGAATCTAGTCACGATTCCATATCGGGGGCAGCCCCCAGAAGGCACGCGCTCGCCATCCGAGACACATTTCACGTTCTTCTGGGCGTTACTTCCTTCCGGGCGTTACTTCGCGCTTCCCCCGGCGACATCCCCGCTCCCCGCCTACGCGGACATCGGCCGCTGCACTCTGATCGACTGCAACAACCCCACAGCCACCCACACGGCGAACATCGACGACCCTCCGTACGACACGAAGGGCAGCGGCAGACCCGCCACCGGCATGATGCCCAGCGTCATGCCGACGTTCTCGAAGGACTGGAAGGCGAACCAGGCGATGATCCCGGCGGCGACGATCGTGCCGTACAGCTCAGTCGTCTCGCGGGCGATACGGCAGGCCCGCCACAGCACGACGCCGAGCAGCAGCAGGATCAGGCCCGCGCCGAGAAAGCCGAGTTCCTCGCCCGCGACCGTGAAGACGAAGTCCGTCTGCTGTTCGGGGACGAACTGGCCGGTGGTCTGCGAGCCCTTGCCGAGGCCGGTGCCGAAGAGGCCACCGGAACCGATCGCGATCCGGGCCTGGTTGGTGTTGTAGCCGACGCCGGCCGGGTCGAGTTCGGGGTTGGCGAAGGCGGCGAAGCGGTTGATCTGGTACTCGTCGAGGATCCCCAGCTGCCAGACCGTGATCGCGCCGACGGCGCCCGTGCCCATGAGGCCGAACACCCAGCGGTTGGAGGCACCGGAGGCGAGCAGTATGCCGAGCACGATGATCACCATGACCATGACCGAGCCGAGGTCGGGCATGAGCAGGACGATCAGTATCGGCACGGTGGCCAGGCCCAGGGACTGCAGGACCGTGCGGTGGTCGGGGTACGGCTTGTCGCCCGCGTCGACCCTGGCCGCGAGCAGCATCGCCATGCCCAGGATGATCGTGATCTTCACGAACTCGGAGGGCTGGAGCGAGAAGCCGCCGGGGAGCTTGATCCAGGCGTGCGAGCCGTTGATCGTCGCGCCGAGCGGGGTCAGCACCAGCAGGATCAGGAACACCGAGATGCCGTACAGGATGGGCACGGCCGTGCGCAGCGTGCGGTGGCCGAGCCAAACCGTGCCGATCATCAGGGCGAAGCCGATGCCCGAGTTGAGCAGGTGCCGGACCAGGAAGTAGTACGGGTCGCCCTGGTTGAGCTCGGTGCGGTTGCGGGTCGCCGAGTAGACGAGGGCCGCGCCGATCAAGGAGAGCGCGATGGCCGCGAGCAGTATCGGCCAGTCGAGCCGGCGTGCCAGCGAGTCGCGGGCGAACAGCCGTGCCCAGACGGGGCGTTGGGGGCCGTACCCGGAGACGGAGAAGCCGTTCGCGCCCGTCATGAGGTGGTCCTCCGCCTCTTCTTGCGGCGGTCGGTGCGCCTTCGCGTGTCGCGGTTGCCGGGGGTCGGCGAGGGCACCGTGGCGGCCGGGTCGTCACCGGTTCCCACCTGCTGGGCCCCCTCGCTCGCCTCAGGGGACGGCACGTACGGCTTGATCTTCGGGGAGTCGATCGAACCGTCCGGCTCGATCTTCGGCAGGCTCTTCTGCGGCTCGGGCAGCAGGGCCTTCTTCTTGTTGATGTCGCCGTCGTCGGAGACGCCGTACAGCGCGTCGTAGATGTTGCGCACGGCGGGTCCCGAGGCGCCGGAACCCGTACCACCCTGGGAGATCGTCATGACGACCGTGTAGTCCTTGGTGTACGTGGCGAACCACGACGTCGTCTGCTTGCCGTAGACCTCGGCCGTACCCGTCTTGGCGTGCATCGGGATCTTGTCCTGCGGCCAGCCGACATCGGCGAAACGCCAGGCGGCCGTACCGCGGGTGGCGACTCCCGCGAGGGCTTCGTCCATCTCGTCGCGCGTCTTCTGCGTTATCGGCAGCTTGCCGTGCGACTTCGGGGCGATCTCCTGGACGCTCTTCCCGTCGGCGCCGACGATCGCCTTGCCGACGGTGGGGTCGTAGAGGGTGCCGCCGTTGGCGATCGCCGAGTAGATCGTGGCCATCTGGATCGGTGTGACGAGCGTGTCGCCCTGGCCGATGGAGTAGTTGACGGAGTCACCGGCACGCATCTTGTTGCCCTCGAGGCAGTTCTCGTACGCGATGCGCTCGGCGTAGTCGCCGCTCTTCTTGCCGGTCTTGCACCAGGAGTTCTTGTTGGCCTTCCAGTAGTCCTGCTTCCACTGACGGTCGGGGACGCGCCCGGTGACCTCGTTCGGCAGGTCGATACCGGTCTCCTTGCCGAGGCCGAACTGGTGGGCGGTCTTGTAGAACCAGTCGTCAGGGTTCTTCTTCGGCTTGGTGCCGCCGTCCCGCTTCCACTCCTCGTGGCCGAGCCGGTAGAAGACGGTGTCGCAGGAGACCTCCAGGGCACGGCCGAGGCTGATCGGGCCGTACCCCTTGGACTCGAAGTTCTTGAAGACCTGGCCGCCGATGGAGTACGAGCTGGAGCACTGGTACGGGCCGTCGAAGGGGTAACCCGCGTTGATCGCGGCGGCCGTCGGGATGACCTTGAAGATGGAGCCGGGTGCGGACTGGCCCTGGATCGCCCGGTTCAGGAGCGGGTAGTTGGAGTCCTTGCCGGTGAGCCTGGCGTAGTCCTTGCCGGAGATTCCGCCGACCCAGGCGTTCGGGTCGTACGTCGGGCTGGACGCCATGGAGACGATGCGCCCGGTCTTGGCCTCCATGACGACGACGGCGCCGGAGTCCGCCTTGTACTTCTCGCCGGTGTTCTTGTCGTACACATCGCGGGCCTTCTTCATCGCGTCGTTCAGCTCGTACTCGGCGACGCGCTGGACGCGGGCGTCGATGCTGGTGACGAGGTTCGCGCCGGGCTCGGCCGGGTCGCTCTTGGCCTCGCCCATGACGCGCCCGAGGTTGTCGACCTCGTAGCGGGTGACGCCGGCCTTGCCGCGCAACTGCTTGTCGTACTCGCGCTCGAGCCCTGACCGGCCGACCATGTCGGAGCGGAGATACGGGGACTCGGTGTTCTCCGCTTCCTTGATCTCCTCGTCCGTGACGGGCGAGAGATAGCCGAGAACCTGCGCGGTGTTGGCGTCACCGGGGCTCGCGTAGCGGCGTACGGCCTGAGGCTCGGCGGTGATGCCGGGGAAGGCCTCGGAGCGTTCGCGGATCTGAAGGGCCTGCTTGGGCGTGGCCTCGTCGGTGATGGGGATCGGCTGGTAGGGCGAGCCGTTCCAGCACGGCTGGGGCGTCTTGGAGTCGCACAGCCGCACCTTGTCCATGACGTCCTTGGGCTTCATGCCCAGAACGCCGGCGAGCTTGGTGAGGACCGCCTGGCCGTCGTCCTTCATCTTCAGCAGGTCGGTGCGCGAGGCGGAGACCACGAGCCGGGTCTCGTTGTCGGCGATCGGCACGCCGCGGGCGTCGAGGATCGAGCCGCGTACGGCGGGGCTGACGACCTGTTGAACGTGGTTGCCGGACGCCTCCTTGGCGTAGGCGTCGCCCTCGCGGATCTGGAGATACCAGAGGCGTCCGCCGAGGGTGGCAAGGAGGGAGAACACAAGAATCTGAATGATGACGAGCCGAATCTGAACCCGTGGGGTCCGCCCGGTCTCAGGAATATTGGTCACGGCTGCTGCCTCCCCCTCTCAACACGCGTACGGGACATGCGCCCCGTTAGGGGCGCGGGGAACTGCGCGACAAGCCACGGCGTACCCGCAGCCGAAATACGACGTCTCAAGGGGGGTCTGGGGGCGCAGCCCTCAGGGATGGGAAGGGTAGGGACAGGGGTCAAAGCCGCTTGACCCCCTTGATCCGTCCCGCCCGCGCAACGCGCGACTTCGCGGACTTCATACGGAGCCCACCCCGCTGCCCACCGAGCCGCAGCCCCGTGCCGGACGACAGCCAGCCCGCGGTGACGTCCGTCTTGGCGGAGGTGGTGGTCTCGGCGAGCGGGTCGTTGTCGGCGCGCCGGGCCAGCGCCATGATCCCGGGGACCACGAAGGGCGCGAGCAGCAGGTCGTACAGGGCGGCCGTGAACAGCAGGCTGCCCAGGCCCACATGGCGGGCGGCGGTGTCGCCGACGAGGGCGCCGACTCCCGCGTACAGAAGTGTGGAGCCGATCGCGGCGGCGACGACCACGACCATCGGGCCGGTCGCGGACCTGAGCTGGCCGTTGTCGGGCTTGGCGAGGCCGACGAGATAGCCGATGACGCACAGCACGAGGGCGTAGCGCCCGGCGGCATGGTCGGCGGGTGGCGCGAGGTCGGCGAGGAGGCCGGCGCCGAAGCCGACGAAGGCGCCGCCGACGTGGCCGTACACCAGGGCGAGGCCCAGGACGGTGAGCAGCAGCAAGTCCGGTACGGCGCCGGGGAGGTGGAGGCGGGCGAGGATGCTCACCTGGATCACCAGGGCGACGATCACCAGGGTGGCGGAGAGCAGCATTCGGTTGAAGCGCACGGGATTCAGCTCCTACTGCTCTTGCTGCTCTTGCGGCAGGCCGTCGGCGGGCACCTCGGCCGACGGGGTGACCGTCACGGTCACCGTCGGCGTGGGGGTCGGCTTGGGTTTGGGGGGCAGCACCTGGTCACGGGGGTCCCTGGGCGGGTTCTCGGTGACGACGCCGACGATGTCGAGCTTGGTGAAGCCGACGTACGGCTCGACGTAGATCGTGCGGGTCAGGTCGCCGCCGGAGGGGTCGACGCGGGAGACGACGCCGACGGGGACGCCGGGTACGAACGGCTTGTCGGCCTGGGATCCGAAGGTGACGAGGCGGTCGCCCTTCTTGATCTCGGCCTTGCCGTTGAGCATCTCCACGCGCAGCGGGCGGTCGCCCTGGCCGGAGGCGAAGCCGAGTTCGTCGGTGGCCTCCATGCGCGTACCGACCGTGAAGTCCGGGTCGCTGGCGAGCAGCACGGTGGCGGTGTTCGGCCCGACGGTGGTCACCCGCCCGACCAGACCGTCACCGTTCAGGACGGTCATGTCGCGCTTGATGCCGTCGTTCGCGCCGACGTCGATGGTGACGGTCCAGGAGAAGCCCTGGGCCGCTCCTATCGCGATGACCTCGGCGCCCTTGATGCCGTACTGCCCGGCGCCCGCCGTCTTCAGAATCTTGTCGAGCTGTTTCAGCCGGCTGCGGTTACGGTCGTCACTGCCCAGCTTCGCCTTCAACGCGGCGTTGTCACGCTCCAGTTGGGCGACCCTGTCGTGCCGGTCGCCGGAGTCGCGGACCGCAGCGATCGCGTTGCCGACGGGGTCGACCGCGGTGGACACCCCGTCCTCGATCGGGCCGAAGACCGTGGCGGCGGCCGAGCGGGCCCCGTCGACGGGTGAGTCCTCGCCGCCGCGGATGTCCACCGTGATCAATGCGAACGCGATGGCGATCAGCAGCACCAGGAGCAGCCGGCTCTCTCGTGTGTCCCTCACGTGCGGCGGCCGTGCCTTCCTCGTCGGAATTCTTGTGTTCTTGTGGAGGGCTCCCCGAGGCAGGGGCGCCGGGGCGCTATGTGGGAGCTTATGTCTCCATATCGCGGGAGCTTATGTCTCCATATCAACGATCCGCCGCACGAGAAGAGATCGTCTCGTACGGCGGAATCGAAGAGTTACGTCATCTGCGGGGCTGGGCGTCCAGCACCTGCTGGAGCGCCTCGAACTCCTCCACGCACTTGCCGGAGCCGAGCGCCACGCTGTCCAGCGGGTCCTCGGCGATATGGATCGGCATACCGGTCTCACGCCGCAGCCGCTCGTCGAGCCCGCGCAGCAGCGCACCACCACCCGTAAGAACGATCCCCCGGTCCATGACGTCACCGGAGAGCTCGGGCGGACACTTGTCGAGCGTGGTCTTCACCGCGTCGACGATGGCGTTGACCGGCTCTTCAATGGCCTTCCGGACTTCGGCCGCGGAGATGACGACGGTCTTCGGCAGACCGGACACGAGGTCCCGGCCGCGGATTTCGGTGTGCTCGTCGGTGTCGAGATCGTACGCAGAGCCGATGGTGATCTTGATCTGCTCGGCCGTCCGCTCACCGAGGAGGAGCGAGTACTCCTTCTTGATGTGCTGGATGATCGCGTTGTCCAGTTCGTCGCCCGCGACGCGGATGGACTGTGCCGTGACGATTCCGCCGAGCGAGATGACCGCGACCTCCGTGGTGCCGCCGCCGATGTCCACCACCATGTTGCCCGTGGCCTCGTGGACCGGCAGGCCGGAGCCGATGGCCGCGGCCATCGGCTCCTCGATGATGTGCACCTGGCGCGCACCGGCTTGCGAGGAGGCCTCGATGACGGCGCGCCGCTCGACGCCCGTGATCCCGGAGGGCACACAGACCACGACACGAGGACGGGCGAGATACCGCCGCTTGTGGATCTTCAGGATGAAGTAGCGGAGCATCCGCTCGGTGATCTCGAAGTCGGCGATGACGCCGTCCTTCAGCGGGCGCACGGCGACGATGTTGCCGGGTGTCCGGCCGATCATCTTCTTCGCCTCCGCGCCGACCGCGAGAATTCCACCAGTGTTGGTGTTGATCGCGACGACGGACGGCTCGTTGAGTACGATCCCTCGACCCCTGACGTACACCAGCGTGTTGGCGGTCCCGAGGTCGACAGCCATGTCACGGCCGATGAACGACATTGAGTTCCCCATCAGGATTCGTCTGGCCTTCCCAAGTGGAGCTTTTGATGGCTTGTTAGGTCGGCGAGGGTTGAGCGCTGTGACGTGAAGGCTTCCATCGTAGTCTCGCCTGCACCGAACACCGCGCGAGGGTCTTCGCCATTGTCAGCAGATGATGTGCCGCCTCGCTTGTGGAGACGAGCCAATGGAGGCAAGCGTTCCCCCGATCGCCACGCATATGCCAGGCTACGCCCGCCTTTTTCGCAACCGCCCCTGGTCAGGTGCGCACTTGGTTTGACACTACGTCAGAAAATCTTCCGGTACGCCGGGTGGGTGCGGGCCGTGTCGCGCCTGCGGCCGTTCTTGTGGTCGGGGCCGGGGGGCTCCGCCGGGCCGGGTTCCGTGGC
>NZ_JAAKZY010000056.1 GCF_011045015.1 Streptomyces scabichelini | reverse complement strand
GCTCGGCGCGTGGGGAGGCGTGGCGTGAGTGAACGGCGACCGGCGCCGACCGTGGGTCAGGTGGTGCTGGGAAGACGGCTTCAGGAACTGCGCGAGGCGTCCGGCCTGCGGCGGGACGAGGCCGCGCAACTCCCTTCTGCTGGCGGCCGGTTACGCCCCTCACTATCCGGAAACGCCGCTGGACGATCCGGCGATGGGTGCGCTGCGGGAGGGCCTGGAGCGGCTGATCCAGGGCTACGAGCCCTATCCGGCGTTGATCATGGACGCCACGTACCACGTGGTCGCCGCCAACCGCGGCATCGCGATGCTCCTCGACGGCATCCCCGAGCACCTGCTCACGCCTCCGCTCAACGCGATGCGTCTGACCCTGCACCCGGAGGGCCTGGCGCCCAGGATCCGCAATCTGCGCGAGTGGCGCGGCCATCTGCTGGACCAGATGGGGCGGCAGATCGCCCTGCAGCGCTCGGAGCCGCTGCGTGCGCTGTACGAGGAGGTGGCGGCGTATCCGTGCCAGGAGAACCCGTCCCCCGAGGGCGCCGCGGAGCCCCCGGAGCCGGTCCCCCTCATCGCGTTGCCGATGCAGATCGAGCACGACGGCCGCGTGCTGTCCTTCATCTCGTCCATCTCGACGTTCAACACACCCATGGACGTGACCGTCGCCGAGCTGGCCATCGAGACCTTCCTCCCGGCCGACCCGTCGACGGTCAAGTACCTTCAGTCGCTGATGGCCTGATGTGCTGATGTGCTGATGTGCTCGGCAAGGCCGGTCTCAGTGGGACCCGGGTCCCGGAGCGGAGTGCGCCGGCCCGGGACCCGGTACGCCCACCATGCCGGGGGGCGTGGGTGATGGTCGATTACGCGAGAGGTAATGCGGGGCGCCCGATCCCGTGAGCGTTTCCCGGGAACGTGGCAGACTTCTTGCGTTGCTCGGCGCGTGGGGAGGCGTGGCGTGAGTGAACGGCGACCGGCGCCGACCGTGGGTCAGGTGGTGCTGGGAAGACGGCTTCAGGAACTGCGCGAGGCGTCCGGCCTGCGGCGGGACGAGGCCGCGCGGATTCTGCGTGTCACGGCCGCGACCGTCCGGCGGATGGAGATGGCCGAGGTCGCGCTGAAGATCCCGTACGCGCAGGTGCTGCTGTCGACGTACGGCGTACCCGACGACGAGATCGCGGCGTTCGTCGCGCTGGCGGAGGAGGCGAACCGGCCCGGCTGGTGGCAGCGCTTCCACGACGTCCTGCCGGACTGGTTCAGCCTGCATGTGAGCCTGGAGGGCGCGGCCTCGGTCATCCGCTCGTACGAGCCGCACTTCGTGCCCGGTCTGCTGCAGACCGAGGACTACGCGCGCGCCGTCCTGGAGGCGGGCACGGTCGGGCAGCGAGGGCCCGACGAGATCGAACGGCATGTGTCGCTGCGGCTGGCCCGGCAGAAGCTGCTGACCCGCGAACATCCGCCCCGCCTGTGGGTGATCATGGACGAAACGGTCCTGCTGCGGCCGGTGTGCATACGGGGTGAGGTGATGCGGGAGCAGTTGGACCGGCTCCTGGTGATCGCCGAGAACGACTACATCACCTTGCAGGTCGCCGAGTTCGCGCAAGGTCCGCATCCGGGGACGTACGCGCCCTTCACGCTGTTCCGCTTCGCGCAGCCGGAGCTGCCCGACATGGTCTACAGCGAGTATCTGACCGGCGCGCTGTATCTCGACTCGCGCAGGGAGGTCGCCGCGCACCTGGAGGTCCTGGACCACATGACGGCCCGCGCGGCCTCGACCCAGCGCACCAAGCAGCTCATCGAGGAGCGCCGCGACGACTTCCTCTAGACGGCGCCGCCTCCTCTGGGCGGCACCGCCTCCTCCAGCGGCAGGGCTTCCTCTAGGCCGCGCCCCCCTTCTTGTCGTCCCTCTCGTCGTCGACGATCTCCGCGTCGACCACGCCCTCCTCCGAGGCGCCGGCAGTGTTCGAGGCGGTCTGCTCGGTGCCTGGCTGCTGGTCCTCCGGAGGAGTCTGCTGGGTCTGGGCGTACATGGCCTGGCCCATCTTCTGGCTGACCGAGGCCAGTTTCTCCACCCCTGCCCGGAGGGCGCTCGTGTCGGCGCCGTCGCGGGACTCCAGCAGCGTCTTCAGCTCGGTGATCGCGGACTCCACCTCCGACTTGGTGTCGGCCGGGATCCGTTCCTCGTTGTCCCGCAGGAACCGCTCGGTCTGGTACACGAGCTGCTCGGCCTGGTTGCGCGTCTCGGCGGCCTCGCGCCGCTTGCGGTCCTCGTCGGCGTACTGCTCCGCCTCGCGCATCATGCGGTCGATGTCGTCCTTGGGGAGGGCCGAGCCGCCGGTGACCGTCATCTTCTGCTCGCGGCCCGTCGCGAGGTCCTTCGCCGAGACGTGCATGATGCCGTTGGCGTCGATGTCGAAGGCGACCTCGATCTGCGGCACCCCGCGCGGCGCGGGCGGCAGGCCCGTGAGGTCGAAGACGCCGAGCTTCTTGTTGTAGGCGGCGATCTCGCGCTCGCCCTGGAAGACCTGGATGCCGACCGAGGGCTGGTTGTCCGTGGCGGTGGTGAAGATCTCCGAACGCCGCGTGGGAATGGTCGTGTTGCGCTCGATGAGCTTCGTCATGATGCCGCCCTTGGTCTCGATGCCCAGGGACAGCGGGGTGACGTCGAGGAGGAGGACGTCCTTCACGTCACCGCGGATGACGCCTGCCTGGAGGGCCGCGCCGAGTGCCACGACCTCGTCGGGGTTGACGCCCTTGTGCGGGTCCTTGCCGGTGAGTTCCTTGACCAGTTCCGTCACGGCGGGCATCCGGGTGGAGCCGCCGACCAGGATGACGTGGTCGACCGCCTCGAGCTTGATGCCCGCGTCCTTGACCGCCTGGTGGAAGGGGTTCTTGCAGCGGTCGAGCAGGTCGCTGGTGAGTTCCTGGAACTGGGCGCGCGTCAGCTTCTCGTCGAGGTGCAGCGGGCCTTCGGCGGACGCGGTGATGTAGGGCAGGTTGATGGTCGTCTCGGTGGACGAGGACAGCTCGATCTTGGCCTTCTCGGCGCCCTCGCGCAGCCGCTGGGTCGCCATCTTGTCGTTGCCGAGGTCGATGCCGTACGAGCCCTTGAAGCGCTTGACGAGGTGGTCGACGATCCGCTGGTCCCAGTCGTCACCGCCGAGGTGGGTGTCGCCGTTGGTGGCCTTGACCTCGATGACTCCCTCGCCGATCTCCAGGAGCGAGACGTCGAAGGTGCCGCCGCCCAGGTCGAAGACGAGGACGGTCTGCTCCTCGCCGCGGTCGAGCCCGTACGCGAGGGCCGCGGCCGTCGGCTCGTTGATGATCCGCAGCACCTTCAGGCCCGCGATCTCGCCGGCCTCCTTGGTGGCCTGGCGCTGGGCGTCGTCGAAGTAGGCGGGCACGGTGATCACGGCGTCCGTGACGTCCTCGCCGAGATACGCCTCGGCGTCCCGCTTCAGCTTCTGCAGCACCCGTGCCGACAGCTCCTGCGCCCGGTAGCGGGTGCCGTCGATGTCGCCCTTCTCCGGGAAGCGCCAGCTCCCGTCGCCCATGTGACGCTTCACGGAGCGCGCGGTGCGCTCGATGTTGGTCACGGCCTGCCGCTTGGCGACCTCGCCGACGAGGACTTCGCCGTTCTTGGCGAAGGCCACGACGGACGGCGTCGTCCGCGCGCCCTCGGCGTTGGCGACGACCGTGGGCTCACCGCCCTCCAGGACGGCCACCACGGAGTTCGTGGTACCGAGATCGATCCCGACCGCACGTGCCATCTTCGTCCCCTTCCACCCGGGCGCTTCCCGCCCTCCAGCACAAAACTTGAGTGGGCTCTTGTCAACCCCAGGTACCCCGGAAACGGGTATGGATCACCCCAACAACGACGATGCCGCGCCCTGCGGGAGACGCGGCATCGAGGTGCGTACGAAGTGCTGGCGAGCGTCAGGCCAGCTCGGCCGTCAGCGTGATCGTCGTGCCGGTGAGGGCCTGGCTCACCGGGCAGTTCTTCTTGGCGTCCTCGGCCGCCGCGGCGAAGCCGTCCGCGTCCAGACCCGGCACCTCGCCCTGCACGGTGATGTGAATACCGGTGATGCCCTCGCCGGGCTGGAAGGTCACGTCGGCCTTCGTCTCCAAGCGGGTCGGCGGGGTGCCCGCCCCGGTCAGACCGTGCGACAGGGCCATGGAGAAGCAGCTGGAGTGGGCGGCGGCGATCAGCTCCTCCGGGCTGGTCTTGCCGTTCGCCGCCTCGGCACGCGACGGCCACGACACCGGCTGCGAGCCGATGCCGGAGGAGTCGAAGGTGACGGTGCCGCTGCCCTTGAGCAGTTCGCCCTCCCAGACGGTGTGTGCGGTGCGCGTCGTTGCCACGATGGTTCCTTTCGGTGGGTCCCTGGATGGGTTCCGTCCACCCCATCCGATCACATCGGGGCCCGGCGCACTCAGGGGATCGGGCCAAGAACGGTTGAACGGCAGGGAAGCGGGCGGCGGGACCTGCCTGCGTACGGGCTCTTCAGGCGGCCCGCTGGTCGCCGCGGGCCGGCAGGGGGACCTCCGGGCCACCGGCCTCCCGCAGCCAGCGCCTGAAGACGCGGTGCACCTGCTCGGCGCCGACCAGTTCCTCCCCGTCCTCGACGGGGGCGGAGAGCACGAGGGGTGACATCAGGAACGGCTCGCCCTGGGCGCCGCCGAGTCCGCCGTGGGAGCCGATCTGCTCCTCGAAGGCGAGGACTTCGCCGTCCTGGGGGTCGTACCAGGAGTTGACCATGATGTCGGCGGCGTGCGGGAAGGAGTGCGTACGCCGTACGGCGGCTGCCGCGGCGGGGCCGAAGTCGGCGAGCGGGCCCGGGTTCTTCTCCAGTTCGTCCACGGGGATCTCCGCGCCGTGCGCGCCGAGCACGAGGCCGCCGTGCTCCTCGCTCCTGACGAGGACGAAGCCGATGCCGGGATGGTTGGCGAGCGTGGACAGCAGCGCCGGGTGGCGCTCGTCGATCTCCTCGCGGCTCATCCGGTGCGGTACGTCCGGGAAGGACACGAGGCCGAGGTTGCCGGAGGCCAGCACGATGGGTTCCGAGCGGCGGCGGGACGGGCGATGCTCGTCCTCGGCCTCCTCGACGGGCCTGTGCAGCGCGGCCCGTACGGTGGCCCTGGCCTCGGCGCCGCTGTGCGTGCGCTGCGCCTTGCGGGGCACGGGCAGTCCGCAGCCGGCCCTGACGAGTTCGCCGAGGGCGAGTCCATAGCGGGCACGGAAGGTCTCGCCGGGGCTCTGGCCGTGGTCGGACAGGACGACGATGCGGTACAGGCGCGGGGCGTGCTCGGCGACCTGCGCGATCAGGGCCAGCGAGCGGTCGAGTCGGCCCAGGACCTTCTCCGCGTCGCGGCTGTACGGGCCCGAGTGGTGGGCCACCTCGTCGTACGCCACCAGGTCCGCGAAGACGGCGGCGCGCCCGGCGAGCATGTCCCCGATCACCGCGGCGACGACGACATCCCGCTCGACCACGGTCGCGAAGGCGCGGATGAAGGGGTACAGACCGCCACGTTTGACGCGCGGCCGCTGCTTCCTGAGGCGGGCGCGGGTGGACTCGCCGATCTCGCGGCCGACGTCGGCGACGAAGGACATGGCGGTACGGACGGCGTTGGCGGGGTCGGAGAAGTACGCGAAGTAGCCCGCCCGCGAACGGTTCTCCTTCCCCCTCCTCGCTGCCACGGACAGCACCAGGGCGAGCTGGTCGGCGCCGCCGCTGAAGAGGTTGCCGCGGCTGGCGCCGTCCAGGGTGAGCAGTCCGCCGTCGCCGGTGCGCTCGATGGCCCGGCGCTGGAGTTCGGCGGCGCTGGTGGGCCGGTTGCAGACCATCACCTCCCGGCTCTCCTTCTCGTACCAGCGGAAGGCGGGGATGTCGTGATTGGAGCCGTGCAGGATGCCGAGCTGGCTGGCGCCGGTCTGGCTGGACCAGTCGGTGCGCCAGCGGGTGAGCCGGTGGGTGGGACGCCTGCTGCCACGCTCGCGTTCCCCGTCCCCCTCGCTCCTGCCGAGCCAGGCGGCGACGGTCGGCATCAGGCCCCGCCCCACGGCGCCCATGAGCACGTCGTGGCCCACGCCGTCGAGCTGGACGAAGACGGTGCCGGGGGTCGACAGGCCAGGGCCTGCCCGCTCTTCCGTGCCACGGCGGTCGGCCAGCCGGTACAGCCTTCTGCGGTACGCGTCGTCGTCCCGGACGGCGAGGGCGCCGCCGGTGGCGGAGGCGACGGCGGACATCACCGCGGCCACCACGACGGCGGTCTCCGGGGCGACCTCGCCCCGTCCCGAGGGGTTGAAGCGCAGGGCCACGAGGAGGAGCGAGCCGTTGAGGAAGAAGACGAGCAGTCCGAGGACGAGAGCGGGTACGAGGAGCAGGGCGCGGACGAGGAGCGGCCACACCAGGGCGGAGAGCAGACCGAAGGCCCCGGCACCGACCGCGGCGGCGACCGTGATACGGGTGGCGCTCTCTCCGTCGGCCGACTGGATCCGGAAGTCCGGCAGGATCCCGGCGAGCACCAGCATGGTGACGGTGGACACCGCCCACACCGCGATACTCCGCCAGACGGCGCTGCCCACCCGCCGCCATCGCCTTTCGCTCACGCCCACCTCCCGCTGACAAACCCGTCACCCACCTTTTCACAACGGGTGACGGCGCAAGGGGGGTCGCACAGAGGGGGTGAAGGCGCGAGGTCAGCGCCCGTCGTACCCCGCCGTCGGCATCGACAGCCGGCGATGGACCCGGGCCTTCATCTGCGCGTCGTACGCCGGTTCCGCGCACCCGACCGTCTCGATGCGTACACCGCGCCGGGCACACTCGGCGGTGAACTCGTCGACCGAGGCGAGCGCCCGCTCCAGGACCCGGTGACTGGGCGCGACGAACACATCCACCAGGCCCGCCTCGACGTCCTCCCAGAGCGCGCAGTGGTCGGGACGCAGGCCGCGCACGAGGAGTTGCCGTGTGATGACGTACCCCCGCTCGGCGGCCCAGCGCGCGCACATGGCGTGCTGGCTGCGCGAGTCCACCAGGAAGGGCTCCGCGTCCAGCTCCTCGAGCGGCGTCAGACTGGCGATCGCCGTGACGCGAAGCATGCCGGAGGCACTGCGCGTCTCTCCCATGGTGTCCCCCTCACCTCCGGTTTCGCCGATGACCCTACTCCTGCCCGTAGGCTCTGGGGGAGTCGCGCGAAGGAGGCAAAGGGGGTGCCGGTGGAGATCACCTGGTGGGGTCATGCCACCTGTACGGTCGAGGACTCGGGCGTGCGCCTGCTGACCGACCCCCTCTTCGCCCGCCGGCTCGCACATCTGCGCCGCCGCCGCGGGGCGCCGCCCCCACCCGAGGCGGCGCTCGCGGACGTGGTCCTCGTCTCGCATCTGCACGCGGACCATCTGCACGTCCCCTCGCTGGCACGGCTCGCTCCGGGCACCCGGGTGCTGGTGCCGCGGGGCACCACAAGCGCCGTACCGGGGCTGCGCAGGCTCGGTCATCTACGGCTCGTCGAGGTGGCGCCGGGCGATCAGACGCGGGTCGGTGACCTGGTCGTACGGGCCGTGCCTGCGCGGCACGACGGGCGGCGGCTGCCGGTCGGGCCGCACCGCGCGCCCGCCCTCGGCTTTGTGGTCGAGGGCGAGGCCCGGACGTACTTCGCCGGGGACACGGGCCTGTTCGAGGCGATGGCCAAGGAGGTCGGCCCGGTCGACGTGGCGCTGCTGCCGG
Source organism: Streptomyces scabichelini (assembly GCF_011045015.1). Lineage (GTDB taxonomy): Bacteria > Actinomycetota > Actinomycetes > Streptomycetales > Streptomycetaceae > Streptomyces > Streptomyces scabichelini. The sequence continues at coordinate 45,032 of NZ_JAAKZY010000056.1, read as the reverse complement.
TCGGCGGCTGGGGACCGTATCTCGGGGAGGGGCACCTGGACGCCGGGCGGGCCGCGGAGGCGCTCGCCCGGCTGCTGCCGGGCAGCGCGGTGCCGGTGCACTACGGCACGTACTGGCCGATCGGCATGGATGCCGTGCGTCCCCATGAATTCCATGCGCCGGGCCCGGAGTTCCAGCGCCTGGCACGCGAGCGGACGCCCGAGGTGGCCGTGCACCTGCTGGGGCACGGCGAGAGCGTACGGCCGGAGGTCGCGCGGTGATCTTTTCCGCGGCGGCCTCCGTGACGCCCGAGTCGACCCAGCAGGCCGTCGGTTATCCGTCGTTGTTCCTGCTGGTGCTGATCGGTGCGCTGGTGCCCGTGGTGCCCACGGGCGCTTTGGTGAGTTCGGCCGCGGTGGTGGCCTTCCACCAGACGGCGCCGTTCTCGCTCTTGCTCGTCTTCGTGGTGGCGTCGGTCGCGGCCTTCCTCGGTGACGTTTCGCTGTACTGGCTCGGGAAGCGCGGGATGGGGTCGAAGAACGGCTCGCGGTGGTTGCAGGCGCTGCGCGACCGCGCCCCGGAGGACCGGCTCGCCCAGGCTCAGGAGCGGCTCGATGCCCATGGGGTGACCGTGCTGGTGGTGTCGCGGCTGGTGCCGGCGGGGCGGATTCCGGTGATGCTGGCGTGTCTGATGGCGCGGATGCCGATGCGGCAGTTCGCGCGGGGGGACGTGCCCGCTTGCCTTGCGTGGGCGGTGACGTACCAGCTCATCGGCATCCTCGGTGGCTCGCTGTTCAAGGAGCCTTGGGAGGGTGTGGTGGCTGCGGTTGTGCTCACGCTGGTGGTCAGTGGGGCGCCGAGTGTGTGGCGCCGCGTTCGTAAGTCCATGGCATAAGCGAAGAACTCGGCGGGCAAGGCGGCATGACGGCTGCGGGTCGTCTGTGGCTGGTCGCGCCCACGCGGCGGAGCCGCACAATGTCACAGCCCCGCGCCCCTACGGGGCTCGGGCCTCAGGGCTCAGGGCAGGATTCGGCTTGCCCCCACTGGCAGGTCCCACAGATCCTCTCGCGCCAAGCCCGCCCTCTCCCAAGCCCTCCGCACCCGCGTCAGCGGTTCCAGCACCGGCTCCGCCGACAGTACGAACGTGGCCCAGTGCATGGGTGCCATCCGGCGGGCGCCGAGGTCCTGGGCGGCGCGGACCGCCTCCTCCGGGTCGCAGTGGACGTCGCTGAGCCACCAGCGGGGCTCGTACGCGCCGATCGGGAGCAGGGCCAGGTCGATGCCCGGGTAGCGGTTGCCGATGTGGGTGAACCAGTGGCCGTAGCCCGTGTCACCCGCGAAGTAGACGCGCTGTCCGTCGGACGCGGTCAGCACCCAGCCGCCCCACAGGGTGCGGCAGGTGTCGTGGAGGCTGCGCTTGGACCAGTGGTGGGCGGGCACGAAGTCGAAGCGGACCCCGCGCAGTTCGGCCGCCTCCCACCAGTCGAGCTCGGTGACGCGGGTGAAGCGGCGGCGCCGGAACCAGCTGCCGAGCGCGGCGGGGACGAACACGGGGGTGTCGCGCGGGAGCCTGCGCAGGGTCGGGGCGTCCAGGTGGTCGTAGTGGTTGTGGCTGATGACGACCGCGTCGACGCGCGGCAGTTCGCTCCAGGGCACGCCAACGGGCGTGACACGGGCGGGAGTTCCGAGGATCTTGCGGGACCAGACCGGGTCGGTGAGGACCGTGAGTCCGCCGATCCGGATCACCCAGCTGGCGTGTCCGGCCCAGGAGACGGCGACGGTCCGCGCGTCCACTCGCGGCAGCGGGGCCGGGTCGTACGGCAGCCGCGGGATGTCCGCGAGGCCTTCGGGCCCTGGCCGTACCGCGCCCTCACGGACGAACCGGGCGAAGCCCCTGAGGTCCGGCAGCGGGGCCGTCAGCCGGTCGGTGAAGGACCGCGGCCAGATGCGCCGCTCGCCGAGCGGGCGCGGCGCGGCGAGCGGCGTTCCCGTTCCGGCGGCGGGTAGGGCGGAGGACACCGGCTCGTCGGCGTCCTCCGACGGGGATCTGGACGTGGACGGGGACCTGGTGGTGGTCGAGGTCGACTCGGTCTGCTGCGTCATCGAGGGGACTCCCATCGCCGAGCGTCGTCGCGGAGATCGTCGAAGACCGATCCCAGCAGAGTCAACGCGCGTTCCACATGCGGCAATTCCAGAGGTTCAGGTGACGTGAGAGACGCCATGCGCTCCTGGTCCGTTGCTCCGAGGAGGGATCCGGTGGCCAGGCGTACGCGCAGGGCGCCGAGATCGTCGCCGAAGCGGTGGCCGCCGGGGGCGGGCATGCCGAGGCGGGCGGTGAGGAAGTCCTCCAGTTCCTGCGCGTCGCCGATGCCGTATTCGGTGAGCGCGGGGCGCAGCGGTCCCAGGTCCGCGTAGAGGTGGCGGCCGGCCTGCGGGGGCCGGGCGAGGGCGCCCCCGGTCACCACGGCGTGGTGCGCGGCGGCGGCCACGCGCGCGTGCAGCCGTACGGACGCGGTGAGGCGCAGGGTGATCTCGTCGGGCTCGTCGAGTGCGTACGCGGCGGCCTCGGCGACCGGCGTGGCGATGCGGGCGCCGAGCGCGGTGAGCACGTCGAGTACGCGGTCGCGCAGCCGGGTGCCGAGGTCGCTGTCCGGGAAGCGGGCGATCGCGGCGGGCCAGCCCGGCGGCAGAAAGGGCCCGGCCAGGTCGGAGATGACGGTGACCCGGTCGGGGAGCATCTCGGCGGGGCTCAGCAGGACCGTGTCGTGCGGATCGTGCAGGGTGTCGCGCCAGGTCTCGTCGCTGATCACGTGCAGTCCCTCGCCCGCGGCCGCCTCCACGGTCTCGTGGACCACTTCGGGCGGGGCCACGGTGGCGGTGGGGTCGTCGGCGACGGAGAGCACGAGCAGCCGCGGGTCGCCGCCCTCGGCGCGCACCCGGCGCACGGTCTCCAGGAGGGCGTACGGGTCGGGGACGCCGCCGCACTCGGCGGACGTCCCCACATGGAACACGGACGTGCCGAGCAGGCGTGCCGTGGGCGCCCACCAGGTGGCGCGCGGGCGCGGCAGCAGGACGTCGCCGCCGAGCGCGGCGGTCAGCGCGAGGAGCAGGGCCGGGGCTCCGGGGGCGGCGGCCGTCCGGTGGCGGTCGGCGGGCAGGCCACGCCGGGCCCAGTAGGCGCAGGCCGCGTCCAGGAGCCGGGTGCCGCCGCCGGTGGGTTCGGTGTGCGCGCCTACCGCGGCCGCGGCGAGCCCCGGCGGCACCGGCAGCCCCTGGCCGGGAAGCGGTGGGCCGTAACGGACGGGACCATGCCCTTCCGGATCCGTCCGCCGCATATGTACCTCCGCGCAGTGATCCGTGTGGTCCCTACGGTGCCGGTTGTGTCCCTGGGCTCTGAGTACCCACCGTCACGCGTCGCCAACGCAGGCGGCTCAACGGTTCGCTGAGGACCCCCTGCGCAGCAGCCTGTGGACGGCGGCGGCGAGCGCGCCCGCGATGAGGACGCCGCCGGCGGCGAGGGCGGCCGGAGAGTCGGTGAACGTACCGCCCTCGCCCGCGCGCACCCCGTGCGGGACCACCGGGTGGCGGGAGCCGTCGAGGGCCACCGTGAACGTCGCGCTCCACTCCTGTTCCTCGGCGCCGGGCGGCGCCGGGCAGGTGCCGTCGACGGCCCACTCGGAGGTCGGGCCGACCTTGTCGGGCCCGCCGTCCTTGAAGTTCGCGGCGGGCGCGATCCGGGCGGTGCCGCTGTAGGCGGCGCCCGCCCCGGATTTGTCGTGGCCCGCGACGCGGTGCAGTTTGACGGTGCCGTGCTCGAAGGCCTGCGAGGTGGCGTCGATGGTCTCGGGCGCGTGCCCGTCGATCGCGTCGCAGGACACGGAGACGGTGACGGTGCCACCGGGGGCCACAGTGCGCGGACTGACCTCCGCGACCGGACCTGCGGCCGGCTCCTCGACGGGCTCCTCCGGCTCCCCGATCGGAATCCCGGCCGGATCCGTCGTCGGCTCCTCGACCGGGATCCCGGCCGCATCCGTGGTCGGCTCCTCGACCGGAACCGTGGCCGGACCCGTGACCGACTCCTCGACCGGCTCTTCGTTCGCGGTCGTGGCCGGGGCCGTGGTGCCCAGGACGGCGGCGGCGAGGGCGGTGGCGGACAGGGCGCGGACGGTACGGCGCATGGGCTGGGCTCCTTCGGCCGAAGGCTGTGATGCCTCCCGCGCCCTTGGGCGGCGGAGGAGGGGCACGGCCGTCGTGCCCCGTTTCACATCACAGCCCGCACACCGCCCGGACGCGCGCGGCCGGACACCATTCGTGCCACGCGGACGCCCGAGCGGGTGATGGCGTAGCGGGTCGAGCGAAGTCCGCTGCGGTTCGACAGCGCCCGAAGGGGCGCGGGGCTGTGACACTATGCGGCTCCGCCGCGCGGGCGCGACCAGCCACGATGGTGCCGCAGACGATCGACGGCATATCGCGGCACTTCTAGCGGAGCGCTCCCGCGCTCAGTCCGCCAGTGACGCCAGTTCCTGTTCCAGGCCGCGCCCCCGTGTCTCGACGAGCGACGAGGCGACGTCGGACAGTTTGCGGTTGGTGCCCTGCGAGACACGACGCAGGACCCCGAAGGCCGCGTCCGCGTCGCAGCCCAGCACATGCATGATGATGCCGCACGCCTGGTCGACGACGGGGCGGGTGCGCAACGCGGCGCCCAGATGGTCGAGTTCGGTGAGCGCCGCGCGGTAGGAGCGGTCGCGTACGAGACTGGTCGTGGCGAGGTCGCCGAGGGCTCGGGCGGGACCGTGTGAGGCGTCATCCAGGCTGTCCGGGCGGAAGCTGTAAAGACTGAGCGTCACCGTCAGGCCCGCGCGCCGGAAGGGCATCGTGACGCAGCAGCGAACGCCCGCGTCGAGCGCCACGGCCCGGTACTGCGGCCAGCGCTCCACACGCAGCAGGTCACCGGTCTCGACGGGTTCACCGCCGTCCACGGCGACGGGGATCGGCCCCTCTCCGGAGCGGAGCTGGACCGAGACGAGGCCCGCGAGGTCGGGGTGGGTCACCGCGGCCGGTCGCTCCGTGCCGCCGTTGGACACCGTGGTACTCGCACCACAGCAGTCTGTGGTGCAGCGCGCTGCGTGCTCGGCGAGCTCCGACAGCCGACGAGCCGGAAGTGCGGATTCCGGGGATTCCATGCCCCGTGGACCGATTTGTTCGGTGTCCAGCATGGTTTCACCTCCTGTCTTTTGCGCGTTCCCGCTCACCTGCGGGAAAAACGAGTTCGAGGGGTTCCGCTCCGGCGGCCCCGGAACGGCTTGTGACCGGCTAGGTTCGTTGCATGGCGCAAACGGACGAGTTCGGTGAGGAACTCGAGGATTTCGTGCGCCGTGTCGCAGAACTGAAGGCGGCACGGTCGGTACCCAACGACGACCTGCCGACAGTACTCGACGCGGCGCTCTTCGAACTCGACCATGTGGCCGACCAGTTGTGGCCGTGGTACGAGCGGCTGAACTCGGGCGGCGCGTCCGGCGGGCCCTCCGCCGACCGCCAGGAGCAGCAGCTGCTGCGGGCGATCTTCCAGCGCCTTCCGCTGCCCGTCGCGCTGACGGACCGCGAGACGGTCGTGCGCAGGCTGAACCACGCGGCGACCCAGTTCACCGGGATACGGGCGGGCTACGCGACGGGCCGGCCGCTGAGCAGTTTCCTCGCACACGCGGAGCGGGCCGCGTTCCGTTCCCAGACCGCGGCGGTGGCCCGTGGCGAGGGCGACCGCAGTCTCACCGTCCACCTTCAGCAACGCCCCTCCGCTCCCGTGCGCGCGACGCTCACCGCGGTGCGGACGAGCGGTGAGCCACGTACCTCCGCACTCATCGTGCTCCAGCCCGCGGTGTCGCGGGTCCCGTCCCCCGAGACCCCTCACGGCACTGTGCCGGACCTCGCCGAGACGACGCGGCACGCGGCGCAGATGGACCTGGTGGACGCCATGACCACGGCGCTGCTGGCCGAGCCCGCGAAGACCCGGGCGGCCGTCCTGGAGCGGGCGACCCAAGTGCTGCACGGGCGGTTCGCGGACTGGGTGGTGGCCGACGAGGGGGCCGCACGGCTGTGCCGTATGACCGTCCTCGGACCGGCCGACCGGCAGGGCCCACTCGCGGACCTTCAGGCGCAGGACCCCGCCACGTGCCCACTCGTAGTCGAGGCGGCACGCGGCGGGTCCACGGCACTCCAGGTGCGCCCGGACGACCCGGAGGCCTTCGGCCGGGACGCCTCGGGCGCCCCCGTCCTGGTCCGCGCGAACGTCACGTCCCTGCTGTGCGTCCCACTGACCGTCGACGGCGCCGTACAGGGCGTGCTCACCCTGTTCCGCTGCGGGGCACGCCTGGCGTTCTCGATGGCCGAGGCACAGGTGTTGGACATGATGTCCCGTCACATAGCACTGGCCTTAAGGAACTTGGACCGCCGCTAGTACCGGTCCGGCGCCCCTGAAGGAGGCCGCAGGCCATCCTTCAGGGGCGCGGGGAACGGCGCGACCAGCCACAACGAACCCGCAGCTTCGAACCGCACCTTCAGCGGAGCTACGCGGCGTCCTGCATCACCTGGTCCCGCAGCCTGCCGCAGCACCGGCTGATCAGGCGGGAGACGTGCATCTGGGAGATGCCGAGCTGTTCGGCGATGCGGCTCTGGGTCATGTCGCCGAAGAACCGCATGTAGAGGATGGCCCGTTCGCGTTCGGGCAGCGCCTCCAGGCGGGGCTTGACCGCCTCACGGTCGACGACGACGTCGAGGGCCGGGTCGGAGGCGCCGAGCGCGTCGCGCAGGGCGTATCCGTCCTCGCTGCCCGGGAGTTCGGCGTCGAGCGAGAGGGCGGTGAAACTCTCCAGCGCCTCCAGGCCGACGCGCACGTCCTCTTCGCTCATCTGTGCGTGCTCGGCGATCTCCTGGACCGTGGGCTGCCGCCCTGAGATCGTCTGGGACAGGTCCTGGCAGGCGAAGCGGACCCGGTTGCGCAGGTCCTGGACCCGACGGGGTACGTGCAGGGTCCACATGTGGTCGCGGAAGTGCCGCTTGATCTCGCCGGTGACGGTCGGGACGGCATAACTCTCGAAGGCGTTGCCGCGCTCCGGGTCGTAGCGGTCGACGGCCTTGACCAGCCCGAGCGCCGCTACTTGACGCAGGTCCTCGAAGCTCTCGCCGCGGCTGCGGAAACGTCCCGCGAGCCGCTCGGCCATGGGCAGCCAGGCCTCGACGATCTCCGCACGGAGTGTGTCGCGCTGCTGCCCCGGAGGGAGCTTGGCGAGGGTACGGAAGGCCTCGGTGGTGTCGGGTGCGTCATCATGCGGGTGGTGCTTCGCGCTTGCGTGCGTCTGCATGGTGCGTCGCAACTCCCTTGAATGGTGCCTTGGGGTGGACGGTCACCGTGGGAGCGCGCCCGGAACCGAACGGGCACACCCGTGGCGGGAAATTCGCCGCTCCCACGGACGTGCCTCCTGTCCGAAGCACTGACATTCGCCTGCCCCACCGAGTGAGCGGCAAACACCCGCAGGTTTTTCGGGGCGTGCGCGGGTGACTCGGGCGGTACAGCCGTCACCCCCGGGAGGTCCCGCATGAGCACCACAGTCGCCGACCACGTCCTGCAGCGCCTGCGCGAATGGGGCGTGGAACATGTGTTCGGTTACCCGGGTGATGGCATCAACGGCCTTCTCGCCGCATGGGGCCGGGCCGAGGACCGTCCCCGGTTCATCCAGTCCCGGCACGAGGAGATGTCCGCGTTCGAGGCGGTCGGCTACGCGAAGTTCGGGGGCGGGCTCGGTGTGTGCGCCGCGACCTCGGGGCCCGGCGCGATCCACCTGCTCAACGGCCTGTACGACGCCAAGCTCGACCATGTGCCGGTGCTCGCGATCGTCGGCCAGACGCACCGGACCGCGATGGGCGGCTCGTACCAGCAGGAGGTCGATCTCCACACGCTGTTCAAGGACGTCGCCTCCGACTTCGTGGAGACGGTGACGGTGCCCGAGCAGCTGCCGAACGTCCTGGACCGGGCGATCCGCACCGCGTACGCGCGCCGCGCCCCCACCGCCGTGATCATCCCCGGAGACGTCCAGGACCTCGACTACTCCGCCCCCACGCACGAGTTCAAGATGGTCCCCTCCAGCCTGGACCGCAGCGCGTGGACGGCGATTCCCTCGCAGGAGTCGCTGGAACGGGCGGCCGAGGTGCTCAACTCCGGCGACAAGGCGGCGATTCTGATCGGCCAGGGCGCGGCCGGGGCCCAGCCCGAGGTGGAGCGCATCGCCGAACTCCTGGGCGCGGGCGTCGCCAAGGCGCTGCTCGGCAAGGACGTGCTGAGCGATGAACTCCCTTACGTCACCGGGGCGATCGGCCTCCTGGGCACCCGGCCGAGTTACGAGCTGATGCGCGACTGCGACACCCTGCTGACCATCGGCTCCTCCTTCCCGTACACGCAGTTCATGCCGGAGTTCGGGAAAGCGCGGGCCGTGCAGATCGACATCGATCCGCACATGGTCGGGATGCGTTATCCGTACGAGGTGAATCTCGTCGGGGATGCCAAGGCGACGCTGACGCGGCTGATCCCGCTGCTGGACGAGGACCGCGGGCGCGAGTGGTACGACACCGTGTGCGCGAACGTGGCGCGCTGGCGTGAGGTGATGGAGAGCCGGGCCCACCTGTCCGCGGACCCGATCAATCCGGAGTACGTGGCGCGGGCGCTTGACCCGTTGCTGCCCGGCAACGCGATGGTCACGTCCGACTCGGGTTCGGCGGCGAACTGGTACGCGCGGCATCTGACGAGCCGGCCCGGGATGCGCTCCTCGCTGTCGGGGACGCTCGCCACGATGGGCTGCGGGGTGCCGTACGCGATCGGGGCGAAGTTCGCGCATCCGGACCGGCCCGCGATCGCGCTCGTCGGGGACGGGGCGATGCAGATGAACGGGCTTGCGGAGCTGATCACGGCGGCCAAGTACCGTGACCGCTGGGAGGACCCGCGGCTCGTCGTGGGCGTCTGGAACAACCACGACCTCAACCAGGTGACCTGGGAGATGCGCGCCATGGAGGGCGCCCCCTCGTTCCTGCCCTCGCAGGAGATCCCGGACGTGCCGTACGCCGCCTTCGCCCGCTCCCTCGGGCTGACCGGTATCCGGGTGGAGAAGCCGGAGGACGTCGAGGCGGGCTGGCGCGCGGGCCTGGAGGCCGACGGCCCCGCGGTGATCGAGTTCCTGACCGACCCGGCCGTCCCGCCGATCCCGCCGCACGCCACGTGGGAACAGATGGAGGCCACCGCCGCGTCCATCCTCAAGGGCGACTCCGACCGCACGTCGATGGTCCGCCAGGGCCTCAAGGCCAAGATCCAGGAGTTCCTGCCCGGTCACGACCGCCCCTGACGGACGGCTCCACCGCTCCTGACGGACACCGCTCCTGACGGACGCCCCACCGCAGGTCGGACACCCCCCGAGCAGGCCCCCGGCGCTCCCCCCGGCGCCGGGGCCGATGCACGTCCGATTCGATCCAACTCGACCCGACTCGATCAGTGATCAGTGATCAGTTCAGCGATCAGTGGTGCAGTGCCGGCGTTTCGGACTCGTCCGGATGCCGGGCCGGCGGGAGGAGCCAGTCCTCGTAGCGGCCGAGCGCCAGGACGACGCCGAGCATCAGGACCGGGAGAGTCACAGCGAATACCGCCATGGTCCTGTCCTTCCCCATGGAATTTGCGGTTGGGGGGCGCAAAACGGGTCTCCAGGCCACGAGTGGACAAACCCTTCGTGTCGATGTCGGGGGCGCGGGTACACGAGGGTCCACCCCCGAGTGTCTGGAGGGAGACATGCAGCGAGGCAGCGACCGGCTCAACGTCCACAAGGACGATGAGATGAAGCATGAACTGCAGGGCCTGCTCCGGTCGGGCCACCCGACCAGGACCGAGGAGTGGCACGACCCGGAGCCGACCGCCGACGACGACCTGCGGGTCGCGGGCGGGCCGGTTCTGCCGGGCGCCGGCCCGGGCTCCGTGGAGGAGGTGCGCTACGAACTCGCGCGGCTGCTCGGCCGTACGGCCTTCCCCGGGGGCCCTCGCGAACTGAGCCGCCTCCTGCGGAGTCGGAACGCGCCCGACGGGCTCGTCGAACCGCTGGAGCGGCTGCCGAGGAAGGCGGTCTACGACACCGCTCACGAACTGGCCGAAGCGGTCGTACGTGCCGCGGGCGGCGAGACCGGTTAGGGCTCACCGCCCGAAGCACCCGTGGCGGAGGCATAGTCCGGCCGCTCCGGGGTACTGCGGGCCACATCCCGCCGTCGTACCAGTGATCGGCCCCGTGACCGGGGAAAGCAGGAAGGGCCCACAGCAATGGCTCAGTTCGTGAGGGAAGTCATGACGCCAGGCGTCGTCGCCGTCCGCCCCGACGCCTCGCTCGTCGAAGCGGCGCAGCTCATGCGCGCCCAGGACATCGGCGACGTTCTGGTGACCGGGGACCGGAGCGTCCTCGGAGTCCTGACGGACCGTGATATCGCGCTCCGCGCGGTCGCGGACGGAGTCGACCCGCTGACGGTGAGCGCCCAGGCCGTGTGCACGCCCAACCCGGTGGTGATCGGTCCGGACGACGCGGTCTCGGCGGCGGTCGAGCTGATGCGCGACCACGCCATACGCCGCCTGCCGGTCGTCGAGGACGGCCACCCGGTCGGCATGGTCAGCCTGGGCGACCTCGCGGTCTCACAGGACCCCGACTCGGCCCTCGCGGAGATCAGCCGCGCGGCGCCGGACGACTCGCCGGGCAGCTTCACCGGGTGAACGCGCGGGAGAGCGGCGGCTCGGGCCGGAAGGGCGCGTGCCGCCGAGGAAGGACGTGTCGAGAGAGGACGTGGAGGATCCATGCGTATCGCGTTTCTGATGGCGCCGGAGGGCGTCGAGCAGATCGAACTCACGGACCCCTGGCAGGCCGTGATCGACTCGGGTGACGAACCCGTGCTCGTGTCGACGAAGCCGGGTCAGATCCAGGCGTTCCACCATCTCGACAAGGCCGACGTGTTCCCCGTGCAGGAAGTCGTGGGCGAGACGTCGGCGGACTCCTTCGAGGGCCTGGTGCTCCCCGGCGGCGTGGCCAACCCGGACGCGCTGCGCATGGACGAGCGGGCCGTGTCGTTCGTGCGGGACTTCTTCGAGCAGGGCCGTCCGGTCGCCGCGATCTGTCACGCCCCGTGGACGCTCGTCGAGGCGGACGTGGTGCGCGGCCGTACCCTCACCTCCTGGCCGAGCCTGCGCACCGACATCCGCAACGCGGGCGGCACCTGGGTCGACGAGCAGGTCCAGGTCTGTGACGCAGCGCCGTCGACGCTCGTCACCAGCCGTAAGCCGGACGACCTGAAGGTGTTCTGCGAGGCGTTCCTGGAGGAGTTCGCCAAGCGGCGCTGACCGCAAAGGCGGAGGCCGGCAGCCGGGCGGCGGCGCTCATGCCCCGCCCGGCTGCCGTTCGCGCGCGCCCTCCCGGGTCCGGCCCGAAGCCACAGGCCGGCGCGGGTTGCGGCGCAGATACTCGCCCTCGAGCTGCGCCATCCGCTCGTTGTGCATACGCAGCGCGTCGTTCGAGCCGTGCAGCAGTGTGTCGTGGCGCGTGCGGTGGATGGTCTCCAGCTCTTTCATCAGCTGCTGGTCGTCCAGAAGACCCGGGTCGACTCCGGTCATGGTGGTACCCCGATCGTCGTGTTCCTTCGAGGCGTCCGGGTACCCGCCCGGCAAGCAATATCCCGAGCGGCATCCGGGAGGAAGCCATGGATCTCGCCTTTCTGCGTCCACTGTACGAACTTCCGGGACCCTGGGCCTCCGTGTACGTCGGCACCTCCCAGCACACGGAGGACACCCCTCATGAGCGATCACTGACGGCACAGGCGGCATCCAGGCAACTCGCGGACCAGGGCGCGGACGAGCCGACCTGCCGGGCCGTGCGGGCCGCGCTGGAGGAGCTGCGGCACTCCAGCGAACCGCACGGCCGGGCCCTGTTCGCCACCGGTGGCGAGGTCGTCCTCGACCCCGCCCTGGCCGCGTCCCCGCCGGGCGGCCTGTCCGTCGAGTGGTCAGCGCTCCCGCACACCGCGCCGCTCCTCGATCTGCTCGGTGAGGACCCGGTCTGCGTGGTGGCCTACGTCGACCGGCGCGGGGCCGACTTCGAGCTGCGCTCCGCGCTGGGCAGCCGGGACGTGGGCTCGGTGTCCGGGCGGCAGTGGCCGCTGCACCGTACGAGCTCGGTCGACTGGTCGGAGCGGCACTTCCAGCTCAGGGTGGAGAACACCTGGGAGCACAACGCCGCGGAGATCGCCGACGCGCTCGCCGTGTGCCAGGAGGAGACCCGGGCGGATCTGCTGATCCTCGTCGGCGACGACCGCGAGCGGCGGGCGGTGCACGAGCGGCTGCCGCAGCGGTTGCACGACCGCACGATGGAGGCCACGCGTGGAGCCGGCAGCAGGCTCCTCGACGAGGACGTGGAGCGGATCCGCGCGGAGCATGTGCGCCGCAGGGCGGCCGAGGACCTGGAGCGGTTCATGGCGGCCCGGGCGCCGGACGCGGACGGAAACGTCGGCGCCGTCGAGGGCGTACCAGCGGTGATCGAGGCGGCCCGGGAGCACCGGATCGACGAGTTGCTGATCATCCCGGACGGGCCCGACACGCACCGCGAGGTGTGGGTCGGCGAGGGGCCCGACCAGCTGGCGGTGCGGCGCACGGACACGAAGACGCTGGGCGAGCCGCGCCCCTGGTCGGCGCGGGCGGACGACGCGCTGCTGCGGTCCGTGATCGCGGCGGGCGCCCCCGCGCTGTCGTTGTCGCCCGCCGTGCCGCAGGCCGGGCCCCAGGGCGCTCCGGCGGGCGGCCTGGGAGCGCTGCTCCGCTGGACCGAGCGGGAGCGCTCCGCTGGATAGGCGGTATGACAGCTGCGGGTGATCTGTGGCTGGTCGCTCCCCCACGCTCGGCTCCGCTCGAGCGGGGGGACCCCCATCGTGGCGGAGCCGCAAATCGACACAGCCCCGCGCCCCTAAAGGGAAGGCCTGCGGCCTCCTTTAGGGGCGCGGACCGTCGGCTACCGGGCGCTAGCGGGCCCGCTGCACGCGCCGCTCGTCCCACACCGGCTCCGTCGTCTCACGCACCTTCCCGTCGCTGCCGAACACCAGGTACCGGTCGAAGGAGCGGGCGAACCAGCGGTCGTGGGTGACGGCCAGGACCGTGCCCTGGTACGCCTCCAGACCCTCCTGGAGAGCCTCGGCCGACTCCAGGTCGAGGTTGTCGGTGGGCTCGTCGAGGAGCAGGGCCGTGGCCCCTTCCAGTTCCAGCAGAAGGATCTGGAAGCGGGCCTGCTGGCCGCCGGAGAGCCGGTCGAAGCGCTGCTCGGCCTGGCCGGTCAGCTCGTAGCGCCGCAGCCGGGACATCGCGGCGCCGCGGTCCTGGGCGTGCTCGGTCCACAGGATGTCGAGCAGGGTGCGCCCCTCCAGCTCGGGGTGGGAATGCGTCTGCGCGAAGTGGCCGGGGACGACGCGCGCGCCGAGCTTCCACTTCCCCGTGTGCGCCACCTCACCGCCCGCGAGCAGCCGCAGGAAGTGCGACTTGCCGGAGCCGTTGGAACCCAGCACGGCGACCCGCTCGCCGTAGAAGACCTCCAGGTCGAAGGGTTTCATCAGCCCGGTGAGCTCGAGCCCCTCGCAGGTGACGGCCCTGATGCCGGTACGCCCGCCGTGCAGGCGCATCGTGATGTCCTGCTCGCGCGGCGGCTCCGGCGGCGGGCCCGCCTCCTCGAACTTGCGCAGCCTGGTCTGCGCGGCCTGGTACCGCGAGGCCAGCTCATGGCTGATCGTGGCGGCCTGCCGCAGGTTCAGCACCAGCTTCTTCAGCTGGGCGTGCTTCTCGTCCCAGCGCCGCCGCAACTCCTCGAAGCGCGCGAAGCGTTCACGCCGCGCCTCGTGGTACGTCGCGAAGCCGCCGCCGTGCACCCACGCGTCGGCGCCCGCAGGTCCCGGCTCCACGCTCACGATCTTCTCAGCGGCGCGGGCCAGCAGCTCACGGTCGTGGGACACGAACAGAACCGTCTTGCGCGTCTCCCTCAGCCGCTCCTCCAGCCAGCGCTTGCCGGGCACGTCGAGGTAGTTGTCCGGCTCGTCGAGCAGCAGCACCTCGTCGCTGCCGCGCAGCAGCGCCTCAAGGACGAGCCGCTTCTGCTCACCGCCGGACAGCGTCCGCACCTCGCGGAACTGCGCCTTGTCGTACGGCACGCCGAGCGCGGCCATGGTGCACATGTCCCACAGCGTCTCGGCCTCGTACCCCTGGACCTCCGCCCAGTCGGCGAGCGCCTGCGCGTACTGGAGCTGGGCGGCCTCGTCGTCGACGGTCATGATGGCGTGCTCGGCGGCGTCGACGGCCTTCGCCACCTCACGGATCCGGGGCGGCGCGACCGACACGAGCAGATCGCGCACGGTGGTCTCGTCACGTACGGACCCCACGAACTGCCGCATCACGCCGAGCCCGCCGCTCACCGTGACGGTGCCCCCGTGCGGCTTCAGCTCACCCGAGATCAGCCGCAACAGGGTCGTCTTCCCGGCGCCGTTGGGCCCGACCAGCGCGACCACGGCCCCGTCGCCCACCCGGAAGGACACATCGCCGAGGAGCGCCCTCCCGTCGGGCAGGTAGTACTCGAGGTGCGCCGCTTCCAGATGTCCCATGATTGGGCATTGTCCGGGCGAGGGGATCGGGCGGCAAACGGTTATGCGCGGTCATGGACTGCAGGGGTACCCGCAGTCCATGACCGCAGACGTAGACCTCACCGTCCCCGAACCCGGCCATGGCCTGCGCGACCGGCTGCTGAGCGTGGACTGCCGCGCCTTCGACGCCGTCGCGGCACGGCACTGGCCGGGCGCCGACCGTGTGCTGCCGAGGCTGAGCCGCAGCGCCAACCACGGAAAGCTGTGGTTCGCCACGGCGGCGGCCCTCGCGGTGACGCGTTCGCCGAAGGCCCGCCGCGCCGCCGCCCGGGGCGCCGCCTCGCTCGCCGTGGCCTCGGCGACCATCAACACGCTCGGCAAGCGCACGGTGCGCCGTCCGCGCCCGCTGCTCCACGCGGTACCGCTGATCCGTCAGCTGGACCGGCAGCCGATCACCACCTCGTTCCCGTCGGGGCACTCGGCGTCGGCGGCGGCCTTCGCGACGGGCGTCGCCCTGGAGTCCCGGCCCCTGGGCGCGGCCGTCGCCCCGGCCGCCGTCGCGGTGGCCCTCTCGCGGGTCTACACGGGCGTCCACTTCCCGAGCGACGTCCTCGCGGGCGCGGCACTCGGCGCGGGCGCCGCCTTCGCGGTACGGGGCCTCGTGCCGACCCGCGATCAGCTGCCGCCGCCCGGCCGCCCGCGCGTGGACGCGCCCGCGCTCCCCGAGGGGCAGGGCCTGGTGCTCGTGGCCAACAAGGGGGCGGGCACACCGGAGCGGGTACGCCTCCTGCGCGACGTCCTGCCGCGCGCCGAGATCGTGGAGTGTGAAGCGGCCGAGCTGCGGGCCGAGTTGGCGAAGGCCGCGGAACGGGCCGTGGTCCTGGGCGTGTGCGGCGGCGACGGCACGGTGAACGCGGCCGCCGAGGTGGCCCTGCGCCATGGCCTCCCGCTCGCGGTGCTGCCCGGCGGCACGCTCAACCACTTCGCGCACGACCTGGGCGTGGAGGACGTACGCGACCTGTGCCGGGCCCTCGAGCACGGTGACGCCGTACGCGTGGACGTGGGCCATTTCGCCTCCGGCGCCGTCGAGGGCTGCTTCCTCAACACGTGCAGCCTTGGCGTCTATCCGGAGCTGGTGCGTGAGCGGGACCGCTGGTCGAAGCGGATCGGCGGCTGGCCGGCGGGCGTGCTCGCGGCGCTGCGCGTGCTGCGGGCCGACCGGCATCCGCTGCGGACCGAGATCGGCGGCACGGAACGGCCGTTGTGGCTGCTGTTCGCCGGCAACGGCACGTATCACCGCATGGGGCCGATCCCCGGCCGCCGCTACGACCTCGCGGACGGCCGGCTGGACGTACGGGTCGTGCACGGGGGCCGTAAGCCCGCCGTCCGGCTCCTCGCCGCGGCCGTCGCGGGACCGCTGACCCGCTCCCCCGTCCATGCGGCGGTACGGGTCGGCAGGCTCCACGTGGACGACGTGGCGCCCGGCACGCTCCTGGCGTACGACGGCGAAGTCACCACGGTGGAGGGCGATCTGACGCTCGAGAAGCTGCCCGAGGCGCTGACCGTCTACCGGCCGCTCACCCACCGCTGATCACCCGCCGCCTCCCCGTCCGTCCGTATAGCAAGACGCGGGTCTCATTATTCGACATGGCGGCGTACGGTGACGTTCACGGGTACCGCCACGCCGGAACACGACGGAAGGTGACGTCATGTCGAAGGAGACAGCCGTCTACACGCACGGGCATCACGAGTCCGTGCTGCGCTCGCACACGTGGCGCACGGCCGCCAATTCGGCGGCGTACCTCCTCGGCTCGCTGAAGCCCCATATGACGATCCTGGACATCGGCTGCGGTCCGGGCACCATCACCGCGGACCTGGCGAAGCTGGTCCCCGACGGCCGGGTCACCGGCGTCGACCAGGCGGCGGGCATCCTGGACCAGGCGCGGGCCACGGCCGCCGAACAGGGCCTGGAGAACGTCGAGTTCGCCGTCGCGGACGTCCACGCGCTGGACTACCCGGACGACACCTTCTGCGTCGTCCACGCGCATCAGGTGCTGCAACATGTGGGAGATCCGGTACGGGCGTTGCGCGAGATGTACCGGGTCACGAAGCCCGGCGGCTTCGTCGCCGTGCGCGACGCGGACTACCCGGCGATGGCCTGGTATCCGCTGACGCCCGGCATGGACGACTGGCTGGACCTGTATCTGCGCGTGGCCCGCGCCAACGGCGGTGCGCCGGACGCCGGGCGGCGGCTCAAGTCCTGGGCGCTGCGGGCCGGTTTCACCGACATCACCGCCTCCTCCAGTACCTGGTGCTTCGCGAGCGACGAGGAGCGCGCCTGGTGGAGCGGCCTGTGGGCGGACCGCACGCTCGCCTCCTCGTACGCCGAACGCGCCACGGAAGGCGGCCACGTGACGCCGAGCAGCTGCGCGCGGTGTCGGAGGCGTGGCGGGAATGGGGCCGACAGGAGGACGCATGGTTCTCCTGTCCGCACGGAGAAATTCTCGGCCGAAAGCCGGTCTGATTCCCCCGCTCCTGGAAACCCGGACACCAGGAGGAGGTTTCAGATTATGGTTCCCATCCTGCTGGTACTGCTTCTGGCGCTGATTCTGTTCGGTGCCGGCTTCGCGGTGAAACTGCTCTGGTGGATTGCCCTGGTGGTTCTCGTCGTGTGGCTGCTGGGATTCTTGATGCGCAGCACGACCACAACCGGTACCAGGTCACGTTGGTATCGCTGGTAGCCCCCCACTAGTCCCCTAGTCCCCGGGAAGTAGTGGCTGGTCCCCTGGGTAGTGGCTAGTCCCTGGGAAGCAGTGGTCCGAGCGGCCCGAGGTCCAGATTGAGGTCCTCGGGCCGCAGGCCGTAGCGCTCGCGCAGTTCGGCCATCCGGTCCTCGAGGAGCATCAGCGTCAGCCCGATCCGCTCCTCTTGGTCCTCCGTCAGCTCGCCCGTGTCGAAACGGCGGATCGCCTGCCGTTCCATCAGCTGCCGCAGCAGCTCGACGACGGTCAGCACGAGCTTGACCAGATCACGTTCCACGGTGTCCGGCTCAAAGTCCAGACGGTTCCTGCGGGCTGTCACGGCACCTCCTGCCAGGGCGAGGGGACCTGCTCGTTCACCGAGCTGATGAGCGCGTTCAGGTCGATGCGTACGAGATCGACGTCCGCGATGCGCAGGGTGAGGTCACCAGTGATGACGACTCCGCCCGCGAGCAGCCGGTCGAGCAGGTCGACGAGGGCGATCTCACGGCGTTCGACGACGGTCATGCGCCCTCCTCCCCCGCCGGGCCGCTGAAGGAGTACGCGGCCCAGGGCCCGGTGAGTTCCACCCGCAGGCCCGGCTCATCGCCCTTTGTACGGTCCACCAGTTCCACGAATTCCTCTGATTCCGCACGCGACACGAGATAAGCGGCGTTGAGCACATTACGGCCCGAGGCGCGGGAAAGCGCCGCGTTCTGCGGCGCGTGAATCCGGGCGTCCTCCGCGAACCGGGAAAGGGAGCCGTGCAGCCGGCGCGCGAATTCCTCGGCCTGTTCCCATTTCTCCTCATGGGCTCTGCGCTGCTGCCGCCGTTGCCGCAGATAGTCGCGTCCCGTCCCGCCCTTTACTGGGGACGGCCGTTCAGCGGAAACACCTGCGGACACCGCGTCCGAACCCCCGGAAGATTCCTCATCCCCGGAGAATTCCGCGTACACCTTGACGCCCCATTCCACCCTCCCGTCGATCCGGTCGAGTGTCCGCCGGAACGTCTCCTCCTGGGCCTCCATCATCGTGCGTACGCCGCTGTCGTCCCGGAAGACGGTGGCGAGCCGCAGCGGCACGGGCGAGGTCACCATGGTCAGCGCGTCGATCACGTTCTGGTGTGCCCGCGCGGTCGCGCTGAGCCAGTCCAGGTCCTCCAGGTGCGCCCGCAGCGGCTCTTCCGCGAAGTCGTCCTCCGGTACCGAACTGACGATGGCGACCATGCCGCGGTGGGTCAGCTGCTTGGGCGGCATGCCCCCGACGCCCGTCAGCTGGGCGGGAAGCGTGGAGCCGAAGGGGCGGCAGACGGCATAGACATAACGCAGACCGCTCATGGGGCCTCCTCCTCCGAACGACGCTCCTCCGAACGGGTACGGGTGCGCCCGCGGTCGAGTTCCCCGCGCTCCAGTTCGGCGACCTGGGCACGCAACTCGGCGTTCTCGCGGGCCAGTTCGTCGCGGCGCGCACGCGAGGACAGCGCCGGGTCGTCCTCCCACCAGTCGATCCCCATCTCCTTCGCCTTGTCGACGGAGGCCACGATGAGCCGCAACTTGATCGTGAGCAGTTCGATGTCGAGCAGATTGATCCGGATGTCGCCCGCGATCACGATGCCCTTGTCGAGCACGCGCTCGAGGATGTCGGCGAGGTTGGCGCTCCCGTCGTGCCCGTAGGGTTCGGGGAGTCGGCTGGGTGTGGTCATCGTCGGCTCCCGCCCTCGGCGGTCTCGTACTCGTCCTCCTCCTCGTACTCGCCCTCAGGTTCCTCTTCTTCCTCCTCGCCCTCAGGCACCTCTTCGTCCTCGTACTCGGCCTCAGGCTCTTCTTCCGCCTCCTCTTCCTCTTCGCCGTTCGGGCCCTCCTCCTCGTATGCGCCCTCTTCCTCCTCTGCTTCCTCGGGCGCCTCGTCCTCCTCGGCGAGCGCGTCCTCGTGGCTGCGGACCACCTCGCCGTCGCTGATCTCGCCGCGCCAGCCGTCGGTGGCCTCACCGCGCAAAGTGATGTAGCGCGCGAAGTGCTTGAGGTCGAGTCGTGCCCTGCGGCCCTGGGCGCGCCAGATGTTGCCCGTGCGCTCGAACAGGCCCGTGGGGTAGTACTCCATGACCAGCAGGACCCGGGTGAGGTTCTCGCCGAGGGGGTGGAAGGAGACGACACCCTTCGTGGTGCCCTTCGCGCCCTCCGACGTCCAGGAGATCCGGTCGTCGGGCCGCTGTTCGGTGGTGTGGGCCTTCCAACTGCGGTTGGACCAGAGGACCTTGGCCTGCCATTCGGAGGTCGTGTCGTCGGCGCGGTTCGCGCTCTGCACGCCCTTGGTGAAGGTGCTGAACTCCTGGTACTGGGTCCACTGGTCGTACGCGGTGCGCAGCGACACCCCGATGTCGATGTACTCCATGATGACGGTGGGCTTCTGCCCCGCGCGGCCCTTGCTCTTGCCCTTGCCCTTGCCCTTGCCGCCGCCCAGGTTCTTGACCGCGCCGAGCACGTTCTCCTTGGCTCGTGAGGTCCCGACTTCGACGGCGGTGCGCAACGGCCCCTTGCCCTCGGCGAGTTTGCGGCCGCCGTCCAGGGCGAGGCGCGCGAAGCCGGGGCTGTTGCCCTCGGCGATGTCGTTGAGCTTGCCGGTCGTCTCGCCGAGTTTGCGGCCGAAGCCGATCAGCAGGCGCTGTACCTGGACCGCGAGGTACTCCTGGAGCTCCGCCTTGAGGTGCTCGGCGGCCTCGCTCTGGGCGACACCTCCGAGGCCGCCGGCCTTCGCCTGTGCCTGTTCGGTCGCCGTTCCGACGCCGTTCCCGACGCGGCCCGTCGCCGTCCTGACGGTGTCAGTCATCGTTCTGGACCTCCCCTCGGCGGCCGGGCGGCCCGCGTGACACCGCGCGCCGTGTCCTTCGAGGCGGCCGCCTTCTTCCCGGGGGCCTTCTTGGCGGTCTTCTTCGCCGCCGTCGTCTTGCTCGCCGCCTTCTTGGCGGTGGCCTTCGTCCCCGGCGCCTTCGCGGCGGACCCGGCGGACTTCTTGGCCGGTGCCTTCTTCGCCGCCTTCTTGGCGCCGGCTTTCTTGGCAGGGGCTTTCCTGGCGGCTGCCTTCTCGGGTTTCCGGGGCGGTGCCTGCTCGCGCTCATCTCCCGCCGGCTCTTCGGACTCGTCCTCTGCCTCGTCCGGTTCTGCCTCGTCCGGTTCTGCTTCGTCCGGTTCTTCAGGTTCCTCTTCGTCGGATGCCTCGGACTCCTCCTCGTCCTCGGCCCCCGGCAGGTCCGGGGCCACGCCCTCGATCCGGCCGCGGACCTGGTCGGTCCGGCCGTGCAGCCGGTCCGCCAGGGCCTCGATGCGCCGCTCGACCAGCGCGCCGGACGCCGCCTTGCCGACTCCGCGCAGGTCCTCGCGCAGCTGGTCGCCGACCTCCTTGAACTGCGGGTTGTTCTGCAGCTGCTGATTCACCAGATCCGCGAGCGCCCGCGGGCTCAGCTGCATCCGCCGGCCGGCCGCCAGGGTGCCGACGGCGAACGCCAGCTTCATCTTCTTCGTACGTCCGAGGACGTATCCGGCCCCTACCGCGAGGCCCAGTCCCACTCGGTTCATCTTGTCGTCCAGTCGCCCGTTCCCGCATTGCCGCGCATGCCGATCTCCAGCCGGTCGATGAGGTCGTCCTCGAGTTGGTCGAACTCCTCCTCATCGATCTCGCCCGACTCGAGCCGCTCCTCGAGCCGGGCGAGTTCGTCCCGGACCGTGGCCGGGTCGTAGTAGATCCGTTTCGCTTCGTTCAGCACCTGTCTGATGGCCCATGCGCTGCCGCGCACCGGGGCGAACGGCAGCAGCAGCACTTCTCCGATCAGTCCCATGGACTCACTCCTGAATTCATTCCGCTCCGGTGTCCGCACCGGCCGTGGTGTCCGCCGGCTGGGAGGGGCCGGGGTCGACGAAGCTGTACGGCGGCAACGGTCCGTTGACCCGTACCTCGAGGTGCGGGTGGCTCTTGCGGAGCTGCTCGACGGCGGCGAGGAACATCTCCGCGGATTCGCGGGCCACCAGGAACGACAGGTTGGCCAGCCATCCCGTCGACTCCGGGCCCGCGCTCACGGCGTCGGCAGCCGACTCCAGGGCATGCTGGAGCTCGGCGGCGTCCTCCGCCTCGCGGGACTTCACAGCGGCCACCACCATCTCGCCGAGCCGCAGCCGCTGCTCGTAAGTGCCGCCGCCCGCCTGCCGGTTGGCCTCGGTGAGCGCACGGACCTCCGGGTTCTCGCCCATCACGCGGTGCAGTACGGCCTCTTCGTCATGGCTCGCCTTGACGTTGTACTCGACCCTGCCGGCCAGCGCGTCGAGACGCTCCTTGTAGTGCTCGGCGCGCTCGGCGAGCACTCCGGCGACCGTCGCGTCGTCCGCCGCGACGCTGCCGAATCGCATGGGCAGCACGGGGCCGCCCGCGCCCGCCTCGGCCAGGACGTTCTGGTGGGCCAGCACGTCCCTGCGCTTGGGCCGCAGGCCTTCGGGGGCGTCGCTGACGATCGCGGCGAGACCGCTCTCCTTGACGATGCGCACCGGGCACACCGGGTCGCCGACGCCGTCCATGCCGTCGGGAAGCGAAGGATGCGAGCCGGCGGTGATGCCGTAGACGTACGTGCTCACTCCTGCTCCTCCTTCTTGCGCGCGGAGGTGGCCTTACGAGCGCGGGGCCTGGACTCGGCCTCGCCCTGCCTGGACTCGGCCTGCTTCTCGCCCCGAGCCTGCTTGAAGGCGTCCGAGACGGTCTCGGCGGCGCCGGACAGCGCTCCCTTGGACTTGCCGCGCGCGCCGGACTCGGTGATCTCACCGACCATGTCGGGCAGGCCGGGGCTCTTGCGCGGCCCGGCCTCCAGGTCGAGCCGGTTGCACGCCTCCGCGAAGCGCAGATAGGTGTCGACACTGGCGACGACGACACGGACGTCGATCTTCAGGATCTCGATGCCGACCAGAGAGACCCGCACAAACGCGTCAATAACGAGCCCCCTGTCGAGGACGAGTTCCAGAACGTCGTAGAGACCGCTGGTGCCGCCTCCGCCGCCGGTCTGCTGTGCTGGGACGACGGTCATACCGACCGGTCCTCCTCGTTGGTTGGGGGTGGGTAAGCGGGTGGGCGGCCTACCGGCCGCCGGGCCTATGTGGGTCGGCCCTCCCGCGTTCGTAACGGCGAACGCGCCGGTACCCGGTGAGCTCGCCCTGTGGGTCGAGGGTCACCTCGTAGCTCGCGAGCAGGCTCATCGTGTCGGGAACCCTTGCGAGTTCCATGACTTCTATTTCCAGCGTCCAGCCGTCCTCAGTGCGTTCGAAGGACGACACGGACTCGGCCGCCATGCCGGTGAGCTCGGCGAGCTGGGCGCGCGCGTGGCGCAGTACCTCCATGGGGCCCGGCACCTCGTCCGCCTGACTCTTCTGCTTGCCTTTGGAGGATTCTGAGGGTTCTGAGGCTTCTGATGAACCCTTTGCACTTGATGTGCCGGATGTGTTGGATGTATTGGATGGGTTGGATGTGTTCGACATGGCCACCTCTCCGTCCGGGTGGCCCCGAGGCCGCCCGCCAAACCTCAGCCAGGCACTCAGCCGCGCAGGGTGTCGAGCTTGCGCCGCGCCGGGCCCAGCGCCCGTCCGCGGCGCGGCAGCGCGGACCAGGGGTCGGTACGGGCCTGGTCGACGGCGTCGTCGATGGTCCAGCGGCCCGGGCGCAGGTCCGGATCGTCCAGCTGGTCCCAGCTGATCGGCGTGGCCACCGGGGCGCCGGGCCTGGCACGGACGGTGAAGGGGACGACGGCAGTCTGTGCGTAGGCGTTGCGCTGTACGTCCAGGTAGAGGCGGTCTCCGCGGTCCTTCTTGCGGGCGGCCGTGGTGAGGTCGTCGGGGTGCGCGC
Organism: Streptomyces scabichelini; assembly: GCF_011045015.1. Classification (GTDB taxonomy): domain Bacteria; phylum Actinomycetota; class Actinomycetes; order Streptomycetales; family Streptomycetaceae; genus Streptomyces; species Streptomyces scabichelini. Next base: position 21,771 of record NZ_JAAKZY010000056.1, on the reverse strand, counting down.
CCGCCAGCGTCTCGGCGACGTCCCTGGCGAACTCGCGCGCCTCGTCGAAGTCGTGGTGGGCGTTGAGCGGCACGATGACGTGCATGCCGCGTGAGCCGGTGGTCATGAGCGCGGACGGCAGCTCGATCCGGTCGAGGAGTTCACCGAGCTGCCGGGCGGCACGGCGCACGGAGTCGAAGTCGTCGCCGGCGGGGTCGAGGTCGAAGACCATCAGGTCGGGCCGGTCGATCCCGTCGACCCTGGCCAGCCACCGGTGCAGGGTCAGACAGGCCTGGTCGGCGAGGTAGAGGAGGGTCGCGGCGTCGTCGCACACGGGGTGGCAGACGGTGCCGCCCTCCTTGGGCACCTCGATGCGGTTGATCCAGTCCGGGTCGTGTTTCTGGAGGTTCTTCTGCATGAACCGGGGTCCGTCGAGCCCGTCCGGGTGCCGCTCCATCATCAGCGGGCGCCCGCGCAGATGCGGCAGCATGAAGGGCGCGATCTCCCGGTAGTAGGCGACGAGGTCCTCCTTGGTGAACTCCTTGGTCCGCCCGTCGCCGGGGAACAGCACCTTGTCGGGGCGATGCACCTCCACGGTGCGCCGGCCGGCCCGTACGGTCGTCGTGCCGCTCATGGTCATTCCCTCCGCACGCGTGGACCGGTGGCCCTCATACCGCTGGCCCTCATACCGGTCGTCCGGATATCGCTGGCTCTCATCGCACGACCGCCTGTTCCACCAGCAGCTTCGCGGCGGCCGCGATCGACTCGGCGTCGATGCCCGCGGCGTGCAGCTGCTCGGCGGGCGATGCCGAACCGGGCATGGTGCGCACGGCGAGGCGGACCAGCCGGGGCATCGGACGGCCGTCGAGGAAGGCGTCGAGGATCGCGTCGCCGAGGCCGCCCTCCTCGCGGTGGTCCTCGACGCTGATCAAACAGCCGGTGTGTTCGGCGGCCTCCCGCAGGGTGAGTCGGTCGACGGGCTTGACGGAGTAGAGGTCGATGACCTGGACGGGGATGCCGTCGTCCGCGAGCCGGTCCGCGGCGGCCAGGGCCTCGTGCACCGTCGCTCCGGCGGCGACCACGGTCAGCCGGTCCTGGGCGGAGACGCGCAGCACCTTGCTGCCGCCGACGGGGAACTCCTCGTTGGGGCCGTAGATCACCGGCGAGGCACCGCGTGAGGTCCGCAGGTAGCGGATCCCCTCGCAGCCCGCCATCGCGGCGACGAGCTTGGCCGTCTGGTTCGCGTCACACGGGTACAGCACGGTCGAGCCGTGCACCGCGCGGAACATCGCCAGGTCCTCCAGGCCCATCTGCGAGGGCCCGTCCTGGCCGATCGCGACGCCCGCGTGCGAACCGATCAGGTTGATGCCGCTGCCGCTGATCGACGCCATGCGGATGAAATCGTGGGCGCGGGTGAGGAACGCGGCGAAGGTCGAGGCGTACGGCACCCAGCCGCGTGCCGCGAGGCCCACGGCGGAGGCGACGAGCTGCTGCTCGGCGATGTAGCACTCGAAGAACCGGTCGGGGTGCTCCTTCGCGAAGAACTCGGAGCGCGTCGAGTCGCTCACCTCGCCGTCGAGGGCCACGATGTCGCCGCGTGCCGTGCCGAGCGCGGTGAGCGCCTGGCCGAAGGCGTCGCGGGTGGCGACCTCGTCGCCGGTCTCGTAGCGCGGCAGGTCCAGATGCCCGGTCCGTACGGCGTGCAGCATCCGGGCGGCGGGCGGCGGTTGGACCTCGACGCGGACGTCGTGCACACCGCCGAGTTCCTCGATCGCCTCGTCGGCGTCCTTGAGCGGCTTGCCGTGCAGCCCCTCGCGGTCCTGGACGTCCTGGACGCCCTTGCCCTTGAGGGTGCGGGCGAGGATCGCGGTCGGCTGCCCGACGGTGGAGATGGCCTCGCCGTACGCGCGGTCGACGGCGTCCACGTCGTGTCCGTCGACCTCGATCGTGTGCCAGCCGAAGGCCTGGAAACGGCGTGCGTACGCGTCGAGGTCGTGGCCGTGCCGGGTCGGGCCGCGCTGTCCGAGCCGGTTGACGTCGACGATCGCGGTGAGGTTGTCGAGATGCTCGTACGCGGCGTGCTCGGCCGCCTCCCACACGGAGCCCTCGGCCAGTTCGCTGTCACCGCACAGCACCCACACCCGGTAGCCGACCCGGTCAAGACGCTTGCCCGACAGGGCGATCCCGACGCCGACGGGCAGCCCCTGCCCGAGCGAGCCGGTGGCCGTCTCGACCCACGGCAGCCGCCGCGGCGTCGGATGCCCCTCCAGCCGGCTCCCGAGCCTGCGGAAGGTCATCAACTCGGTCTCGTTGATGGCCCCGGCCGCCTTGTACGCGGCGTACAGCAGAGGCGAGGCATGCCCCTTGGAGAGGATGAACCGGTCGTTCCCGGGATGGGCGGGCCGCTCGAAGTCGTAACGCAGATGCCGAGCAAGCAGCACCGCGATCAGATCGGCGGCGGACATCGAGGAAGTCGGATGCCCGGACCCCGCCGCAGCCGACGCACGCACACTGTCGACACGCAACTGCTGCCCGAGCTCAACGAGTTGACGGGACTTCATGAGTCTCCCTCCGGGTGCCTGTCGGAGCGGGGGCCTGCCGGCCGGGCGGGACGGGGGTTGTCGGAACCGGACGCCTCCGGCGCGGCGGGGGCGGACGTGCCGGAGCGGGACGCCTCCGGCGCGGCAGGGGCGGACGTGTCGGAGCCGGATGCCGCTGGCCGGCCGGGGCCGCCCGGACCCGACACCTCCCGCTCGGGCGCCAGCCCCTCGGGACCAGATGCCATCGGCCGACCGGAGCCGGGGCCGCCCGGGCCGGACACCCCCGGCTCGGCAGAGGCGGACGTGTCGGAACCGGATGCCGCTTGCCGACCGGAGCCAGGTCCGCCGGAACCGGACGCCATGGGCTTGTACGCGGTCGACGACTCAACCGGGCCGGACGCCGCAGGGCTGCCGGAGGCTGGCTCGTCGGTGTCGGACGTCGCGGGCCCGCCAGGGTCGGAAACGGCTGGACGGGAACCGTCGGCGGCGGGGCCGTCATGACCCGGTTCCGTCGCGTTCGTCGCGTCGGCAGAACCGGGCTGGTCGCCACCCGGCGCCCCCGGCCGCCCGGGATCCGGCACCGCCGACTTCCTCGGGCCCGTCGCCCCCGGCCTGCCGGGATCCGGGACCGCGTGGGTGTCGGCCAGGGATGTCGCGGCGGGCGTCCCGCGCGTGACCGGAGCGGGGCGGTTCTCCGGTGCGCCCGCCACCCGGGCCAGCTCCGGTGAGGCCGTGTCCAGTGGTACGGACCAGGAGCGGACCAGGCCCAACTGGACGGCCTGGCGTGGGAGTACGGCGTCCAGGAACCAGTCGGCGGCGACCCGGATGCGGTTGCCGGGCATCGCGGCCAGGTGGTAGCCGCGGGTGACGGCCCCGGCCAGCGGGCCGGACAGCGGAACGCCGAGCGGGTTGGCGGCGGCCTTCACGCCACCGAGGTCGACGGTGAAGCCCATGTCACGGTGGCGGTATTCGCGGCGCTCGCCGAAGCCGAGCGACGCGGCGACGTTACGGCCCGCGACCTTGCCGTGCCGCCAGGCGTGCTGGGCGGTCATCGGCGTGTATTGGCCCGGCTTCTCCAGATCCGGCACGGCGGCCGCGTCGCCGCACGCGAACACCTCGGGGTGGCCCGGAACCTGGAGGTACGGGTCGACGAGCAGCCGGCCGCGCTCCAGCGGCCGCCCGAGCCCCTCGACCAGCGGATCGGGCCGAACCCCGACACACCACACAAGGGTGCGGGTGTCGATGAACTCCCCGTCGCTGAGCCGGACTCCGGTCGAGGTCGCCTCCTCCACGGAGGTCCCGGTGCGGACCTCGACCCCACGCCTCCGCAGCACGCGGTCGGCGGTACGCGAGAGGCGTTCGTCGAGCTCGGGCAGGACACGCGGGGCGATGTCGAGCAGCATCCAGCGGGGCCGTATGCCCTGGCGCAAGGGCTGCTTACGGACCAGCGCGTCGGTGAACAGCTGTCCCTGCGCGGCGACTTCGGTCCCGGTGTAGCCGGCGCCGACCACCACGAACGTGCAGCGCGACGCGGAGCTCTTGGGATCGTCGGAGGCGGCCGCGAGCTCGACCTGCCGGGTCACGTGATCGCGCAGGTACAACGCCTCGGGCATCCCCCGGAAGCCGTGCGCGTGCTCGGCGACACCGGGCACCGGCAGCAGCTTGTTGACGCTGCCGACGGCCAGCACGAGCCGGTCGTACGCGAGAGTGCCCCCGTCTCCCTCGGGGTCCGTGTAGTGCACGGTGTGCCCTTCGAGGTCGATGCCGTCGGCCTCGCCGAGCACCAGCCGTACGCGCGGCAGGGTGCCGGACAGCGAGACGGTGACACGACGCGGTTCGAGCACCCCGGCGGCGACCTGGGGCAGCAGGGGCAGATACAGGAAGTAGTCCGTCGGGTTCAGCAGGGTGATGTCGGCCTTGCCCCGGGTGATCCGGGACAGGGTGCGCGCGGTCTGGTACCCGGCGAAGCCGGCACCGACGATCACGACGCGGGGTCGACTCATGGTTCGCCTCCGGCGGGGTCGCTCGTACGGGCTTTCCGCGTCCCCCCGGCCCGGGCACCCAAACGTCGCCCGCACCCGGGCAGTGGCGACCGCCGCCCGCCCTGGACAGCGGCGTTTCGCGCCGGACCCCGGGGATACCCGGACCAGGACCTCGAACCGCCCCGTCGCGGAGGTGCCCGCCATGGTCGAGTACGGCTGTTTCCTGTCGACCGAGGAGTTCGGTCCCAGCGATCTGATCGAACAGGCGAGGATGGCCGAGCAGGCCGGTTTCCAGTCACTGTGGATCTCGGACCACTACCACCCGTGGAACGACGCACAGGGCCAGAGCCCCTTCGTGTGGTCCGTGATCGGCGCGCTCTCCGAGGCCGTGTCCCTCCCGATCGGCACGGCGGTCACCTGCCCGACCATACGGATGCACCCGGCGGTGGTGGCGCAGGCCGCGGCGACCAGCGCGGTGATGACGAACGGCCACTTCCGGCTCGGCGTCGGCAGCGGCGAGGCCCTGAACGAGCACATCCTCGGTGACGCCTGGCCGCCCGCGCACGTCCGCCTGGAGATGCTGGAGGAGTCGATCCAGGTGATGCGCCAGCTCTTCACCGGCGACGAGATCAACCACTCCGGGCCCCATTACACGGTCCAGAACGCCCGCCTCTACACGGTCCCCGACGAGCCCGTCCCGATCGACATCTCGGGCTTCGGACCGCAGGCGACCGCGCTCGCAGCCCGCGTCGGCGACGGCTACATCACGATGATGCCGGAGGAGTCGATGGTGGAGCAGTTCCGCAAGGGCGGCGGAGGCGGCAAGCCGGTCAGCGGCGGCACGAAGGTCTGTTACGGCCAGGACCGCGACGAGTGCGTACGCACCGTCCACCGGCTCTGGTCCAACCAGCTGCTGCCAGGCGAGATGGGCCAGGTACTGCCCTCGCCGCGGCACTTCGAGCAACTGGAGCCCCTGATCACCGAGGACATGGTGAGCCAGAACGTGGTGTGCGGGGACGACGTGGACGAACACGTCGGCGCCCTGAACGCGTTCGCGGAGGCCGGTTTCGACCGGATCTACGTCAACCAGATCGGCCCCGACCAGCGCGGTTTCTTCGACTTCTACCGCACCAAGGTGCTGCCCCAGCTCCAGCAGGGGGTCCGCTGATGCCGGTCCACCGGCTCGATGGTTTGTCGAGGCTCTCGGTCCAGACGGTTTCTCCTCTCCCGGCCGTCTGGACCGAGTCGAGCGCTCCGCTGGACGTGCGGTTCGAGTCTGCGGGTCCGTTGTGGCTGGTCGCGCCCACGCGGCGGAGCCGCATATGTCACAGCCCCGCGCCCCTGAAGGGGCGCGGACCTCGGCAAGTCGGGTTAGGTGTCCGGTGAATCTCAAGCTGGATATCCAGCCGCCCGTCGTGTCCACGTACACCGTTCCGACCGACGCGCCAGAGGCGGACGGCACGCTCGCCTGGGACACCACGACGATCGTGATCGTCGAGGTGGCCGCGGGCGACGCGACCGGCACCGGCTGGACCTACGGCCCTGCCGCCGTCGGGGACCTGCTGCGCGAGCAGCTCGCGCCGGTCGTCACCGGATGCGACGCCTTCGACATCCCGGCCGCGCACGACACCATGTGCCGCACGGTGCGCAACGCGGGCCGTCCGGGCGTGGCGGCCTGCGCCATCTCCGCGCTCGACATCGCGCTGTGGGACCTCAAGGCCCGCCTCCTCGAACTCCCCCTCGTACGCCTCCTCGGCGCCGCCCGCGAGGCCGTGCCCGTGTACGGCAGCGGAGGCTTCACGACGTACCACGACACGCATCTGGCGGCCGAGCTGAACGGCTGGGTGCACGGTCAGCACATCCCCCGCGTCAAGATCAAGATCGGCGAGAGCTGGGGGCGGGCGGTCACCCGCGACCTCGCGCGCGTCCATACCGCGCGAGAGGTCATCGGCCCGGAGACCGAGCTGTACGTCGACGCGAACGGCGCCTACACGCGCAAGCAGGCGGTACGCGTCGGGGGCGCGCTAGCCGAGTACGGGGTCGGCTGGTTCGAGGAACCGGTGTCCTCGGACGACCTGACGGGTCTGCGGCTCGTCCGCGACGCGCTGGTCTGCGACGTCGCGGCGGGCGAGTACGGCTACGACCTCCCGTACTTCGCCCGCATGATCGCGGCCGGCGCGGTCGACTGCCTCCAGGTCGACGCCACGCGCTGCGGCGGTCTCACCGAGTTCCTCCGGGCCGCCGCCCTCGCCCAGTCCCACGGCCTGGAGATCTCCTCCCACTGCGCCCCGCACGCCCACGCCGCGGTCGCAGCGGCCGTCCCCAACCTCCGCCACATCGAGTGGTTCCACGACCACGTCCGCATCGAGTCGATGTTCTTCGACGGCGCCCTGGACCCCACGGGCGGCGCGGTCCACCCGGACGGCGGCGTCGGCCACGGCTTGACGCTACGGACGGAGGAGGTGGAGGAGTTCCGGGTGGCGTAGGAAGGGAACCGCGCCCCGTGACGGGGCGCCCCGTAAGGGGCGCGGGGAACTGCGCGACCAGCGCCCCGTCGCCCCGTCAGGGGCGCGGGGAACTGCGCGACCAGCCCAAGACGGCCCGCGGATTCCGGACCGCCCTTACCCCACCGCCCTTACCGCCTTTCCGAGCGGAGCGCCCTCGCGGCAAGCGCAATCGTCCCACCAGCGGCCAGCGCCACGGCGCCCATCCGCCCCCGGTTCCGGGACACCCACTCCTGCGAACTGCCCGGCAGCGCCTCGCTGTCGAAGCGACCGTGCGCACCGAAGTCGCGGCCGTGCGGCCCGTCGGCCGGGGACCACAGGTTGCCGTAGGTGTCGTGCCGGCCCTCCTCGTGCTGGGCGTCGAACGCCGTGCGGGCCAGATAGCGGTCGAGGAGACCGGGGGCGACGGCGTTGGCCAGCAGCGTGGCGGCCGTGGAGCCGCCCACCCAGTACTCGCGGCGTCGCGGATGCGCGGCCGCGTGCACGATGGCCCGGGCGGCGACCTCCGGCTGGTAGATGGGCGCGACGGGACGGACCCGGCCCGGCATACGGCTCAACACCCAGTCGAACTGAGGGGTGTTGACCGCGGGCAGCTGCACCATCGTCGTCCGCACCCGCGAGCCGTCGTGCAGCAGCTCGCAGCGCAACGACTCGTTGAAGCCCTGAATGGCGTGCTTGGCCCCGCAGTACGCGGACTGCAGCGGAATCCCCCGGTACGCGAGCGCCGAACCGACCTGCACGATCGCGCCCCGGTCCCGCGGCAGCATGTACCGCAGCGCGGCCCGAGTGCCGAACACATAGCCCAGGTACGTCACTTCGGTCACCCGGCGGAACTCGTCCGGGGTGGTCTCGGTGAACGGCGCGTAGACCCCGGCGAAGGCGTTGTTGACCCAGACGTCGATCTGCCCGAAGGCGTCGATCACCTGCTGGGCGGCGTCCTCTACGGCCTTGGCGTCGGCCACGTCGACGGAGACGACGAGCGCCTCACCCCCGGCCCGTGTCACTTCGTCCGCCGCCGCGGCCAGTCCGTCGCGGCCCCGGGCGAGCAGGGCCACCCGGTCGCCACGGGCGGCGAAGGCCCGGGCCGTGGCCCGGCCCACGCCGCCGCTGGCCCCGGTCACCACGACGGCCCTGCGGCGCGACACGGCTCACCTCGCCGGGTCGTCCGGCGACCCGGGATCCGCCGGACCGCCGCCCGGCGCCCCGGGCGCACCCGCGCCGGGTGCACCGGGCACCCCTGCCGACCCGCCCACGCCGCCGGGCGCGACGGGCGGCACCGGCGGGATCGTAGGTCCGGGGACCTTCCCGGACGGTGTACCGCCGACGACGCCACGCTCACCGTGGGTCTCCTCGGCGGCCCGCTCCGGGGTGGGCCGGGACGCCGAGGGCCGCGCCGCTCCCCGCAGCACGTACGCCACCGCGCCCAGCACGGCGGCGGTGATCAGTGCGGCCGCCCAGTCGGGCAGGCCGAGCGCGAGCAGCAGCCCAAGGGTGAGGGCCAGGGCTGCGCCGGCGTAGAGGGCGACGGCGCCGGACGCTGCGTACAGGGCGGCGGCGCGGCGCTGTTTGCGGGTCTGCTCGCGCAGTTCGTCGCGTACGGCGTCACGGGCCACCTGTGCCAGCTCGTCGACCAGGTTCTTGTCCAGGTGTTCCAGGTGATCCATGCGGTCCATGGCGGCCGGGTACCCGCGCCGCCGCGCGCGTAACGCCGACTGCGGCTGCCGTACGAGGCCGGCCACGGCCGGTGTACGAAGAGGAGGCGGGGGCAAGGATCCGGCCGAAACGATCTCGTTTCCGGCCTGCCCCAACTAGGCTCGTGCGCATGGAGATTCTGGGAGCCACGCTGCGCATCTGCGTCGACGACCTGGACGCTACGGTCCCCTTCTACGAGAAGCTGGCGGGCGGCAGAGCGCACCGCTTCGAGCGCGGCGGCGTGTCGGTCGCCGCGGTCGGCTGCTTCCTGCTGATGAGCGGACCGGCGGCCGAGTTGGAGGTGCTCCGTAAGGTCGCGGCGACGATCGCCGTGAAGGACGTCGACGAAGCCCGTCAGGTGCTCATCGACTCGGGCGCACAGGTCCTCGCCGGGCCCGTGGCCACGCCGGCCGGACGCAACCTGATCGCGCTGCACCCGGACGGCACGGTGTACGAGTACGCGGACCGGGGCGCGACCGAATAGTCCGCCCCCGGACCACTCGCGTCAGTCCGTCCTCACATCACATCGTCCTCACGTCAGTTCGCCTCACGTCAGCTCGTCCTCCCCGAAGTCCTCCTCGTCCCTGATCCGCACCGCGTCCTCCTCGGCCGAGAGCCCCCGGGTCGCGCCCTCCTGTGCGTACACGTCCTGGTTGCGCGGCAGATCGGGGTCCGGCTCGTCGTAGAGCAGTCCGGCCTGCTCCTCGGGCGGCCCCGGTTCGCCCTCGGCATCGACCTCGGGCTCCTCGTCCGCGAGCCGCTCGTCGAGCGTTTCGCGCTGGATCGCCTCGTTGGAGGTGGTGTCGCGCTCCTCTGCGATCGTCGGCTCGTCCCCGGCCACGGGCAGCTGCTGCGGATCGCTGGACTCCTGCTGCTCGGGTGTGCCGTCCTGCAGGTCCGGGATGCCCTCGTCCTCGGGGTCGGCCCCGGGATCGTGCGGCCTGGTGTTCATGGGATCCGCCTCCTTCCCGACGTGCGGGATCACCCGGGTTCCCATGGGCCGCGGGGTTCACACAAGGAGCGCCCCGTAGGGGCGCGGGGCTGTATCAATATGCGGCTCCGCCGCGTGGGCGCGATCAGCCACAACGAACCCGCAGCTTCGAACCGCCCTACCAGCGGAGCGTCTCCGCGGTGACGGCCCAGCGTTCGTGGTCCCGCCAGGCGCCGTCGATGAAGAGGAAGTCCGGCGAGAAGCCTTCGAGCCGGAAGCCACAGCGGCGGGCGAGCGCGATCGACGCGGCGTTGTCCGGCTGGACGTTGATCTCCAGCCGGTGCAGACCGAGCCTGCCGAACGCGTGCCGCACGACCAGGTCGAGCCCCTCGCTCATCAGCCCGCGCCCCGCGGCATGCGCGAAGGCGCCGTAGCCCAGGGCTCCGTTCAGGAAGGAGCCCTCGACGATGTTGTTGATGTTGATGAATCCGGCGATGCCGCCGCCGTCCTTCTCGCAGACGAGGAATCCGGTTTTCGTCGGGTCCTCGATCAGCCGTTGCGCGTACGCGGCGTAGGCGGCGGGGCTGGTGGGCGGGAACAGCCAGGGGTGATGCAGGTCCTTGCTCTCCCGCACGCGGGCGGTGAACTCGGCGCCGTCCTCGTAACGGTAGTGACGTATGCCCACGCGGGGGCCTTCGGCGAGGTACACGTCGTTGTCAGGCACCTCACCTACGGTACGCCGCACACCAGGCCGGCAGGGCTTAACGGCGTCGCCCCATGAAGTACGCCCCGCACAGCGCCCCGATCACCATCGTGCCGAGCAGCGACAGCCACAGGGGCATCGTGACCTCGGGGACGATCAGGCGGATCTCGGTGTCGCCGGTGTTCTGGAAGACGAAGATCAGCGCGAGGACGGCCAGCACGGCGACGGCGATCCGGCCGGGAGTCAGCAGGTCCTTGGCCGCGCTCTTGCGCCCGCCGTCGATGCGGCTCGCCGAGGTCTTACGGGTCATACCTCCAGGATGGCCGACGGGCGGGGGTTACGCACGGTGAGCCAGGACCAGGCCGACCGCACTGCCATGAGCAGCCCGCTCGCCCATGCTTCATGTGCCTCATCCGTCACACGCGCTACACCAGCGCAGGACCGTCCAGCGTCAACGTGCCCGCGTCCGCGTCCAGTTCGCCCCGCACCCCGAACGGGATCGTCAGCGCCCCTTCGCAGTGCCCGAATCCGAACTCCTCCACGACCGGGACCCCGAGCCCACCGAGCCGGTCGGCGAGCACGGCTCGCACCTCCCCGTACGCCCCGCAGTCCTTCCACGACCCCAGCGCGATCCCGGCGACTCCGGCGAGCCACCGCGCGCGCAGCAACTGGGTGAGGATCCGGTCGAGGCGGTACGCCTCCTCACCCACGTCCTCGATCATCAGCAGCCCTCCGCGCGCGGACGTCCGCGCGAACGGAGTCCCCAGCTCGGCGGCGAGCAGGCTGACGCAGCCGCCCAGGGTGACCCCGCGGGCAAGGCCGGGAGAAAGAGCGCGCCCGGTGGACGCGATGACCCGCACCGACTCCGGCTCGAAGAGCGTCGCCCGCAGCTGCTCCTGCGCCCGCGCGTTCTTCAGGAAGTCGACGCCCGCGACCATCGGCCCGTGCAGCGTCACGAGTCCCATGCGTGTCGCGAACGCCTCGTGCAACGCGGTGATGTCGCTGAAGCCGAGGAACACCTTGGGTCCGGCGGCCCGCAGCGCGTCCCAGTCGAGGAGGTCGACCATGCGCTGCGCCCCGTAGCCGCCGCGTGCGCACAGCACCGCGTCCACGGCCGGATCGCACCAGGCGGCCTGGAAGTCGGCGGCGCGGTCGGCGTCCGTACCGGCGAGGTAGCCGAACTCCCCGTGCCGGTCGAGGACATGGGGCGCCGCGACCGGCTCCAGGTCCCAGCCGCGCAGGATGTCGAGCCCGGCCTGGAGCCGCTCCTCGGGCACCGGGCCGCTGGGCGCGACGACGGCGACCCGGGCGCCGGGGCGAAGGCGGCGGGGGCGTACAAGGCCGTTCACTTGGCGAGCTCCAGGGTGGGGATGCCGCGTGGGTTCAGGCCGAAGACCTGGGCGTACAGGGAGAGTTCGGCCTCCAGGACCCGCACCATCGTGTCCGCGCGCCGGAAACCGTGGCCCTCGCCCTCGAAGGCGATGTAGGCGTGCGGCACCCGTCGCCCCTCCATCCGGGCCAGGAACCGCTCGCACTGGGAGGGAGGGCAGATGACGTCGTCGAGGCCCTGGAGCAGCAGGAAGGGCGCGGTGACACGGTCGGCGTGCTCGGTGGGCGACCGCTCGGCGTACCGGCCGGGCACTTCGGCGAACGGTCCGACGAGGGTCTCCAGGTACTGGGACTCGAAGTCGTGCGTCTCGTCGGCGCCCCAGCCCGCGAGGTCGAGGATGGGGTAGAGGATCGTTCCGCAGGCGTAGACGTCGGTGCTCACCAGGGACACGGCCGTGGTCCAGCCGCCCGCGCTGCCGCCCCGGACGGCGAGCCGGTCGCGGTCCGCGGTGCCCTCCTCGGCTAGCGCGAGCGCGACGGCCGCGCAGTCCTCGACGTCGACTACGCCCCACTGCTCGCGCAGCCGGTTGCGGTACGCGCGGCCGTGGCCGGTGGACCCGCCGTAGTTGACCTCGGCGACACCGATGCCGCGGGAGGTGAAGTAGGCGATCTGCAGGTCGAGGACGAGCGGGGCGCGGTCGGTGGGGCCGCCGTGGGCCCAGACGACGTAGGGCGGGAGTTCCTCGCCCGGCGCGCCACAGCCGGGGTGGTGCGGCGGATAGATGTGGGCGTGGATCTCGCGTCCCGCGGGGCCGGTGAAGGTGCGGATCTGCGGTTCCGGGTAGTACGCGGGGTCCACGGGGTCGTCGTGGGCGGCGCCGATGACACGGGCGCTGCCGACGGGGGTGCCCCCGCTGCCGATGGGGGTGCCCCCGCTGCCGATGGGGGTGCCCCCGCGCGAGCCCGTTCCAGCGTGGAGGACGGCGTCGAGTTCGACGACTTCGTACGCGCTGCGCGGGCTGGCCGCGATGCCGATGACGCGGTTGCCGTTCACCGCGAGGTTCGACGCGAACTCGGTCCAGGGCCCGGCCGTGTCGATGACCTCGCCGGTCTCCGGGTCGAGGATGCCGAGCGCGGTGGCGCCGCGCCCGTGCACGACGGCGATCAGTCCGTCCTCCAGGGGCGCGAACCAGCGTCGGCCGATCTTCCACAGCGGACCGCCGAACTCCTCCTCGCGGGGACAGAGGGGCACAGCGGGCCCGCTGCCGGAGGCACGGTAGAGGTTCCACCAGCCGGTGCGGTCGCTGGAGTACAGCAGGGCGCCGTCGGAGGCCCAGTCGACCTGGGCGATGGACTCGTCGGGGCCGCCGGCGGCCGTCCGGGCGTTCCGCAGCGTCCCGTCGCCGGCCACGTCGGCGAGCATCAGTTCCGTGCCGTCCCACGGCATCCGCGGATGGTCCCAGGCGAGCCAGGCGGCACGCCGTCCGTCGGGCGAGACACGGGGGCCGGTGACGAACCGGTGCCGGTCGTCGGTGAGTTCGCGTACGGCGTCCCGGTCCTGCTCCGCCGACCCGTCCAGCGGGACGGCGGCCACGACGCGGCGTACGTCGGTGGGCCCGTCGCCGGTGAACTCCTCCAGTACGCACCAGACTTCACCCAGCTCCAGGTGCAACTGCGGGTCCACCCAGCGCAGTCCGCCGCCCACGAGCGACAAGGGTGTGAGGGGACGCGGCTCCCCGCCCTCGTACGCGTACAGCCGCTGGTCGACGAAGTTGACGAAGACGACCAGCGGACCGTCCTCGCGCATCACCCCGGTCCAGGGCTGTCCGCCGTACTCGATGACACGGCTGCGCACGTTCCACGGGGCGGGCAGCACCGACTCCTCGGCGCCGTCGGCCCGGCGGCGCACCAGCGTGCGCCGGCCCCCCTCAGTGGGCCGGGGCTCCGTCCACCAGGCCTCGTCCCCGACAAAGCCGACGTACTCGGGATGCCCGTCGTGCGCGGCGGCGAGCGACGCCTCAATGGGCGAGGGCCAGGAACCGTAGGCCAGGGTCTGCACGATATCCCCCATTTATCCGGCTAGGCCGAGCGCAGAAAGCGGTCCAGGACACGCACGCCGAAGTGGAGCGCCTCGACCGGTACGCGTTCGTCGACGCCGTGGAACATGGCCTGGTAGTCGTAGCCCTCCGGGAGCTTCAGCGGCGTGAACCCGTATCCGGTGATGCCGAGGCGCGAGAACTGCTTGGCGTCCGTGCCGCCCGACATGCAGTACGGCACGACATGCCCCTCGGGCGCGAACTCCTCGACGGCGGCGCGCATCTTCGCGTACGTGGGCGAGTCCAGCGGTGCCTGGAGGGCCACCTCGTGGTGGTGGAACTCCCACTCCACGTCCGGCCCGGTGAGCTGGTCGAGCGTCGCGCGGAACTCGTCCTCGTGGCCGTGGAGATAGCGTCCGTCGACGTACGCGACGGCCTCCCCCGGGATCACGTTGACCTTGTAACCGGCGTTCAGCATGGTCGGGTTGGCGCTGTTGCGGACGGTGGCCTCGACGAGCTTCGCCGCCGGGCCGAGCTTGTCCAGCAGCCCGTCGACATCGTTGAGATGGTCCAGTTCGGGCTCGATGCCGTACAGCGCGGCGAGTTCGGTGAGGGCCGCGCGGACGGTCGGCGTCAGTCGCGGCGGCCACTCGTACGCACCGATCCGCGTGATGGCGGCGGCGAGACGGGTCACCGCGTTCTCCCGGTTGACCTTGGAGCCGTGCCCGGCCCGGCCCCGCGCGGTGAGCTTCAGCCAGCCGGTGCCGCGCTCGCCCGCCGCGAGGGGATACAGCTCCCGCCCGGTGCCGTCGTGGAAGGTGAACGCCCCGGATTCGCTGATGCCCTCGGTGCACCCCTCGAAGAGCTCCGGATGCCGGTCGGCGAGAAAGCCCGAGCCGTCCTCCGCGCTCGCCTCCTCGTCCGCGGTGAAGGCGATGACGAGGTCACGGCGGGGGCGTACGCCCTCGCGCGCCCACTGGCGTACGACCGCGAGGATCATCGCGTCCATGTTCTTCATGTCGACCGCGCCCCGCCCCCAGACGACCCCGTCGCGGATCTCTCCGGAGAAGGGGTGCACGCTCCAGTCCTCGGCCTGCGCGGGGACCACGTCCAGGTGACCGTGCACGAGGAGCGCGTCCGCGGACGGGTCGGTGCCCTCCAGGCGTGCGACGACGTTCGTACGCCCCTTCGTGCGCTCCAGAAGCGTCGGCTCCAGGCCCGCCTCGGCGAGCCGCGCGGCGGCGTACTCGGCGGCGGGCCGCTCCTGGCAGTCACCGCCCCCGTGATTGGTCGTGTCGATACGGATGAGGCCGGAGGTGAACTCCACGACCTCGTCGAGAGCCTGCTGGTCAGCCATACTGCTCCTCCACGGCAGCCGAGACGATCGTGGTGACCGCCTTGAAGGCACGGATCCCCTCATACATCGTCGCGCTGGTGTACGCGACCTTCCGCTCCCCGATCTGATCCACACCCGGCACGACGGTGGCCGCCAACGCCAGATGCTCGGCATCGAACTCCAGCGCCACAGTGAACGGGCCGCCGTCCACGGGCTCGTACCGCACGGCGAGCCCGACCGCCTCCTTCGCCGCCGCGCGGATGTCGGACGCGGTCCGCGCGGGTGTCCGGCACACCGCCGCGTACCGCGACACATGGTCCTTGACGGCGACCTTCAGCGCCTCGGGCGCATAGCCGAGCGCGTCCTCGCAGGCCACGTCGTCGCCCGTGACGAGGACGACGGGGACACCGTACTCGGCGACGACATGAGCGTTGAGCAGGCCCTCACTGGCGCGTACGTCATTGACCCACACGCCGGTGATCGAGTTGGCGAGATAGGTGTGGGCGAGCACCCCCTCCATGCCCGCGCCCGCGTGATAGCCGACGAACGCGATGCCGTCGACGTCCTCGTGCTGTACGCCCTCCACCATGGACAGCGACTTGTGCCGTCCGGTGAGCATCTGGGCCCGTTCGTCCAGCCGCTCCAGGAGCAGATTGCGCATGGTCCAGTGGGCCTCATTGATGAGGATTTCGTCGGCACCGCCGTCGAAGAAGCCGAGCACGGCGGCGTTCACGTCCGAGGTGAACATCGCCCGGCAGCGCTCCCACTGCGGCGTGCCCGGCAGCACATCGGCCGGCCAGGTCACCCCGGTGGCGCCCTCCATGTCGGCGCTGATGAGGATCTTCATGCTGCGTCACGTTACGCGCCGAGCCGGAAACCGGCCAGGAATGAGGATGAGCGCGGCTCCAGTCCCCGCCCCGCTCAGAAACTACAACAATTCGGACTTCTCAGACCTTCGCCGTGAGTTCTACCCTCAGCTACAGATGGCGGGCGATGGCCGGCCTGTCGACCACCGCCGCCTGTAACGAGCGGAGGCGGAGATGAAAGCGTCGATACGGCGGTCCGCGATCTTCGCAAGCGCGGCTGCTCTTGTGATAGCCGTCTGCGGTACGACGGGTACCGCCCGGGCCGACCCGGGCGATGGTGAGCTCCAGTTCGGTTACGTCCTGCCGGAGACGGGACAGCTGGCCTACCTCGGCCCGCCGCAGATCGAGTCGTTGAAGTTCGCGATACAGACGATCAACGACGCCGGCGGGGTGCTGGGCAAGCCCGTGCCTGCTGTGGTTTCCAGTGACGAGGCGGGCCAGGAGGCCGTTGCCGCACAGTCGGCCGACCGGGTCCTTGCGGCAGGCGTGGACGCGATCGTCGGCGCCGCGGCTTCCGGCATGTCGCTGGCGTTCATCGACCGGGTGACCGGAGCGGGCGTCGTGCAGTGCTCGGGCTCGAACACCGCACCCACCTTCACCGACTACGAGGACGACGGGTTCTACTTCCGTACCGCCCCGAGCGACGCCTTGCAGGGGCCCATCCTGGCGGACGTCGTCCGCGGGGACGGTCACGACCGGGTGGCCGTGGTCGCACGGGCGGACGACTACGGGCGCGGCCTGATGGAGTCCACGCGGGAGGCACTCGAGGACCGCGGTGTGACGGTGGCGCTCGCCGAGACGTACGACCCGAAGGCGACCAACTTCGACCAGGTCGCCCAGCAGATAGAGAACTCCAGGCCGGACGCCGCCGTGGTGATCGCGTTCGAGGAAGGCACCCAGATCATGCAGGGCATGATCGAGTCCGGACTCGGGCCCGACCAGATCGGTGTCTACGGCGCCGACGGACTGCGCAGCGAGGAGCTGCCCTCGCTGGTCGCACCGGGCCGGCCGGAGCGGCTTGCCGGGATGAAGGGGACCGCGCCGGCATCGGAGACGAACGAGCAGTACGTGAAGGATCTCAAGAAGTTCGCTCCGGAGCTGAAGGAGCTGCAGTTCGCACCGCAGGTCTTCGACTGCGTGACGACGATCGCGCTCGCCGCCGAGAAGGCGGAGTCCGACGACCCGGGCGAATACGTGAAGGAGATGAACGGGGTCACCAAGGGCGGCGAGAAGTGCAACTCGTTCGCCGCCTGCAAGGAGCTGATCGCCGACGGCAAGGACGTCGACTACCAGGGTGTGAGCGGTCCGCTCAACTTCACCGACAAGGGCGAACCCGGCCAGGCGACGATCGAGGTGTACGGCTACGACGACGAAGGAAAGTTGCAGACCCTGCGCACCGAGACCAGCAAGGCACAGGACTGACCGGGAAGAGCGACAGGCAGGAGTGAAAGGCAGGAGCCACAGGAACAGGAGTCAACGGGCGCGGGCGAGCGTGCCGAGGTAGAGCTCGATCACCTTCTCGTCGTGCAGCAGCGCCGCACCGGCACCGGTGTACGCGTTGCGGCCCTGGTCGAGGACGTAGCCGCGGTCGCAGAGCTGCAGGCACCTGCGGGCGTTCTGCTCGACCATGAGAACGGCGACACCCGCGTTGTTGATCATTCTGCACCGGTCGAAGACGTGGTCCTGATGGAGCGGTGACAGGCCGGCCGACGGCTCGTCGAGCAGCAGCAGCTGCGGCTCCATCATCAGCGCGCGCGCCATCGCGAGCATCTGGCGTTCGCCGCCGGACATCGCGCCGGCCTTCTGCTTCCGGCGGTCGGCCAGCACGGGAAAGAGCTCCTCCACCGCCGCGGTCCGGCGCGCGTGGTTCCTGGGCCGCAGATAGACGCCCATCCGCAGATTCTCCTCGACGGTCAGCGTGGGGAACACGTTCTGCAGCTGCGGTACGTAGCCCACGCCCCGCCGGACCAGTTCGTGCGCGGGCCGGTCGGTGACGTCCTCGCCGCGCAGTCGCACGGTCCCGCCGCGCGCCCGCAGCAGCCCGAAGACGGCCTTGACGAGCGTCGACTTGCCGGCGCCGTTGGGGCCGATCACTCCGACCACCTCGCCCGGCCGTACCTCGATGCTGCATCCACGCAGCACGTCGACACCGGGGACGTAGCCGGCGACGATGTCGTCGGCCGCCAGCACCGGCGCCTGCTCTTCGGCGGACATCGCTACTCCTCCTTCTCCTCCCCTTTCTCCTTCTCCGTCCCCTCCGTCCCCTCCGTCGTTCCGGGTTCGTCGTGCCGTTTGCCCAGGTAGGCGTCCACGACGGCGGCGTTCCGGCTGATCGTGTGCGGTGGGCCCTCGGCCACGAGGCGGCCGTCGGCCATGACGGCCACCCAGTCGCTGATGCCCATTACCACGTCCATGTCGTGCTCGACGAAGCACACGGTCAGCCCCTCGTCGCGCAGCTGGGTGATGTGTCCGAGCAGCGACTGGGCCAGCGCGGGGTTCACCCCGGCCATCGGTTCGTCGAGCAGGAGCATGACCGGCCGGGCCATCAGCGCGCGGGCCAGTTCCAGCAGCTTGCGCTGACCGCCGGAGAGCGTGCCGGCATGGTCGTCGCGCAGGGGCCCGAGCCGGAACCGGTCCAGCAGTTCGTCGGCCCGGCGCTCGAGCTCCCGCTCCTGCCCGCGCCACAGCGGTCGCAGCAGCGCGGGCAGCGCCCGCTCGCCGCGCTGCCCGGGCGCCGCGAGCAGCATGTTCTCCAGCACGGTGAGCCGGGCGAGCGTCCTGGTGAGCTGGAACGTACGGACCAGTCCTCGCCGCGCCACCCGGTGCGCCGGGGCGCCGGTGAGCGGCTGTCCGTCGAACGACCACCGGCCGCCGTCGGCCCGGTCGAACCCGCTCACCACATTGAACAACGTGGTCTTGCCGGCGCCGTTGGGCCCGATGAGTGCCGTGATGGCCCGGCGCTGCACCTCCAGATGCTCCACCCGCACGGCGACGAGGCCGCCGAAGGTACGTGTCACCTGGTCCATGACCAGCAGAGGGTCGGGTTTGCGCACCCCCGGTTCGGGCACGGTCGCGGAGAGCCGGCCGGCGTTGGAAGCGACTGTGTCAGCGGCCACTGAGCACCATCTCCTTCCGGCTGCCGAGAATGCCCTGCGGCCGGAACGCGACCAGCAGGATCAGGGCGATGCCGACCAGCGCGAAGCGCACGGCGCCGACCTCCGACGTACTGATGAGGTCCGGCGAGATGTACTCGGCGCTGATGGCCTGGCGGAGCGCGCTGTCGAGGAAGCTGAGGACGAACCAGAACAGGATCGAGCCGACGACCGGCCCGAGGATCCGCCCGGCGCCTCCGAGGACGAGCAGCGTGTACAGGAAGAACGTGACGCCCGGATCGTAGTTGTCCGGGTTCACGGACTGCACCTGGATCGCCTGCATCATGCCCGCGACCGCCCCGATGACGCCGCCCAGCACGAGGCTCTGCATCTTGTACGCGTAGACGTTCTTGCCGAGGCTGCGCGCGGCGACCTCGTCCTCTCGGATCGACCGGATGACACGGCCCCATGGGCTGTGGATCAGCAGGGCGAGCAGCAGTCCGGCCACGAGCACCAGCGCCCATCCGACGATCATCACCCAGAGATCGCGGGAGCTGAACCTCACCAGCCACGGGCCGTAGGTGCCGGGCTCTATCGGGTTGAGCGCGTAGAAGTCGTTCGCGAACCTCTGGAGCCCGAACACCCCACCGGTGACGGGCTCGGCCCAGCTGGACCGGTAGAACAGCCGTAGCGTCTCGCCCGCCGCGATCGTGGTGATGGCGAGGTAGTCGGCGCGCAGCCGCAGGGTGGGCAGGCCGAGCAGCAGGGCCAGCACGATCGCGCAGGCGATGCCGCCCAGGACACCGAGCCACATGGGGCCGTCGTACGTCGCCACCGTGATGGCGAGCCCGTAGCCGCCGACCAGCATGAATCCGACCTGGCCGAAGTTGAGGAGCCCCGTGTAACCGAAGTGCAGGTTCAGGCCCATCGCGGCGAGCGCGTAGATGGCCGCGATGGGGCCGATGCCGGAGCGCAGGGCGTCGGAGAGGATGGCCGAGAAGTCCATGGCGCACCCCTCACCCGACGCGTTCGGCCCGGCCGAGGATGCCCTGCGGCCGGACGAGGAGGACGACGATGAGGACGAGCAGCGCCCACGCGTACTGCAGGTCGACCGGGAACCACAGGGTGGACATCTGGGCGACGATGCCGATGACGAGGCTACCGACCATCGCACCGTAGGCGGAGCCGAGGCCGCCGAGGATAACCCCGGCGAACATGAGCAGCAGGAGCTTGAAGCCCATGTCCCAGGTGACGATCTCGACCAGGCCGAAGAAGACCCCGCCGAGTGCGGCCAGTCCGCCGGCGAGCATCCACACGAACAGCACCACCCGCTGCACGTCGATGCCCGACGCCTCCGCGAGGTCCCGGTTGGCGGAGACGGCCCGGACAGCCGTACCGATCCGGGTCTTCTGCAGAAGCGCGGCAATGCCGAGCAGCACCAGCACGGCGAGCAGGGTGACCGTGAGGTCCCGTGGGGTGATGCCGGCCGGCCCCAGGTCGATGGTGCTCTGGATGTCGTACTGCGCGTAGGAGGCGGGCCGGGTTCCGTACAGCACGAGCACGACATGCCGCAGCACCAGGGAGAGCCCGATGGTGACGATGAACATGTTGATCAGCCCGGTGCCCCGGGCCCGCAGCGGGCGCCAGATGCCACGGTCGACGGCTCCGCCCAGCAGGGCGCCGAAGACCACCGCGGCGATGGCGGCGGGTATCAGGTGCCAGCCCGGACCGGCCGCGGAGACGTTGAGGAAGAACGCGAAGGTGGCGCCGATCGTGACGAACTCGCCGTGCGCGAAATTGATCAAGTGGATGGTGCCGAAGATCAGCGAGAGTCCGACCGATGTGATCGCGATGATGACCCCGAACTGGATACCGTCGATCAGCGCCTGCAGAGCGCGTGCACCGAACGTGGGGCCGCGTGGGACTGCCTCACCCTGGGCCCGCGCGGAGATCGCGGGCACCGTCACAAAGACCAGGGCGAGGGCCGGTGCGAGCATCCGCTGATAGCGCACGGCGGTTCCGGTATGTCACGAACGTCCCTTGTGACTCAGTGTAAGCGCAGGCCAGAGCGGTGACTCGGGCAGGCTCCGCAGGCGCCTTTGCCCGGTGCTGTCTCGTCCGGCGGTCATCTCATCCGGCTGCCCACAGGCCTCGTACGTGCCCGAGATGCCGCGTCATCACCGCGCGTACCGCTTGCGCGTCGCGGGCGACGAGTGCGTCCAGGATCTCCAGGTGCTCCTCGGCGGAGTCCTCGAGGCGGCCCGCCGCGTCCAGCGCGTGCAGGCCGTAGAGGCGGGAGCGCTTGCGGAGGTCGCCGACGACCTCGACCAGATGCTCGTTGCCCGCGAGGGCGAGCAGGCCGAGGTGGAAGCGGATGTCCGCCTCGACGTACGCGATGAGGTCGCCGGCCGCGGCGGCCGTGACGATCTCCTGCGCGACGGGGCGCAGCGCCTCCAGGGCGACGGGATCGGCGGTGGCGGCCAGCTCCACGGTCGTGGGGATCTCTATGAGCGAGCGGATGTGGGTGTACTCGTCGAGCTGCTTCTCGGAGACGGCGGTGACCCGGAACCCCTTGTTGGGCACGGTGTCGACCAGTCCCTCCTTGACCAGGTCGAGCATGGCCTCCCGTACCGGCGTCGCCGAGACGCCGAAGCGGGCGGCGAGGGTCGGCGCGGAGTACACCTCGCCCGGCCGCAGCTCGCCCGCGATCAGCGCGGCACGCAGGGCGTCGGCGACGCGCTCGCGGTAGTTGCGCTTCATGCCGCCGAGGGCGGGCAGGGC
>NZ_JAAKZY010000055.1 GCF_011045015.1 Streptomyces scabichelini | reverse complement strand
CAGAAGCCCCGCCCATTTCCGCTGCCCCCGCTCGAACCCGCGGCGGTCCACCACGGTGCAGCGAATCCACTTGACCAGCACCGCGCCATCGTAAGGCCACAGAACGTGGCCTCGGTCACGCTCCGGCGGAGTACATGCGGCGTGCGCCCCCATGTGCGTGACACGATGGACAACACGCCTCAACTGCTCGGCAGTTGGGGCGACTGTCACAGGGGACCAGGAGGGGAGATCTGGTGAACGGCCTCAACAAGGGCATCAGCAAGGTCGAGGTCGCGGTGAAGTGGGACCCGAGTCCCGCCGGAGAGCCGCCCACCGATCTCGACCTCGTCGCCGCGACCTACTTGGCGACCGACACACACGAAAACCCTGACTACGTAGTGCACTTCGACAGCCGCTCCCCGGACGGCACCGTCTACCTCAACCGGGACAGCAAGGACGGCAAGGGCTTCGGCTGGGACGAGGTGATGACGCTGGAGCTCGGCCGTCTCGACCAGCGGTACGCGCGCGTGGTCGTCGGCGTCTGCATCCAGCAGCGCTCAGACCGCAGGACCTTCGTCGGCGTGCACAACCCCTCGCTGCGCATCCGCGAGGGCTATACCGTCCTGGCCGAGGACGACTTCGGAGGCGTACTGGGAGCGACGTCCGCGACAGTCGCCGAGTTCGTACGCGACGACTCCGGAGAGTGGTCCTTCCACCCCGGCGTCCGAGGTTTCGACACGGACCCGGTGTCCTTCGCCAGGATCATGGGCAGCCGCCACGAATCCTGACCCGCTCAAGCCGAAGGGGCGGCACGGCCGGTGGCCGTGCCGCCCCTCACGGTGTGCGGATCAGCTGCAGCCGCTGGTGGAGCCGCAACCCTCGCAGATGTAGCAGGACCCGGCCCGCTGCATCTTCGTACCGCAGGAGAAGCACAGCGGGGCGTCCGCCTGGATGCCCAGCTGCATCTCGACCAACTCGGCGTTGGTGTGCGCCTGCTGCGGGGCGGGCTTGGCCTCCTCGACCTCGGCCCTCGGGGAGGCCACGGCCTTCAGCTCCTGCGCACGGGGCGCCGACTGGGCGAGACCCTCGACGTCGAGCTCGTCGTCGGTCGGCTCGTACGAACCGGTCTCCAGGTGACGCTGGCGTTCCTCGGCGGAGTGGATGCCGAGCGCGGAACGGGTCTCGAAGGGCAGGAAGTCGAGCGCCAGGCGGCGGAAGATGTAGTCGACGATCGACTGCGCCATCCGCACGTCCGGGTCGTCCGTCATGCCGGCCGGCTCGAAGCGCATGTTGGTGAATTTCGAAACGTACGTCTCCAGGGGCACGCCGTACTGAAGGCCCACGGAGACGGCGATCGAGAAGGCGTCCATCATGCCGGCGAGGGTGGAGCCCTGCTTCGACATCTTCAGGAAGACCTCGCCGAGACCGTCGTCCGGGTAGGAGTTGGCGGTCATGTAGCCTTCGGCGCCGCCCACCGTGAAGGAGGTGGTGATGCCGGGACGGCCCTTGGGGAGGCGCTTGCGGACCGGGCGGTACTCGACGATCTTCTCGACCGTCTCGCGGATGGTCTCCTCCGCCTTCTCCGCGACCTTCTCCTCGTACTTCTTGGCGGAGAGCGGCTGGCCGACCTTGCAGTTGTCGCGGTAGATCGCGAGCGCCTTGACGCCCAGCTTCCATGCCTCGAAGTAGACCTCTTCGACGTCCTCGACGGTCGCCGACTCCGGCAGGTTGACCGTCTTGGAGAGCGCGCCGGAGATCCAGGGCTGGATCGCGGCCATCATGCGGACGTGGCCCATCGCGGAGATGGAGCGCTCGCCCATGGCGCAGTCGAAGACCTCGTAATGCTCGTGCTTGAGGCCGGGGGCGTCGATCACATTGCCGTGGTCGGCGATGTGGGCGACGATCGCCTCGATCTGCTCTTCCTGGTAGCCGAGGCGGCGCAGGGCCTGCGGCACGGTGCCGTTGACGATCTGCATCGAGCCGCCGCCGACCAGCTTCTTGAACTTGACCAGTGCGAGGTCGGGCTCGAGGCCGGTGGTGTCGCAGGACATCGCCAGACCGATGGTGCCGGTCGGGGCGATGACGGACGCCTGGGAGTTACGGAAACCGTTCTTCGCGCCGAGCCGGATCACGTCCTGCCAGGCCTCTGTGGCGGCGGCCCAGACCGGGGTGTCCAGGTCGTCCACGCGAAGGCTCACGGCGTTGGCGTCGGCGTGCTGCTTCATGACGCGCTGGTGCGGCTGGGCGTTGCGGGCGTAGCCGTCGTACGGGCCGACGACCGCAGCGAGCTCCGCGGAGCGCTTGTACGACGTACCCGTCATCAGGGAGGTGATGGCGCCGGCGAGAGAGCGGCCGCCGTCGGAGTCGTACGCGTGGCCGGTCGCCATCAGGAGGGCGCCGAGGTTGGCGTACCCGATGCCCAGCTGGCGGAAGGCGCGGGTGTTCTCCGCGATCTTCTGGGTCGGGAAGTCCGCGAAGCAGATGGAGATGTCCATCGCCGTGATGACCAGCTCGACGACCTTCGAGAAGCGCTCGACCTCGAAGGACTGGTTGCCCAGGCCGTCGTCCTTCAGGAACTTCATCAGGTTCAGCGAGGCGAGGTTGCAGGACGTGTTGTCCAGGTGCATGTACTCGCTGCACGGGTTCGAGCCGTTGATACGGCCCGACTCCGGGCACGTGTGCCAGTGGTTGATGGTGTCGTCGTACTGGATGCCCGGGTCGGCGCAGGCCCAGGCGGCCTCGGCCATCTTGCGGAAGAGCTCCTTGGCGTCGACCTCTTCGATGACCTCGCCGGTCATCCGCGCGCGCAGGCCGAACTTCTCGCCGTTCTCGACCGCTTTCATGAACGCGTCGTTCACACGGACCGAGTTGTTGGCGTTCTGGTACTGGACGGACGTGATGTCGTCGCCGCCCAGGTCCATGTCGAAGCCCGCGTCACGGAGGGCGCGGATCTTCTCTTCTTCCTTGACCTTGGTCTGGATGAAGTCCTCGATGTCGGGGTGGTCGACGTCGAGGATGACCATCTTGGCGGCCCGGCGGGTGGCGCCGCCCGACTTGATCGTTCCTGCCGAGGCGTCGGCACCGCGCATGAAGGAGACCGGACCGGAGGCGTTGCCTCCGGAGGACAGCAGTTCCTTGGACGAACGGATCCGGGAGAGGTTCAGGCCGGCCCCCGAGCCGCCCTTGAAGATCATGCCCTCTTCCTTGTACCAGTCGAGGATCGAGTCCATGGAGTCGTCGACGGCCAGGATGAAGCAGGCGGAGACCTGCTGGGGCTGCGGCGTGCCGACGTTGAACCACACCGGCGAGTTGAAGCTGAAGATCTGGTGCAGGAGGGCGTACGCCAGCTCGTGCTCGAAGATCTCGGCGTCGGCGGGCGAGGCGAAGTACTTGTAATCCTCACCGGCCTTCCGGTACGTCTTCACAATGCGGTCGATGAGCTGCTTGAGGCTCACCTCGCGCTGCGGGGTGCCCACAGCACCCCGGAAGTACTTGCTGGTGACGATGTTGACCGCGTTCACCGACCAGAACTCGGGGAACTCGACGCCACGCTGCTCGAAGTTGACCGAGCCGTCGCGCCAGTTGGTCATGACGACGTCACGACGCGCCCACTCGACCTCGTCGTACGGATGCACGCCCGGGGTGGTGTGGATGCGCTCGATCCGCAGCCCCTTGTTCGCCTTGGTGCCCTTGGCTCGGGAACTCCGTGCCGGACCGCTCGCCGTCTCTGTCATGCCGCCTCCCTGTATCGGGCCAAAACGCCCTGAAGTGCCTCGTTCTTCCCGGGCACGGTGTGTCTCTGGTTGTTGCGCGCACCGCGTACGCGTCCGCTCGCAACAGGTCTCTGGTCGCCGCCGACCGGCCGACGCGGGTCGGCCCGCTCGTCAGTCGGCGGCGCTGGCGGGCACGGGGACTTCGGCAGTCCCTCCGGACCCGCGGTCGCTCCCCTGGCGCCCCTGGCCCGCGTCATCGTCGTCCGCGGCGGGGCGCTGCGTCTGTTCCCTGAGTTCCGCGATGGCGGCCTCGAAGTCCTCCGGCGAGTCGAACGCCCGGTACACGGACGCGAATCGCAGATAGGCGACGAGGTCCAGCTCCTGCAGCGGGCCGAGGATGGCCAACCCCACGTCGTGGGTGGTCAGTTCGGCGCTTCCGGTGGCCCGCACCGCCTCCTCGACCCGCTGGCCGAGCTGGGCGAGTGCGTCCTCGGTGACAGGTCGTCCCTGGCACGCCTTGCGTACGCCGTTGATGACCTTGGTACGACTGAAGGGTTCGGTGACTCCGGACCGCTTGACCACCATGAGCGAGCACGTCTCCACCGTCGTGAATCGACGGGAGCAGTCGGGGCACTGGCGGCGCCTGCGGATCGACGTACCGTCGTCGGTCGTACGGCTGTCGACGACGCGGCTGTCGGGGTGCCTGCAGAAGGGGCAGTGCATCGAACTCCAACCCTCCTTCACAGCACGACTCAATAGCCTCGGAAGGCCACTCGGGCCCCTCGAAGCAGCTCCCAGCATAGGCGATGATCAGACCCTGGAGGACCCGGGGGACCACAACTTCTGGGCTGCTATTGCCATCCAACCACTAGATCTGGGGTTTGACCGCAAAATTACCCCCCGCGCGCGTGTCGCGCCGGTGCCGACAGGTGCTGCACACCCATATCGGGGCCGGGGCCTGCGGAGATAACGTGGGCGCGGCACACAGGGGGCCGGTAACCGGTTGACGGGATACCGGATGGCAGACTGGGCGCCGACCCACGAGGTCGTCGTCCCGGCGGCGAAGAGTACACCAATCAGCCGTTTTGTCCGCCAGGTGCCATGTTGGCCATACACCCAAACACATGATCAGGCCAGGCAATTCGCAATCTTTCACTCGAACGTGTGTTTGGCGCAACCTTTCGAAAGCAACTACCGTTGTCCAGCAGGGAGACGAACGAGAGGGGCCGACGTGACCACCACCGCAGACAGTGCCACCATCACTGCCCAGGACCGCTCCCAGGGCCGACTCGAGCCGGTGCATGCCATGAATGAAGCATTGAATCAGGAGGGACCCAAGCCCACACGCTCCCTGCCGGGCCGACCTCCAGGAATCCGGGCGGACAGCTCGGGACTCACCGACCGGCAGCGCCGGGTGATCGAGGTCATCAGGGACTCCGTGCAGCGTCGCGGGTACCCGCCGTCGATGCGGGAGATCGGGCAGGCCGTGGGCCTCTCCAGCACCTCCTCGGTCGCACACCAGCTGATGGCACTCGAGCGCAAGGGCTTCCTGCGCCGCGACCCCCACCGGCCGCGCGCCTATGAGGTCCGGGGATCCGACCAGTCCACGGTGCAGCCCACCGACACGGCGGGCAAACCGGCCGCGTCGTACGTCCCGCTGGTCGGCCGCATCGCCGCCGGTGGCCCGATCCTCGCCGAGGAGTCGGTCGAGGACGTGTTCCCGCTGCCCCGGCAGCTGGTCGGCGACGGCGAGCTGTTCGTCCTGAAGGTCGTCGGCGACTCGATGATCGAGGCCGCGATCTGCGACGGAGACTGGGTGACGGTGCGCCGCCAGCCGGTCGCCGAGAACGGCGACATCGTGGCCGCGATGCTGGACGGCGAGGCCACGGTCAAGCGCTTCAAGCGCGAGAACGGGCACGTGTGGCTGCTGCCCCACAACTCCGCGTACCAGCCGATCCCCGGCGACGAGGCGACCATCCTCGGCAAGGTCGTGGCGGTGCTGAGGCGGGTCTGACACTCCGCCCCTGACCGGGCCCCGGGACCAACTGCGCCGGTTCCGGGGCCCTGTGCTGTCCCCGGCCGACACCGGGGACAGCACAGTCGGCTACTCGCCCTCCGCCTCCCGTGCCGCCTCGGCCTCCTGTGCCACCTCGGCCTTCCGTGCCGCCTCGTCGATCGCGGCCAGCGACCTCCGTACCTGGTTACGGTCCGTCGTGTACCAGAAGTCGGGCAGTGACGCCTTCAGGTAGCTGCCGTAACGAGCCGTGGCCAGCCGCTGGTCCAGTACGGCGACCACGCCGCGGTCCCCCATCGCTCGTACGAGGCGGCCGGCGCCCTGAGCCATGAGCAGTGCCGCGTGCGTGGCGGCGACAGCCATGAAGCCGTTGCCCCCGGCGTCCTCGACGGCCTTCTGGCGAGCGCTCATCAGGGGGTCGTCCGGGCGCGGGAAGGGGATCTTGTCCATGACGACCAACTGGCAGCTGGAGCCCGGCACATCGACCCCCTGCCAGAGGGAGAGCGTGCCGAAGAGACACGTCTTCGGATCGGCCGAGAAGTTCTTGATCAGCTCGCCGAGCGTCTCCTCGCCCTGGAGGAGGATCGGGAACTCGGGAATGCGGGAGCGCAGCTCTTCGGCCGCCAGCTGAGCGGCCCGCATCGACGAGAAGAGCCCGAGCGTCCGGCCGCCTGCCGCCTGGATCAGCTCAGTGAGCTCGTTCAGCATGTCCGTGCGGTCGCCGTCGCGCGCGGGACGCGACAAATGCTTGGCGACGTACAGGATGCCCTGCTTCGGGTAGTCGAAGGGCGAGCCGACGTCGACGCCCTTCCACTGCGGGAGGTCGTCGCCCTCCGTGCCTTCGGGCGCCAGCCCCAGGGACGCCCCGACTCCGTTGAAGTCGCCGCCGAGCCTCAGTGTCGCCGAGGTGAGGACCACGGAACGGTCCGTGAAGAGCTTCTCCCTGAGGAGGCCCGAGACGGACATGGGCGCGACGCGCAGGGAAGCACCGAAGCGGTCGTGGCGCTCGTACCAGACGACGTCCCACTCGGAACCGTTCGTGATCCGCTCGGCCACATCGTGGATCGTCTCCACGGCGGCGAGCGCCTGTTTACGGACCGCGTCCTCGTCCCCGACCGACTTGTCGCGTGTCGTCCCCATCGCGGAGATCACCGTACGGGCGGCGTCGCGCAGTGCCATCAGTGCGTACCCGAGGTCCTCCGGGAGCTCCTCCAGGCGGCCCGGCAGGGCCAGCTCCATCAGGCGCTCGAAGCCCTCGGCGGCCGTCTGGAGCTGGTCGGCCGCCTTCTCGTTGACGAGCTTCGCGGCGCGGCGCACGGCGCGGTTGACCTGGCCCGGGGTGAGCTCGCCGGTCGCGACTCCGGTGACGCGGGAGACCAGTTCGTGGGCCTCGTCGACGATCAGCACCTCGTGCTGCGGCAGGACCGGGGCGCCTTCGATGGCGTCGATCGCGAGGAGTGCGTGGTTGGTGACGACGACCTCGGCGAGCTTGGCGCGCTCGCGGGCCATCTCGGCGAAGCACTCGGCGCCGTACGCGCACTTCGAGGCGCCCAGGCACTCCCTGGAGGACACGGAGATCTGTGACCAGGCCCGGTCGGAGACGCCCGGGGTGAGGTCGTCGCGGTCGCCGGTCTCGGTGTCGTCCGACCAGTCCCGCAGCCGCAGGAGGTCCTGGCCCAGCTTGCTGGTGGGCGCGGCCGCCTCGAACTGATCGAAGAGGCCCTCCTCTTCGTCCTGCGGCATGCCTTCACGGAGGCGGTGCAGGCAGAGGTAGTTCGACCGGCCCTTGAGCATGGCGAACTCCGGGCGGCGGCGCAGCAGCGGGTGCAGCGCGTCGACCGTACGCGGAAGGTCCCGCTCCACCAGCTGCCGCTGGAGCGCCAGGGTGGCCGTCGCGACGACGACTCTTTCCCCGTGTGCGAGCGCGGGCACCAGGTAGCCGAGCGACTTACCGGTGCCGGTGCCCGCCTGGACCAGCAGATGGGAGCCGGCGTCGATGGCCTCCGCGACGGCTTCGGCCATGGTCACCTGGCCAGGGCGCTCCGTACCGCCGACGGCTGTGACGGCGGCATGCAGGAGTTCGGGGAGTGAGTGCTCTGTCATAGCGCGACCACCCTACGGGTCGCCACCGACAACCGGGCGATCAATGCCGGGGCGAGGGGCGCGATCAAGACGCGTGGGGAGACGGTGATCACTGCTGGTACAGCCGGTTCGGGACGGCGGGGGTTTCGGCACGGGACTCCTCGACTGGGAACCGGATCGGGTTCGCGAGTTCGGCTGAGAACCGGATCGGGTTCGACTGGGAACCGGATCGGGACGAGCGGTGTACCAAAAGTGATGGCGCTACAGCAGATCGCGCAGGACCCGGTCTCGGACCATGAGGGCGGCCCGTTTGCCGGGCAGGTCGACCTCGGCGGAGAACCGGAAACCGGCGCTCAGGAAGGCGGACACGGAGGGGGGGTTACGAAGATCGGGTTCCGCGACGACACGTGCGCACGACGGGCGCCGGTCGAGTACGAGGTCGGAGACGGCCCTGAGCAGGGCTGAGCCGAGTCCCCGACCACGGTTGGCGACACCGCCGATGAGGAGGTGGATTCCAGTGTCATGGAGACGAGCGGGATAGTGGCGGGCCAGCGGGTCGAGGTCCGCGCGATAGATCTCCCAGTAGCTCATCGGCGTGCCGTCCAGCACGCCGAGACAGGGAACGCTGCGGCCGTCCCCGTCGAGCTGGGCGCTCAGGTGGTCCCCGGCCACCTTCTCGGGTCCCGCCAGCTCCCAGAACGCCGCGACGGCGGGGTCGTTCATCCAGCGGCTGACGAGCGGAAGGTCGCGGTCGATGCGTACGGGGACGAGGTGGAGGACGCCGACAGGGGTGGCGATCGGACCCCAGTCGCCGACGCCGTCGAGCAGGTCGTCACCGGCCGGGGTGCCGAGGTCGGGCTTCGCCGTGCCCTTCCTGTCGTCCCGTTCCGCTGCGCGCTCTGCTCCCCCGGCTGCTTCGCCCTCATCGGCGAAGAGCGCGATGAGTTCGTCGGGCAGGCGCAGGTCGAGTGTGTCCTGGCTGTCCGCGCCGGGGCCCGTGTCGCTGCCGAGGGACGAGCTGGGGGCGGTGCCGGCGTCGGTGCTCGCATCGGTGGGAGGCACGGCGACGCTCCTCTCAGGAGATGGGGCGGGTCATGTTCCTCAGGAATGAAGGGGGTTGGCGATGGTGATGTAGACGGACTGGGTGTCGACCGGGCCGATGAGTTCGTCGAGCCCGTGCAGCCGGGTCAGCAGGTTGGCCTTGCAGCGCAGTACGGGTGAGTCGAGCAGGTGGGCGGGCAGGGGTGTACGCAGTCGGGCAGGGCCTGAGGCGACATCGGCGAGGAAGCGACGGAACGCGGCGAGCAACAGCCGTTCGTCGGCGAGGTGTTGGGAGCCGAAGGCGCCGATGAGGCCGAGCACGTTGTTGATGGCGAGGTAGTAGGCGAAGCGTTCGTCGGTGACCTCGTCGGAGACGAAGGTGTCGCTGTGTCGGCCGATGCCGGGAAGCCGCCTGTCCAGCTCCGCGCGCCGGGACTCGCGGAAGTAGTAGCCCTGGTTGTCGCGGTAGCGGCCGCCGACGGGCCAGCCCTGTGCGTCCAGCAGGAGCAGGGTGTTCTGCTGGTGGGCCTCCAATGCGATACCGGCCTCGCTGTCCAGCCAGAGGACGGGGCGGATCACCTGTTCCAGGTAGCGGAGGAACCACTCGGCGGCGACGGCGCCACGCGGTCGGCCGGTCCGTCCGGCCAGGCGCGTGACGATCTCGGTGAGCCGTGACCGCATCGTGGGCCTGCCCTGCTCGGAGCGCGGCGATCCGCCGGGCTGGACCGTGGGCCTTGCTGAGACGAGTCCGGCGATACAGGAGACGGCGTCCGTCGGCGTGAACGGGTTGTGGCGGATCATCACGTCGAGCCCGGGCACGGGGTTGCCGTCCGGGTCGTCGACGGCGAGCCAGGCCGGGTCACGGACGATGTCGAAGCCCGGGTGGGCCGC
Source organism: Streptomyces scabichelini (assembly GCF_011045015.1). Lineage (GTDB taxonomy): Bacteria > Actinomycetota > Actinomycetes > Streptomycetales > Streptomycetaceae > Streptomyces > Streptomyces scabichelini. The sequence goes on along the minus strand of NZ_JAAKZY010000055.1, from coordinate 43,651 downwards.
CTGCCACTGCTCGGCGAGACCGGAACGCAGCAGGCGGTGGACCTCGACACCGCGGTGGAGTTCCTTGCGGAGGTTCTCCCGGCGGGAGTTGGTGATGCGCAGGCCCAGCGGCAGCTTCAGCATCGCGGGGGCGCCGGAGCGGTAGAGCGTGCGTACGGAGGAGGTGGGGTGCCAAGGGGAGCCGTGAGGGCCGAGGTCCTGGAGCAGACCGGCGTCCAGCAGTTGCGCCGTCGCGGAGCGGTGGCGGACCTCGCGGATCTGCCAGGGGTGCACGGGGAGCGCGGCGTATCCGTCGGGCAGCGGCAGTCCGGAGCCGGCAAGCCGGGTGGTGAGCTGCTGAGCGGGTACGGGACGTCCACGCTCGGTCCAGGCAGAGTCAGTGGCGAGTACGGAGGGGGCTACGGCCATCCAGTGCAGCGGGAAGGAGCCGCGCGACTCGGGTGAGTAGAACCGGGTCTCGGCCTCGGAGAGTCCTTCGCGGCTCTTCGGGGAGGGATGCAGCGGGTGACCGAACAGGAGCGACTGCTCGGCGGCGAGGAAGAGGTCCGAGCTGTCGGCAGGGTGCTTCCTGCGCTCGCTGATGAACACGACGGTTCGCTGGACGGAGTCGGCCACCCGGCCCACCAAGTCTCCGCTGTCAGCCTTCGTCCCGGCCTTCCCCTCGGCCTTCGCCTCCGTCTCTGCCTCGGTCTCCGTGCCGCCCGCCAGAGCCTCTCGTCCGAGGAGCGCCGCCAGCGTGGCCGCGTCCGTGGGGGGCGCCTGGTCGGGGGCGTCGGAGAGGTAAGGAGGCCCGAGGCGGTGCCAACCCGTCGGGGACCAGTAGTGCACCGGGACGACGAGGGCAGTGCCGCTGGCGGGAAGGGGGATGCGGAGGGTGCCGTCGTCGGGTGCGGTGAGGTCGTTCTCCCGTACCCAGCAGCGCAGCAGGTTCTCCACAGCTGCGGCCTGGGCTGCGGTGTGCGCATCGGGGTGATCCAGCGGGTCGGCGGTTGCACCGCGCAGCCGCTCGGACTCCCCGGGCCCTTCCTTCTGCCTGGGGACGAACTCTGCTCCCGGGCCCCGCTCAGTGGTGTGGAGGCGGCTACGGGGTGCGGGGGTGGCGTTCAAGAGCGTTCCTTGGGAGGTGGTTCAGACTTGTGCTGCGACGAACCGGGGCTGTTCCGGCGTTGGTTGGACCTGGGTCTTTCCGAGTTGCGGCCCCGTCGGAGCCGCTGCAACCGCCGCGACCGCTTCCGACAGCCGCTCGAGCACCGCGTTGGCCTGCTCGTCGGTGATCGTCAGGGGCGGCAGGAGCCGCACCACGCTGGAGTGCCGTCCGCCGAGTTCCACGATCAGCCCGCGGCGCAGGCACGCCCGCTGAACGGCGGCCGCCAGGTCGGGGGCGGCGGGGCGCGGCCTGCGGGCGGGGCCTGCGGCGGTGGACTCGGGCGGTTCCTCCGGGTCGACGAGTTCGACACCGATCATCAGTCCTCGTCCGCGTACGTCGCCGACGCAGGGGAAGTCGGCGGCCAGGCACCGCAGTTGGGCCAGCATGCGGGCGCCCAGGAGGGCGGCGCGCTCGGCGAGACGGTTCTCACGGACGTACGCGAGGGTCGCAGCGCCTGCGGCCATAGCGAGCTGGTTGCCGCGGAACGTGCCTGCGTGGGCGCCGGGTTCCCACATGTCGAGGTCGTCGCGGTAGACCACGACAGCCAGGGGCAGGCTGCCGCCGATGGCCTTGGAGAGGACCATCACGTCGGGTGTGATGCCGCTGTGTTCCACGGCCCAGAAGGTGCCGGTACGACCGACGCCCGTCTGGACCTCGTCGGCGATCAGGGGGATGGAGCGCGCGGACGTGATCTCGCGCATTCTCCGCATCCAGTCGTCACGCGCCGGGATCACGCCGCCCTCGCCCTGCACCGGTTCAAGGATCATCCCGGCGGGTTTCGGCACTCCGGACTTGGCGTCGTCGAGGAGGGACTCCGTCCAGCGAGCGGCGAGTTCGGCTCCCCGCTCGCCGCCGACGCCGAACGGACAGCGGTAGTCCTGCGGATAGGGCAGGCGCGCGACGCGTACGTCCGACGCGCCCCCGGATGCTTCGAGCGCCCCCGCGGTCATCCCGTGATAGGCGCCGGCGAAGGCGAACATCCCGGTGCGCCCGGTCGCGGCGCGCACCAGCTTCAGCGCGGCCTCGACCGCGTCCGTGCCCGCGGGCCCGCAGAACTGCACGCGCGCGTGGTCGGCGAAATCGGATGGCAGCGTACGGAACAGCTCGGTGGTGAACGCGTCCTTGACGGGTGTGGCCAGATCGAGGATGTGCAGCGGCGCCCCCGAGTCGAGGACGTTCCTGATCGCTTCCAGCACCACCGGGTGGTTGTGGCCGAGAGCCAACGCCCCCGCACCCGAAAGGCAGTCGAGGTAGCGCGCCCCATCGGCCCCCTCGATCGTCATCCCCCGCGCGCGGACGGGCACGATCGGCAGGGCACGCGCATAGGTGCGTGCCGCGGACTCGCGCGCCGACTGCCGTCGCAGAATCCCCTCATGTGCAAGGGGCGCGACCTCGGCCTCGTGCATCGCGGACGCCACGCCGGGCGCAGACTCGGTCACGGCCACGTTGTCGGTCCTCCCGCTGTCCAGAGGCGAGTTGCTCGGCCACCCCGAGGGGCGGCAAGGGATGAACGCAGGCGGAACGTCCCCCGTACGTACCAACGACGTGGACCCCGAGGGGCAACGGTGGGACGAAGATCCCTGCCGTGACGGAACCGTTGCCGTTCCGTCGGAAGTCCCCCACAGCAACGGCATAGTCTTTGGTGCCGTTCAGCGATCCCTGCTGAACGGCGTACACGGTCCCGTCCGGGCAAGTCCGGATCGGCAGATCCGTACGAAGCTGCATATGGCAGCTCAGAGTTCTCTTACGTCCAGGGGGAGTTACACCATGCGATCCATACGCCCGCTCTTCGCCGCCCGTCGAGGGAGGGGCACGCGCCGCGGAACCTCCCCCGTGCTGGCGGCGGTCGGCCTGGCCACCGCGCTGGCACTGACCGCCACCGCCTGTAGTTCCGGCGACGACACGAACGCGGGCGGCGACGCGTCCGCCACCGCGGCCGCCGGCGGCGAAAAGATCCAGATCCCGGACGACATCAAGGACCGGCTCAAGGAACACGGGATCGATCTGGACCAGTGGAAGGGCGGCGCCTGGAAGAACTGGGACAAGGACGACTGGCTGCGCGAGGCCGGCGACTTCGTCAACCCGATCATCGAGGACCTGTGGGACCCGGACCGCATGCGCGAGGCCGAGGACCCGGACCAGGGCAAGGGCGTCGACGAGAACGACATCTCCGGTGACCAGGGCGTCACCGACCCGGAGCCGGCGCCCGTGGAGGCGCAGCCCGTGCAGGCTGCGTACCACGACAACGCCCCCGAGGCGGGCAAGGTGTTCTTCGACTCGCCCGAGGGCACGATGGTCTGCTCCGCGACCGTGGTCGAGGACCCGGCCAACCCCGGCAAGTCCAACCTCGTGTGGACGGCGGGCCACTGCGTGCACGCCGGCAAGGCGGGCGGCTGGTACCGCAACATCGCCTTCGTGCCCTCGTACAACAACGACGCCAAGTCGGCGGCTGAGCTCACGAACGCCACCCAGGAGGAGGTCGCTCCGTACGGTGTCTGGTGGGGTGACTGGGTGCAGACCTCGGACCAGTGGATCGAGCAGGGCGGTGCGACGGGCGGCCAGGGTGCCTCGTACGACTTCGCCGTCATTCATGTGACGCCGGAGGAGGGCAGTGGCGGCAAGTCCCTGGAGGAGACGGTCGGTTCGGCCCTTCCGGTCGAGTTCGACGCTCCGGCCGTGTCCGAGGTCGGCGGCATCACGGCGACCGGTTACCCGGCCGCGAAGCCGTTCGACGGCGAGACGATGTACCAGTGCAAGGACGAGCCGGGCAGGCTCTCGCTCGCCAAGTCCGACCCGACGATGTACCGCATCGGCTGCACGATGACCGGCGGTTCGTCCGGCGGCGGCTGGGTGGCGACGGGCTCGGACGGCAAGCCCGCGCTGGTGTCCAACACCTCGATCGGCCCGGTGACCGCGGGCTGGCTGGCGGGCCCGCACCTGGGCAAGGAGGCCAAGGGCGTCTACGACGAGGTGAGCGAGAAGTTCGCAGGTCAGTGACCGCACGCTGACGGGTGAAGGCCCGCCCCCTCTCGAGAGGGGGCGGGCCTTCACCGTGTGGAGCTGTGTGGACCAGAGGAACTCTGTGACGATGCCTGTGGACCAGACGAACTCTGTGGATCAGAGGGCCGGCGCCGGAACGTACGGTGCCAGCTCCGCCGCCAGTTCCTCATGCACCCGCAGCTTGAGCAGCGTGCCCTCCGGGGTGTGCTCCTCGGAGATCACCTCGCCGTCGGTGTGAGCGCGGGCGACGAGCCGGCCGTGCGTGTACGGCACGAGCGCCTCGATCTCGACCGAGGGGTGCGGCAGTTCGACGTCGATGAGCGCGAGCAGCTCGTCGATGCCCTGGCCCGTGCGGGCCGAGACCGCGATGGAGCGCTTCTCGATCCGCATCAGCCGCTGAAGCACCAGCGGGTCGGCAGCGTCCGCCTTGTTGATCACCACGACCTCGGGCACGTCGGTCGCGCCCACGTCGCGGATGACCGCGCGCACGGCGGCCAGCTGCTCCTCCGGCGCCGGATGCGAACCGTCCACCACGTGCAGGATCAGGTCCGAGTCGCCGACCTCCTCCATCGTGGAGCGGAACGCCTCGACGAGGTGGTGCGGCAGGTGTCGTACGAACCCGACGGTGTCCGCGAGCGTGTAGAGCCGCCCGCTGGGTGTCTCAGCCCGACGCACGGTCGGGTCGAGGGTCGCGAACAGCGCGTTCTCGACCAGGACGCCCGCGCCCGTGAGCCGGTTGAGCAGCGAGGACTTGCCCGCGTTGGTGTAACCGGCGATGGCGACCGAGGGCACCTTCTTGCGACGGCGCTCCCGGCGCTGGATGTCGCGGCCGGCCTTCATGGCCGCGATCTCCCGGCGCATCTTCGCCATCTTCTCGCGGATACGGCGCCGGTCCGTCTCGATCTTGGTCTCACCGGGACCACGGGTGGCGAGACCGCCGCCCTTGCCGCCGCCCATCTGACGGGACAGCGACTGACCCCAGCCTCGCAGCCGCGGCAGCATGTACTGCATCTGCGCGAGCGCGACCTGCGCCTTGCCCTCTCGGGACTTGGCGTGCTGGGCGAAGATGTCGAGGATCAGGGCGGTGCGGTCGATCACCTTGACCTTGACGACGTCCTCGAGGTGGATCAGCTGTCCCGGGGAGAGTTCACCGTCGCAGATGACGGTGTCCGCGCCGGTCTCGAGCACGATGTCGCGCAACTCGTTGGCCTTGCCGGAGCCGATGTACGTGGCCGGGTCCGCCTTGTCGCGGCGCTGGATCACGCCGTCGAGCACCAGAGCGCCCGCTGTCTCCGCGAGAGCGGCCAGCTCCGCGAGGGAGTTGTCCGCGTCGGCCGCGGTCCCCGAGGTCCACACCCCGACGAGCACCACACGCTCGAGGCGGAGCTGTCGGTACTCGACCTCGGTGACGTCCTCGAGCTCGGTGGAGAGGCCCGCGACGCGGCGCAGTGCCGCGCGGTCGGAACGGTCGAACTGGTCGCCGTCCCACTCTCCGTCGATCGCGTGGCTCCAGGCGACGTCCTCTTCCATCAGGGCATCGGCCCGAAGACCTTCGGGGTAGTTCTGCACGAGGCTCTGCGTGTCCTGGGAAGGGGAAGAAGAGGAGGTCATTGGGTCCTTACGTCGATGGGGATACCTGTGGGGCGACGAACCGCGGTCCGTCACTGGAGACAACGTCCGGGGCCGCCGGGAGATTCCCGGCCCGGGGCGTGTCCGGCGGATCATGCCGGAGACCCGGGGTGCCGCGTCGTCGACCTGACGATGGTTGCACGGCAGCCCCGTCTCGTCATCCGAGTTATCGCTTGAGCCTCGCCCTCTCCTTGGCGGGCGCGACGCTCCGCCAGTCCGGGTGTCCCGGCATGGACGGGGTCTTGTTTCCGTACAGCCAGGCCTTGAAGAAGCCGCTCAGATCGCGGCCCGCGCTGGCCGACGCGAGGTCTTCGAAGTCCGCGGTCGTCACGGTGCGGTCACGGTGGATGTTCGCCCAGGTCCGCTCCAGCCGCTCGAAGGCCGGGCGGCCGATCTCCTGGCGCAGCGCGTACAGAACCAGGGCGCTGCCGTCGTAGACGTTCGGCCGGAAGATGCTGATCTTCTGGCCTGGCTCGGGACCCTTGGGTGCCGCGGGAGGGCCTCCGGCGGCCCGCCAGGCGTCGGACGCCTGGTAGGCCTCACGCATCCGCGTCTTCAAGGGCTTGCCTGCCGTCTCCTCCGCGTACAGGGCCTCGTACCAGGTGGCGTGTCCTTCGTTGAGCCACAGGTCGGACCAGGAGCGCGGGGTGACGCTGTTGCCGAACCACTGGTGTGCCAGCTCGTGCACCATGATCGACTCGACGTACCACTTCGGGAAGTCGGGCCGCGTGAAGAGCTCTCTCTCGAAGAGAGAGAGCGTCTGTGTCTCGAGTTCGAACCCGGTCCGCGCGTCGGCGACCAGCAGCCCGTACGTCTCGAAGGGATAGCTGCCGACCTTCCTCTCCATCCAGGCGATCTGCTGGGGTGTCTTCCTGAGCCAGGGCTCCAGCTTCTTGCGGTCCTTGGTGGGCACCACATCGCGTACGGGAAGACCGGCGGGGCCGCTTCTGTGCGGCACGGAGGAGCGGCCGATGGACACCTGGGTGAGTTCGGTGGCCATGGGGTGCTCGGTTCGGTACGTCCAGGTGGTCGTTCCCGCGCGGCGGGCCGTTCCGAGCGGCAGTCCGTTGGCCACGGCCGTGTATCCGTCTGGCGCGGTGACACGGATGGTGAACATCGCCTTGTCGGAGGGGTGATCGTTGCTCGGGAAGACCCGGTGTGCGGCGTCGATCTGGTTGGCCATGGCGAGCCCGTCCTTGGTCCGCACCCAGCCGCTCTCCACGCCCTTTCCGGGCGTCGGGTCGCTGTGGTGGCCCACGGTGATCCGCATCCGGCTGCCCGGGACCAGCCGCTTCGCGGGTGTGACCACCAGGTCTTCACCCGCGCTGCGGAACTCCGCGGGCACGCCGTTGACCTCGACCGATCGCACTGTTCCGTGCGAGTAGTCAAGATTGATCTGCTCCAACCGGTCTGTCACCCAGGCATCGATCGTGGTGACGGACGGCAGTGGCTCGCTGTTGTTGCCGCGATAGGCGAAGGCGAGGTCGTACGCCAGGACGTCGTACCCAGGGTTGCCCAGGTGCGGGAAGAGGCGGTCGCCGACACCGAGCGGCGCCGCCGGTGCGGGGGCACTCGCGGCGATGAGGCAGACGCAGGATGCGGAGGCGAGCAACGCCGTACGGAGTGGTCTGTGGGCCTTCGGGCGTGCGGCCCTGGTTCTGAGAGTCGTGGTGTTTCTGGAGGTCAGCGGCATGGACCACGGCTATCAGCGCCCGCGCGGCGCGCGGTGACGACTCGCTCCGCGCACACTCGAACGGGTGGCCGATGACCTGCTGATGGCCCGCCGATGGCCTACTACGGAGTCGTCGCCTGGTGCTGGGCCCGGCTCACGTCGTACACGCCCGGCACATTGCGCATCGCCCGCATCAGCGCGGGAAGATGTGCGGCGTCCGGGAGTTGGAGCGTGTAGGTGTGGCGTACGCGCTGCTGGCTGGGGGGTTCGACGGTCGCCGAGACGATGGCGACACCCTCCAGGGCGATGGCTTCGGTGAGGTCGGCCAGCAGATGGGGCCGCCCGAAGGACTCGGCGACCAGCGTGACGCGGCACTCCGTGGTATCGCCCCAGCGCACGTCGACCTCCGTGCGCCCCGCGCCTTTCATGCGCGCCACCACGGCGCACTCGGCGCGGTGCACGGTCACCACTCCCCCGCGTACGACGAAGCCCGTGACCGTGTCGGGCGGTACCGGCGTACAGCAGCCCGCGAGCCGTACGGTCGCTCCGGGCTGGTCGACGACGGCGTTCGCGTCGGCGGGTGGCATGGAGGGCCCGTCGGCGGGCGGCCTGAAGGACGCGGCCGGGATCTCCTCGTCCGGAGTCTCCCTGGGTGAGGGATGTGTGGCGAGCCAGCGTTCGATGGCGATGCGTGCGGCCGGCGTACGCGCGTGCTCCAGCCACTCCTTGGAGGGCTCCGAGGACGCGTCCTGGCCCATGAGCAGCTGCACTGTGTCGCCGTCCCGCAGGACCGTGCTCAGCGTCGCCAGGCGCCCGTTGACGCGGGCGCCCATGCAGGCGTGCGCGTCCTCGCCGTACTGCGCGTACGCGGCGTCCACGCAGCTGGCGCCCGCGGGCAGCCCGATCGTGCCGCCGTCGGGACGGAACACGGTGATCTCCCGGTCCTGGGCGAGGTCTTCGCGCAGCGTGGACCAGAACGTGTCGGGGTCCGGCGCCGCCTCCTGCCAGTCGAGGAGGCGGGAGAGCCAGCCGGGGCGGGTGGGGTCGATTCGCTCGCCGTCACTGTCCATTTGCTCCTCCGAAGGAGGAGCGTAGGGATTGCCGAGCGCGACGACGCCGGCCTCGGCGACCTTGTGCATCTGGTGTGTGCGGATGAGGACTTCGGCGACCTGGCCGGCCATGTGGGTCCCCCCGGGCGAGTCCGTTCGAGCCTGGGGGAGGGCGACCGCCGTGTGCAGCGACTGGTACAGGTTGAACTTGGGGACGGCGATGAAGTCCTTGAACTCCGAGACCACCGGCGTGAGGCAGGTGTGCAGCTCGCCGAGGACTCCGTAGCAGTCGGCGTCCTCGTTCACGAGCACCAGGAGGCGTCCGAAGTCCACTCCGCGCAGCCGGCCGCGCTTGCGGGAGGTGCGGTGCAGGGAGACGAAGTGCCGTGGCCGGATGAGGACTTCGGCCTGGAGTCCGGCCTCGCGCAGGATGGTGCGCACTTCTTCCGCGATCTCCGCGAGGGGGTCGTCGGCGCGCGCGGCGTTGTCGACGATGAGCCCCTTCGTGTGCTCGTACTCCTCGGGGTGCAGGATCGCGAAGACTAGGTCCTCGAGCTCGGTCTTGAGCGCCTGGACGCCGAGCCGTTCGGCGAGCGGGATCAGCACGTCCCTGGTCACCTTGGCGATGCGCGCCTGTTTTTCGGGGCGCATGACGCCGAGGGTGCGCATGTTGTGCAGCCGGTCGGCGAGTTTGATCGACATCACACGTACGTCGTTGCCGGTGGCCACGAGCATCTTGCGGAACGTCTCCGGCTCGGCGGCCGCTCCGTAGTCGACCTTCTCCAACTTCGTGACGCCGTCGACGAGATAGCGGACCTCCTCGCCGAACTCCTCCCCCACCTGGTCTAGCGTCACTTCCGTGTCCTCGACGGTGTCGTGGAGCAGGGACGCCGTCAAGGTCGTGGTCTCCGCGCCGAGTTCGGCGAGGATCAAGGTCACGGCGAGCGGGTGCGTGATGTAGGGCTCACCGCTCTTGCGCATCTGGCCGCGGTGCGAGGACTCGGCGAGGACGTACGCCCGGCGCAGTGGCTCCAGGTCGGCGTCGGGGTGGTGGGCGCGATGGGCCTCGACCACGTGGCTGATCGCGTCGGGCAGCCGGTCGCGGCCCGCGGGCCCCAGGAGCGCGGCCCTGCCGAGGCGGCGCAGATCGATGCGCGGGCGGCTCCTCCTGCGCTGCGCTCCGGGCGCGATCGGGCCGGGCGTCGCGGGGTTTGTGGCCTCCGCACTCATGGGCACCTCCGGCTGCGTTGACCGACGGACGGGGTACCCCATGGCGTACACGGCTCTGGGGATGGTGTCGTTCCCCCGTCCGGGCCGGTGCTTGATGCTACCGAGCCGAACACGCTCGGCTGACCGCCTCACGCCGAGCGTGAAACGGATCACCCATTCGAGCGATGGTTCAGGGGTTTACGGTTTCGAGCCACTCTGCGTCGATCTCGCCCTCGGCGACGATCACCGCGGGTCCGCTCATCTCGATCTCGCCGTCGGGCCGCTCGGTGATCACCAGGCGTCCGCCGGGCAGATCGACGGTGTACGTCGCCGGGGTGCCGGTCACGGCGGGATCGGCACCGTCTCGTCTCGCCGCCGCCACCGCGACGGCACACGCGCCCGTGCCGCACGAGCGGGTCTCGCCGGCGCCACGCTCGTGCACCCGCAGCGCGACGTGCCGAGGGCCCCGGTCGACGACGAACTCGACGTTCACCCCGTCCGGGTAGGCGGAGAGAGGGCTGAAGGGCGGCGGCTGGAACAGGTCACCGGCGGCGTCGAGGTCGTCCACGAAGGCGACCGCGTGCGGGTTGCCCATGTTCACGTTGCGCGCGGGCCAGCTGCGCTCTCCGACGCTCACGGTGACATCCCCTTCGGGGAGGAGCGCCTTGCCCATGCCGACGGTGATGTCGCCCTCCTTGGCGATGTGCACTGTCTTCACGCCCCCGCGCGTGGCGACCGCGATGTCCCCTTCGGCGACATGTCCGGCGCGTTGGAGGTAGCGCGCGAACACGCGCACTCCATTGCCGCACATCTCCGCGATCGACCCGTCGCCGTTGCGGTAGTCCATGAACCACTCCGCCTCGGCGGCCATCTCCTCGGCCTCGGGATGCGCGGCGGACCGTACGACATGCAGCAGACCGTCTCCGCCGATGCCCGCGCGGCGGTCGCAGAGGGCGGCGACGGCGGCCGGGGACAGGTCGATGGCGTTCTCGGGGTCGGGGACGATGACGAAGTCGTTCTCGGTCCCGTGCCCCTTGAGGAAGGCGATCCGCGTGCTCATTCCTCGATCGTACGGGGTCGCTACGACACCGCGGCCATCCGTCAGAAGCCCTCTGGGCCTCAGCGCAGGCGGGCCACCCGCCACACGGCGAGGACGACGACCAGGGCGACGACAACGGTGTACGCGATCACGACCCGCCAGTCCGGGCGTCGGCTGGAGCCTCGCTGCGGCAGGCCCGGCCAGGTGTACCCGACGCGGCGGGCGGCCATCATGCCCCAGCCCGCGGCACAGGAGGAGATCAGCAGCCCGAGCATGGCGATCATGGCTCCGCTGTCGCCGAAGTCGAACGCCAGCGGGAAGGCGAACATGAGGGAGCCGAGCGCGGCGAGGCCCACGATGGGCGCGAGCTGCCAGATGCGCAGTCGGCGCTGCGGACGCAGCTCGACCTCGACCTCGGGCTCCGCGAACATCTCGTCGGGCCCGGGTCCGTCGGCGGTCACGCCGCCCGAGGTCTCGTCCGGCCCGTCGGGGCTCAGTCGGTCCCCGTCCGGATCCTGCTGATCCCGTACGGTGTCGTGCTCTGCGCCTTGTGCGGTGTCGCGAGGGCCGGCCTCCATCGCCACGCGCCCTCCCAACTCGGACTCCACTTGGTCGATCGAAGCTCGATGATGGCACGGTGTCAGAGGCCGGGATGACGGGCGGAGCGTCCCGATGCCATGACGTGATCAGGCTGTAACCGGTCGTTCGACCAATGTCAGTGCGTGCCGTGGAAGTTCCCTGAGATCCGCCGCGGCCCCACTGAGCCAATGCACCCGTGGGTCGCGCCTGAACCAGGAATCCTGACGGCGCGCGAAGCGCTTGGTGGCGCGTACGGTCTCGGCCCGCGCCTCGTCGTCGGTGCACTCTCCGGAGAGCGACGCCAGAACCTGCTGGTAGCCGAGTGCCCGCGATGCCGTACGCCCCTCGCGCAAGCCCTGCGCCTCCAGCGTGCGCACCTCCTCGACGAGTCCTTCCTCCCACATACGGTCCACCCGGCGGGTGATGCGGTCGTCGAGTTCGGGGCGCGCCACGTCGACGCCGATCTGCACGGTGTCGTAGACGGAGTCATGGCCGGGGAGGTTGGCGGTGAAGGGCTTGCCGGTGATCTCGATGACTTCCAGGGCGCGGACGATCCGGCGGCCGTTGCTGGGCAGAATCGCATGGGCCGCCTCCGGATCGGCGACCGCCAGCCGGGCGTGCAGGGCACCCGAGCCGCGCAGAGTGAGCTCTTCCTCCAGGCGGGCCCGTACCTCGGGATCGGTGCCGGGGAATTCCAGGTTGTCGACGGCTCCGCGGACGTACAGGCCGGAGCCGCCGACGAGGATCGGCCAGCGGCCCTCGGCGAGGAGCGCGTCGATGCGGGCGCGCGCGAGCCGCTGGTACTCGGCGACGCTCGCGGTCACCCTCACGTCCCAGATGTCCAGGAGGTGGTGCGGAATGCCGCGGCGCTCCTCGGGCGTCAGCTTGGCGGTGCCGATGTCCATCCCCCGGTAGAGCTGCATGGAGTCGGCGTTGACGATCTCGCCGCCGAGTTGCTGGGCCAGCTGAACTCCCAGATCGGACTTTCCCGCCGCGGTGGGACCGACGACGGCGATGACCCGCGGGGCGGGGGCAGAACTACTCACCGCAACAGTCTCGCAAACCTCAGGGCCTCTCCTCGAACGAGTTACGTGACGCCACGGGGCCGGGTTCGTTGCCTGTTGCGAGGTTCCAGCCGCCGGTTTTGAGGACCGGCGACCCGGGCGACGCAATGGGACGCACCGGGCGGCACGGAATTTCGCCCACACGAGTAACGTATGGAGACGATATGGGCGTTTTTGCACGGCTTCTTCGGAAAGACAAGCCTCAGTCCAAAGGCTCGGAGGAGGCGTCAACCTCCGAGGCACAGGCCGGCACACTGACGGCCGAACCCGACTCCGAGGCCAAGCTCGAGGACGCGGCACAGGCGTCGGCCGACGCCGAGGCCGCGGAGACGTCGGCGGACTCCACCGGGACCGCGTCGGACGGTGCCGAGATCCCGAAGCAGCAGTCCGCCGGAGAGGCGGCCGACAACGAGGCCGACGAGGGCGCCCGCAAGTAACTGTCCCGCGAGGGAGGTGAACCATGGGTCTCCTGGACCGTCTGAAGGCCAGGCTCGCGCCCGCCAAGGGGAAGGTCTCGCACCTCGCGCAGCAGCACGAGGGCAAGATCGAACACGGTCTCGACAAGGCCGCGAAGCTGGCCGACAAGAAGACCAAGGGCAAATACAGCGACAAGATCCAGAAGGGCACGGGCAAGGCCAAGGGGGCCCTGGACCGGCTCGCGCACCAGGAACGTGACGGGGCGGACGGCGGCGCGACGCCTCCGTCACCCTCACCGCCACCACCCTCGGCATCCTGAAAAACAGCACATCGGCGGACGGCCATGGAGCGTTCGAGGCTCCAAGCCGTCCGCCGTGTTCTCTTGACCGACGCCCGGAGAGTCCAGACGCCGGGCGTGGTCTCCGACACTCCGGGGCGCATGCCGGCCGCAATGCGCCCACCGCGGCCGCCGTCGCCTCGCGCCTACGACCAGGCCGCCACCAAGTAGCCCACGCCATAAGGCGCTTCCTCGTACAGCAGCGCGCCGCCGAGGGCCGCGCCCTCGCCCGCGCCCGCGAGCACCTGCCAGGGGGCCCGGCCGGAGGCCTGCAGCTCGTACGCCAGCTCGGAGTCCAGCGCCTTGAGCGCCGCCACGTCCACCGCCGCCAGTGCCCGCGCGACCTCCGCGTCGAATCCCGCCGCCCGCTCGTCGAGATACCCCGGTGCCTTGAGTGTCCGGCACGCGCTGGCGTCGCCCATCACCAGCAGTGCCACCCTCTCGGCCTTCCCGACGATTTCCTTCCCGATCTGAATACACCGCTCGGCCGCGAGAGGTTCCCCCACCACAAGACCTTCGAGGGGAGCGTGGGACCAGTCCGTCCGTTGCAGCAGCCAGGCGGCGACGGCGAGAGAGGCCGGAAGCTCGCGCTCCGACTCGGCCGGATCCAGCCTGTCTCCGCCCGGGCCAACGCCCAGACGGACATCGAGATTCACGCCGAAGCCGCGGAACGACCCCCGCGTGCCCTCCGGATACGGCCCGTGCCCGCTCTGCTCGGCGGGGCCGACGACCACCAGCCGGTCGGGCCGCGCGTCGGCCAGCACCCCGAGGGCGTCCGTGCACGCGGCGCGCGCGGTGTCCAGCTCGGGTGCGGCGCCCGCGGCGACCTCGGGCACGAGCAGCGGCGGACAGGGACAGACGGCTGCGGCGACCAGCATGATCGCCAGCCTACTGCCGCGGTTCCCAGTCGGAGTTCCAGACCAGCTCGGCGGCTCGGAACACCATCTCGTGCGTCAGTACAGCGCCCATGACGTACACGTAGTACGCATCACCGCCGGCGTAGCGATAGATGAGCCTGCGCCGCTCGCGCCGTGCCGACTTGTGTGTGCGTGCGGTGTCCGCGAGCATGCGCTCGGCGTCCTCACGCGTACCGTCGAACTCCGCGATCGTCTCCATGCCGGGCCCCGAATCCAGCTTCGGGTACTCCACTGTGATCATCCAGCGCGCCATGGCCCCCCTTTGCGCAGTGCGGATCAGTGAGCGGAGCAGCCCCCTGTGGGGGTCGGCAGCGGCGCCGGGACGCCCACGGCCGGCAGCCCGAGCATCACGCCCGCCGGCTTCGCGGTCTCGGTCGCGTTGCGCTTCTCCCAGGCGTCCCCCGCGCGCGTGCGGCGCACGTCGAGGACGGTGCCCTCGGCGAGGAGGTGGTGCGGGGCGGCGTACGTGATCTCCACGGTGACCACGTCGCCGGGGCGGACCTCGGCGTCGGGCTTGGTGAAGTGCACCAGGCGGTTGTCGGGGGCGCGGCCGGAGAGGCGGTGCGTGGCGCCGTCCTTGCGGCCCTCGCCCTCGGCGACCATCAGCTCCAGGGTGCGGCCGACCTGCTTCTTGTTCTCGTCCCAGGAGATCTCCTCCTGGAGGGCGACAAGACGCTCGTACCGCGCCTGCACGACCTTCTTGGGGATCTGGTTCTCCATGGTGGCCGCCGGGGTTCCGGGGCGCTTGGAGTACTGGAACGTGAACGCCTGCGCGAAGCGGGCCTCGCGGACCACGTGCAGGGTCTGCTCGAAGTCCTCCTCGGTCTCGCCGGGGAAGCCCACGATGATGTCGGTGGTGATCGCGGCGTGCGGGATCGCGGCGCGGACCTTCTCGATGATCCCGAGATAGCGGTCCTGCCGGTACGAGCGGCGCATCGCCTTCAGGACGGGGTCGGAGCCGGACTGCAGCGGCATGTGGAGCTGGGGCATCACGTTCGGCGTCTCGGCCATCGCGGCGATCACGTCGTCCGTGAAGTCGCGAGGGTGCGGCGAGGTGAACCGCACGCGCTCCAGGCCTTCGATCTTCCCGCAGGCCCGCAGCAGCTTGCTGAAAGCCTCACGGTCGCCGATGTCGGAACCGTAAGCGTTCACGTTCTGCCCGAGCAGCGTGATCTCGGAGACGCCCTCGCCGACCAGTGCCTCGATCTCGGCGAGGATGTCGCCGGTCCTGCGGTCCTTCTCCTTGCCGCGCAGGGCCGGAACGATGCAGAACGTGCAGGTGTTGTTGCATCCGACGGAGATGGAGACCCAGGCGGCGTACGCGCTCTCGCGGCGGGTCGGCAGCGTCGACGGGAACGCCTCGAGCGACTCGGCGATCTCGACCTGCGCCTCTTCCTGAACGCGGGCGCGCTCCAGAAGGACGGGCAGCTTGCCGATGTTGTGCGTCCCGAAGACGACGTCCACCCAGGGCGCCTTCTTCACGATGGTGTCGCGGTCCTTCTGCGCGAGGCAGCCGCCGACAGCGATCTGCATCCCGGGCCGCTTCGACTTCATCGGCGCAAGGCGGCCGAGATTGCCGTACAGGCGGTTGTCGGCGTTCTCCCGCACGGCGCACGTGTTGAAGACGACGACATCCGCGTCGCCGTCCGCGCCGTCGGGCGCACGTACGTATCCGGCGTCCTCCAGCAGCCCGGAGAGCCGCTCGGAGTCGTGGACGTTCATCTGGCACCCGTAGGTGCGCACCTCGTAAGTCTTCGCGCTCATCTCGTACACCAGAGTACGGGGTCACCACGCGCGCGTTGGCGGGTATATCCGGGCCGTACGGTCCCCACGCGCGCGAGCGGGTGCCTTGCGCGTCCGGCCCTGGTCATCCTCGTCGGTGAGCTGGCAGGATCGCGCGCATGTTCCAGGAACTCTCCCGTATCGGCAGACGTCGGGCCCTGCAGGGCTCGGCCGCCGCCTTCGTGGCCTTCGGGCTGCTGTTGTGGTGGCTGCTGCCGCTGGGCAAGAGCTCACCGGGCGGAACGGTGTCCTTCAGCACTGGGTCGGCGACCGGCGTGTACCAGCTCTACGGGACGCTGCTGCAGGAGGCGCTCGCAAAGGACATGCCGCGCCTGAATGTGCAGCTACGGGAGAGCGTGGGCTCCCAGCAGAACGTGCAACGGGTGGCCACCGGGGAGGACGACTTCACCATCGCGGCGGCCGACGCGGTGAAGAAATACCAGCGGCAGGGTGGTCAGGGCGCGGATCTGCTGCGCGGCTGCGCGCGTCTGTACGACGACTACGTGCACGTGATCGTCCCTCAGACATCCTCCGTGGAGAACATCGCGGACCTGAAGGGCAAGAAGGTGGCGGTGGGGCAGCCCGACTCCGGAGTGCGACTGATCGCGGAGCATGTACTGAGGGCGGCCGATCTCGACCTGGAGAAGGACATCGAGCCGGTGTCCGCCGGCATAAACGAAATGCCGGAGCTGCTGGAGACGGAGAAGATCGACGCCTTTTTCTGGTCCGGCGGACTTCCCACGGGTGCGGTGACCGAGCTCTCGAACAGGTTCGACATCAGGCTGGTCCCGATCAAAGAGGCCCTCGTGAAGGAGCTGCACAAGCAAGGCGGGGAGGCCGAGTACTACCGGTCCGCCGTCATGCCGGCGGAGGCCTACCCCAGCGCCCAGTCCGGAGAGTCCGTACAGACGGTGGCGGTGGCGAACCTGCTCGTGACACGGGCCGGCACGGACGCGAAGCTGACCGAGGGGATGACCCGCACCCTGATCAACAACCGCGACAGCATCGGCGACCAGGTGCACGCGGCGCAGCGCGTGGACCTGCGGACCGCCATCTACACCGACCCGTTGGACCTGCACGAGGGCGCGGGACGCTACTACCGCTCGGTCAAGCCGTAGCGGCTCGTACGGCGGCCGCGGGCCCCCTTCGGGCCGGGGACCCCCTCGACAGACGCCCCGTAGGCGCCGTAGTGGCCCATTCAGGCCCCGGGCACCGTCCGCGGCACGCTCACCGTCACCTTCAGGCCGTGCGGCTCGTGGTGCTCGTATGCGATGGAGCCGCCACCTGCGGCGAGCAGGGCCCGGGAGATGGACAGGCCCAGGCCCGAACCCCTGACGTTCTGGTGGCTGGGGCTGCGCCAGAAGCGGTCGCCGACGCGGGCGAGTTCCTCGTCGCTGAGGCCGGGGCCGTGGTCGGCGACCACGACCGTCGACAGCGCGCCGTTGGAGGACACTTCGACCTCGACGCACTCTCCCTGAGGGGTGAACTTCAGCGCGTTGTCGATCACGGCGTCCAGGGCACTGGACAGGGCGACGGGGTCGGCCCAGGCGGTGGTGGCAGGGCAGGTCCCGACAAGTCGTACGCCCTTGTCGTCGGCGACAGGCGACCAGGACGCCAGGCGCTCGGCGGTCAGCTCGCCGATGTCGGTGAGCCGCAGGTCCGCCTCGGCATGCTCGGCAAGAGCGAGATCCAGGAGATCGTCCAGGACATGGGCAAGGCGCTTGCCCTCGGTGCGGACGGAGGCGATCTCCTCGTTGCCCTCGGGGAGTTCCAGTGCGAGCAGTTCGATGCGCAGCAGCAGGGCGGAAAGGGGGTTGCGCAGCTGGTGTGAGGCGTCGGCCACGAAGGCGCGCTGCTGCTCCAGGACCTCCTCGACGTTGTCGGCCATCTCGTTGAACGAGCCGGCCAGGCGCCGGAGTTCCGGCGGACCGCCGGCGGCCGCGACCCGTGACTTGAGGCGGCCCGTCGCGATGTCGTGGGTGGTGGCGTCGAGGACGCGTACGGGCCGCAGCACCCAGCCGGTCAGGCGCAGCGCGGCGCTGAGCGCGAGGAGCATCGCGGCGATCTCACCGGCGCCGATGACCAGCCAACCGCGCAGGATCTTCGAGCGCATCTGCCCGGTGGGCGAGTCGGTGACCACGACGGCGAGGACATCACCGTCCCGGATGACGGGCGACGCGACGACGAGACGGTCCCGTTCCCACGGCCAGACCTGTTTCGGGTCATGGCTGCGGCGGCTCTGGAAGGCCTCGTCGAACGCGTCCTTCACCTCACCGTCCCCGGGGATGTACCAGTCCGCGGGCGCGTTGGCCATGACCTCTTCGCGGTAGAAGACGCCGGCCTTGATGCCGTACAGCCCGTTGTACTTGATGAGTTCCCTGGTGAGGGTCTTGAGGCGTTCGTTCGGGGAGTTGACACGTGAGCCCTTTGGGGGGCTGGTGACGAACTGCGCGAGGGACGCGAAGCGTGCCGTGTCGTCGATCCGGTCGACGACCACCTTCTGCTGCTGGGCGGCCGCCAGACTGACGGCAAGGGGGATGCCGAGCGCGAGCAGCACGGCCGCCATCAGGACGATGAGCAGCGGGAGGAGGCGTGCGCGCACCTGGGCCCGCTATGCGGCGGGGGCGACGAGCCGGTAGCCGACGCCTCGCACGGTCTCGATCAGGGCGGGCATGCGCAGCTTGGAGCGCAGGGACGCGACATGCACCTCCAGGGTGCGGCCGGTCCCTTCCCAGCTGGTGCGCCACACCTCGCTGATGATCTGCTCCCGTCGGAACACCACTCCGGGGCGCTGGGCAAGGAGCGCGAGAAGGTCGAACTCCTTGCGGGTCAGTTGGACAATCGAACCGTCCACGCTGACCTGGCGGGTGGGCAGTTCGATTCGTACGGGACCCAGGTGCACAGAGGTCTCTGCGGGGGCAGCCGTTTCATCGTGAACGGTGCGTCGGCTGACCGCGTGGATACGGGCGAGCAGTTCCCCGGTGTCGTAGGGCTTCACTACGTAGTCATCGGCGCCTAGGTTGAGTCCGTGGATCCGAGAACGTACATCGGAGCGCGCGGTCACCATGATGACCGGGGTACTGGTGCGCTTACGGATCTTTCCGCATACCTCGTAGCCGTCCTGGTCGGGCAGACCCAGGTCGAGCAGGACCACTCCGAAACCCGCACCCTCCGGGACGAGCGCCTGAAGCGCCTCCTCGCCGCTGCGGGCGTGCGTGACATCGAAGCCATGACGCGCGAGGACCGCGGACAGAGCGGCGGCGACATGGTTGTCGTCCTCGACGAGGAGCAGTCGCATTCCGGCCCCCTTCGGTTCATCGGCCATACAGTCTCGGCGCATAGAGATGGGCACGCGCGCGTGCACCAAGGAAGTCACGCCGATGGACGAGTACGGCGTCAAGGGAGTTCGGGGCGCGGCGGGTTTCCGTTACGCAGCCGGTACGGACCGGAGGCGACCGTTCACGAAGAGTGTCCGGTTGCTACCAGATCGTTATGCTCAATTTCCCCTCAGATGTAATGACGCTGGTCGTACGGCGTTACTACTGTCCTCCGCAACCGAGGAGGACGGAGCAAGAGGCCGATGACCGAAGTATCGGTGACCAAGGACGCCGTACCCACGGCTGAAGATCTGGTCGTGCTGAAGAACGTCAACAAGCACTTCGGCGCGTTGCACGTGCTCCAGGACATCGACTTGACCATCGCCCGTGGTGAGGTCGTCGTGGTCATCGGACCCTCCGGGTCCGGAAAGTCCACCCTGTGTCGCGCCATCAACCGCCTGGAGACCATCGAGTCGGGAACCATCTCGATCGACGGAAAGCCGCTGCCCGAGGAGGGCAAGGAGCTCGCGCGACTGCGCGCCGACGTCGGCATGGTCTTCCAGTCGTTCAACCTGTTCGCGCACAAGACGGTGCTCGAGAACGTGACGCTGGGCCAGCTCAAGGTCCGCAAGGCGGACAAGAAGGCCGCGGAGGAGAAAGCACGGGCGCTGCTCGACCGGGTGGGTGTCACCGCTCAGGCGGACAAGTACCCCGCGCAGCTCTCCGGCGGTCAGCAGCAGCGTGTCGCGATCGCGCGGGCGCTGGCGATGGACCCCAAGGTCATGCTCTTCGACGAGCCGACATCGGCCCTGGACCCGGAGATGATCAACGAGGTCCTGGAGGTCATGCAGCAGCTTGCGCGCGACGGTATGACAATGATCGTAGTGACGCACGAGATGGGCTTCGCCCGTTCGGCTGCCAACCGGGTCGTCTTCATGGCGGACGGCAGGATCGTCGAGGAGGCTGTGCCGGACCAGTTCTTCAGCAACCCGCGCAGTGACCGTGCCAAGGACTTTCTGTCGAAGATCCTGCACCACTGACGACCTGCGCCACCCGCAACGACGGCCCTCTCCTCACCACTCAAAGGATGTTCACAATGAAGGTTCGCAAGGTCACCGCCGCGGCGGCCACTGCGCTCGTCCTCTCCCTTACCGCGACGGCCTGTGGTGGAGACGGCGACAGCGACAGCGCCGACACCGGGTCGGGCTCGGGTGGCGGCGACAAGATCAAGGTCGGCATCAAGTACGACCAGCCCGGTCTGGGCCTGAAGGAGCCGGACGGTTCCTTCTCCGGATTCGACGTGGACGTGGCGACGTACGTGGCCAAGCAGCTCGGTTACGACGCCGACCAGATCGAGTTCGTCGAGACCAAGACCCCCGACCGGGAGAACGCGCTGAAGCGCGGCGACGTGAAGTTCATCGCCGCCACCTACTCGATCAACGACGAGCGCAAGAAGGCGGTCGACTTCGCCGGCCCCTACCTGCTGGCCCACCAGGACCTGCTGGTCAAGGCCGACTCGGACATTACCGAGGGCACCGACCTCAATGGCAAGAACCTGTGCTCGGTGACCGGCTCCACCTCGGCGCAGAACGTCAAGGAGGAGATCGCTCCGAAGGCCAACCTCAAGCAGAACAGCAGCTACTCGGAGTGCATCTCCGCTCTGCAGAGCGGCGCCGTGGACGCGCTGACCACGGACGACTCGATCCTCGCCGGCTTCGCCGCGCAGGAGCAGTACAAGGGCCAGTTCAAGCTCCTCGGTCTCAAGCTCAGCAACGAGAACTACGGCATCGGTGTGAAGAAGGGCGACACCGAGACCCTCAACAAGATCAACACCGCCCTGGAGAAGATGGTCAGCGACGGCGCCTGGGAGAAGGCGGTCACGGACAACTTCGGTCCGGCCAACTACAAGAACGAGCCCGCGCCGAAGATCGGCAACATCGTCAAGTAGCGCGAGGGTTCACGGGCGTGCCGTCGCCGACTGCGATCAAGGCGGCGGCGCGCCGCGCTGTCCACGTACGCCACACACCCGGAAGCGCGGGAAATCGTGTTCGACTTTCTTTCAGACTATGACGACCCGAGCCTGTTGGGCGCCTTCTGGACGACGGTACAGCTCACCGTCCTCTCCGGCGTCGGCTCCCTGGTCTGGGGCACCCTCCTGGCCGCGATGCGGGTCAGCCCGGTGCCGCTCATGCGCGGGTTCGGCACGGCCTACGTCAACATCGTCCGGAACATCCCCCTGACCGTCATCATCGTCTTCACCTCGCTCGGCCTCGCCGACATCTTCGGCGTGACGATGGGTGCGTCCGACTTCGAAGACCAGGGCTTCCGCCTGGCGGTCCTCGGTCTCGTCGCCTACACCGCGGCCTTCGTCTGCGAGGCGATTCGTTCCGGCATCAACACAGTGCCGCTCGGGCAAGCCGAGGCGGCCCGTGCCATCGGCCTGAACTTCACCCAGACCCTGCGGCTGATCGTCCTGCCGCAGGCCTTCCGTTCGGTGATCGGCCCGCTGGCCAACGTACTGATCGCCCTGACCAAGAACACGACCGTGGCGGCCGCGATCGGTGTGGCCGAGGCCGCTCTCCTGATGAAGGAGATGATCGAGAACGAGGCCCAGACGCTGCTCATCGGCGCCGTCTTCGCATTCGGGTTCGTGGTACTGACCCTCCCGACCGGCCTCATCCTCGGCTGGCTGAGCAAGCGACTGGCGGTGAAGCGATGAGCTCGGTTCTCTACGACACTCCGGGCCCCCGCGCCAAGCGGCGCAATGTGCTCCTCTCGGTGGTCTTCTTCATCCTGCTCGCCCTGGTCCTGTGGTGGGTCTGGCAGACCATGGACGACAAGGGCCAGCTGACGTGGGCCCTGTGGAAGCCGTTCACCGAGTCCGAGGCCTGGACGACGTATCTGCTGCCAGGCCTCGGCGACACGCTGAAGGCCGCGTCACTGGCGATGCTGATCGCCCTTCCGCTGGGCGCGGTCTTCGGTATCTCGCGCCTCTCCGACCACCGGTCGGTGCGGGGTGCGGCCGGCGTGGTGGTCGAGTTCTTCCGGGCGATCCCGGTACTGCTTCTGATGCTGTTCGCCAACGAGTTCTACGACCGCTACACGAACGTCAGCAGCGAACAGCGGCCCCTCTACGCGGTCGTCACCGGCCTGGTGCTCTACAACGCGTCCGTCCTCGCCGAGATCGTACGGGCCGGCATCCTGTCCCTGCCCAAGGGCCAGTCGGAGGCCGCGATGGCCATCGGCCTGCGCAAGGGCCAGACGATGACCAACGTCCTGCTGCCGCAGGCCGTCACGGCCATGCTGCCGGCCATCGTCAGCCAGCTCGTGGTCATCGTGAAGGACACCGCGCTGGGCGGCGTGATGATCGGCTTCACCGAGCTGCTCAACACGCGCGGCACGCTCGCTGCCAACTACGCCAACGTCGTTCAAAGCTTCGTCGTGGTGGCGGTCATCTACATCGTGCTCAACTTCATCCTCACCAGCTTCGCGAGCTGGCTGGAGCGCAGGCTGCGGCGCAGCAAGAAGAGCACGGGCGCGGTCCTCGGGGTCGACGACGTGGACGACATCAACGCCGGCGAGGTGGGGGGCGCGGCGGCGACCGGTGCCGGCGGCACCGTCTGATCAAGATCGGCTGCTCACGTCTTCAAGGACACGCTGAACACGTGGAATGCACCGGCAGAAACTGCCGGTGCATTCCTCTGCTTCTGCCGTCGCAGTCCCGCCCGAGGGTCCGAGCGAGCTCGCAACTGCCCGGGTGACGGCATCCCGGGAGTCACGCCCCTCCGTCACTTGACGCAAGCACCGGCAATGGGTTGCATACGTTCTGTGATCGTGCACCCTGCTCCAACTGCCAGTCCCGATAAGACACTCAGGACACCGCTCCGGGCAGGGGGAGCCGCGCCGTGGACCCGGTGATCATCGTCGGAGCGGGGCCCGTCGGGCTCACGCTCGCGCTGGCACTGGCGCGTCAGGAGGTGCCTTCCGTCGTCCTGGACGAGGGCCCCGGCAAGGACGAACAGCGGCCCGCGCGAACCGTCGTACTGCGTGAGGACACCGCCGCGCTGATGGAGCGGCTCGCGGGATTCCCGATCGCCGAGGCCGGTTTCCGTTGGGCCGGATGGAGGTCGATGCGGCGCAAGCAGGTGATGCGGCAGATCACGTTCGGCGACGACGATCCGGCGCCGCTGCACATCGCCCAGCACGTTCTGACGGCCGCCCTGCGGGACGCGATCGCGGGCGAGCGCCTGGTCAAGGTCGCCGTGGAGAACCGCCTCGACTCCGTCGAGCAGGAGAAGTCCGGCGTGACGGCGCATACGCGCGGCCCCAAGGGCACGTGGTGGCGCGGCAGTTACCTGATCGGCTGCGACGGTCCGCGCTCGACCGTGCGCAAGCTGGCGGACATCCGCTTCCCGGGACGTACGGCCGTGGAGCGACACGCCGTCGCGGCGCTGCGTACGGAACTTCCGTGGTCCGGTGAGGCGTTGTTGCATCGGATGCCGCCGTGGCGGACGTCGGGGCCTTCGGCCGGGGAGGTGACCGGACGTCCCCTCGCCGACGGCGTGTGGCGCCTGGACTGGCTGCTGCCGCCGGGGAAGGACCTGGTCACCCCAGACCTGCTGGTGGCGCGCGTCCGGGAGACCCTCGCGGGCTGGAGCGGTGGCTCCACACCGCCGTACGAACTTCTCGACACCGGAGTCCACATCGTCCACCACCGCCTGGCCCGCCGGTGGCGGGTCGGCCGTGTCTTCCTCGCCGGGGACGCCGCACACCTGCTCGGCGCACTCGGCACCCAGGGCCTCGACGAAGGTCTGCGGGACGCGGACAACCTCGCGTGGAAGCTGGCTCTCGCCTGGCACCACGGGCCGCACGAGGCACTGCTCGACAGCTACCAGGTGGAGCGACGCGCCGTCGTGGCCGCCCGGCTGCGCGCCGCCGACCAGTCGCTGCCGCTGCTGCGCGCCGGCGGAGGCCTGCGCTCCGTCGTGCCCGGCTCGGCGCGCGGCCATGACGCGCTCCTCACGGACGGTCACCTGGGGCGCGGCCCGCTGGGTGCGCCCGGGGCGCACGCCGATTCGCCCCTCACGCCTCAACACGCCGAGTCGGCGGTCGAGGTCGCCACGGAGGTGGGTGCTCCGGTCGTCGATGTGCGGGTGACGGCGGAGGACGGTTCGTTCGTACGGCTGCGGGAGCGGCTGGGCCGTGGGGCGCTCCTCGTGCTGCTGATCGCGCCGGGTACGGGCGTGTGGGAGCGCAAGCACTGGGTGACGGCCGGGATCATGCCACGGCTCGCGGCCGCTGTGACCGCGCTGCCGCACCCCGCCGAACTGCTGGTCGCCGAGAGCTATCCGGGTGCCGCCCCGCACACGGTGTTGCTGATCCGCCCGGACGGACACCTGGTCACGGCGTTGAGCGGGGTACGCCCGGCTGATCTGTACGAGGCTGCCGAGGCGACGCTGGGCGGACCACGGGTCACAGCGGACGCCACGGCGGGAACGGGCTGAGCACCACTGTCCTGGGGCGACACCGGGCCACTCGTCCATAGGGCGATCCTGAGTTGACCGGCCTGCACCATCATGGTGTACTCCGGAGCGTGACTGACACCTGTGTGCGCCTGTGGCGGAGGGTCCATATGGACCTCGTCCGCTATGCGGGCTGCGTGTGTCACTCGTCCTGCTGAATTCGCATCTCACTCAGCCGCGCGCGCCACTCATGTTCCGCTGCGCGCTCCCACGCGAACACTCATCTGGACGGTACCCGTGTCTGTGTCACCCTCGTCACCTGCTCTCTCCACTCCGATTCACACCCCGACCCAGGCCGACCTGCTCGACTTCGTCCGGCGGACGGCCGCCGACACCGAGCTGATCGCCTCGCTCCCGCTCGACCCCGAGGGCCGTACCTGGGTACGCCTGGAAGGCCCCGGCGGCAGCGAGGCCTGGCTCATCGGCTGGCCGCCCGGCACCGGCACCGGCTGGCACGACCACGCCGAGTCGGTCGGCGCCTTCCTCACCGCGTCGGGCGAGCTCAAGGAGAACTCGCTCACCGCCCGGCTGCCCACCGACGGCTGGAAGACCCTGGAACTCACGGAGGGGATCGACCAGGAACGACAATTGTCGGCGGGCAAGGGACGTGCCTTCGGCCACAACCATGTGCACGAGGTGCTCAACGAGTCCACCGAGGAGCACGCGATCTCCGTCCACGCGTACTACCCGCCCCTGCCGCGGATCCGCCGCTACAGCCGCAGCGGCCAGGTCCTGCGCCTCGAGCAGGTCGAGCGTCCGGAGGACTGGCAGTGAGTGCCGA
Organism: Streptomyces scabichelini; assembly: GCF_011045015.1. Classification (GTDB taxonomy): domain Bacteria; phylum Actinomycetota; class Actinomycetes; order Streptomycetales; family Streptomycetaceae; genus Streptomyces; species Streptomyces scabichelini. The sequence goes on along the minus strand of NZ_JAAKZY010000055.1, from coordinate 18,190 downwards.
ACGACCCGTAGGAATCGACGAGTTGCTGGAACGGGTCCGCGCGGACCTCGACCGGGTCGAGGCCGCGGACGCCCACGATGCCGCTCAGGCAAGCGAGGCCCTGCTGGTCGACATCCGCTACGCGGCCCTGCGCGACCGCGACGGACTGATTCCCGGCGCCCTCGTCATCGAGCGCAACGAACTGGAGTGGCGGCTCGACCCACAGGGCAGCCATCGCACCCCCGAGGCCACGAGCCACGATCTACGGATCGTGGTGATCTGCAACGAGGGCTACGCGTCCAGCCTCGCGGCCGCGTCACTACGGCAGTTGGGGCTGCGTCGGGCCACGGATCTGGTGGGCGGCTTCCAGGCATGGAGGGCGGCGGGGTTCCCGGTGACTTCTCAGCTGCTGGGGTCCGGCAATCTGACGGGATCCAGCTAGCTGCCGGACTCCAGTCAGGCGCCGGTTTTCTGCCCGCCCTGGCGTGCATGCGTGAACAGTTGGGCATGTATCGCGGTGGGAGCCCCTTCACGTAAGGGGCTCCCACCATTGCGTATTGCCCTTACTCCCTGGGCGTATCAGCCCTCACTCCCTGGCCGTCGCCACCGTGACAGGACGAGGCTTCAGCGCGGCTCGCCCCGGCAGGGCGGTGGCGACGAGGGCCAGCAGGCCGGCCGCCGCGACCACCGCGACGTACACCAGGGGCGTGACTGCCGGGGCCGCGCTGCCGGTCATGCCGACGCTGAACGCCGTGAGGACGGCGAGCGCGATGCCGCTGCCCAGGGCCGTGGCCAGCAGCAGGACCGACAGCGCCTCGGTGCGCAGCATCCGCAGCACCTGGCGGCGGCTGGCTCCCGCGAGGCGGAGCATCGCGAACTCGCGGACGCGCTCGGAGACCGACATGGCCAGCGTGTTGACGACGGCGATGGCGGTGAAGGCCAGGACGAGCCCCATGGCGAGGTAATTGACCTCGGCGTTCGCCTGCTGGCGCTCGGCCTGCAGGGAGTCCGCGGTGTCCGGTGAGACAACCTGGACGCCGGGGAACTTCCGGACGGCGGCCGCGAGTTCTTTCTGTGATCGGGTGGTGGAGACGAGGACGGTGGCCGCGAGTGGGTTGTCGACGTGACGGGCGACCAGGTCGTGGGCCATGGTGAGGTCGCCGAAGCCGAGGCCCTTGGCGTAGACGGCGGCGACGGTGAGCGTGACGGGTGTGCCGTCGCCGAGGGTGATTTTCAGCGTGCTGCCGGGCTTCAAGTGGAGCTGGTCCGCGGCGAGTTCGCTGACGGCGACTGTGTCGTTCGTGAGCTTCGAGAGAGAGCCCGCGGTGACGTCCGGGTCCCACGTGCGAGTGAGCCCGGAAGTGGTGATGCCCTGTGCCGCGTACTTGTCGAGGCCGACCCGGACGGTTGTGCGGACGACTTCGGTGGCGACGTCGTCGTCCGTACGGAGCTGCTGCGCGGCCTGTGCCGGGACGCCGGGTCCCTGGGCGGCGAGGACCCAGTCGGCACGGATGCCCTCGCGGGCCTGGGCGCGGGCGGCGTCACCGAGCGTCGGCTGGACGAAGAGGACGGTGCAGGTCATACCGATGAGGAGGGTGAGCGGGGTGACCACGGAAGCCATGCGGGCGGCATTGCCGCGGAGGTTGGCCTTGGCGAGCCTGCCGCCCGGACCGGTCAGCCGCAGCGGGCCGCCCAGGATCGCCGCGGCTGCCCTCACCAGGAGTGGGCCCAGCAGGGCCACGGACGTGGAGAGAACCACAACGGCCAGGAAAGTCACGGGAGTCGAGGCGGGCTCGGTGCGCAGAACGCTGAGTACGGCGACGAGGACCGTGCCTCCGGCGAGCAGTGCGAGACCCGCGAGGATGCGCCCCCATGCGGGCCGGGTGCGCTCGACCCTGGCCTCGGCGAGCGCCTCAGCCGGGCGCATACGGGTGATGCGGCGGGAGGAGATACGGGCGGCGGCCCAGGCGCCGAACAGGGTGGCGGCGATCGCGGCGAACAGCGGGAAGACGCTGACCGTGTGCTGAAGTGTGGCGGGCACGGCGCCCATGGCGATAAACCTGCTGTACAGCCAGCTGCCCAGTGGCAGTCCCGCGAGCGCTCCGGCAGCTCCGGCGGCCGCGCCTACGAGCAGGGCTTCCCGGCCGAGCAGCTTGCGGATCTGCCCCGGTGTGGCGGCGATGGCGCGCAGCAGGGCGAGTTCGCGGTGGCGCTGCTGCACGGAGAGCGCGAAGGTGCCGACGACCACGAGTACGGCGACGAGCAGGGATGTACCGCCCATCGCGCCGCCCATGCTGACCAGTCTGATGCGGGCGGCGGCCGCGTCCAGGAACTCGACGGGGCCGCGCTCGTCGCCCGCGCTGATCTGCGCGGTGGTGCCGTGCAGCGCCTTGCTCACGGACGCTTTGAGGGTTGCCGTTTCCGTGCCCTTGTCGGGGATGACGCCGAACGCCGTGACCTGTCCGGGGTGCGCGGCGAGGCGCCGGGCCTCGGCGGTGGAGAAGAAGAGCGAGGTCTGGTGGCGTACGTCGGCGACGGTGGGCGTCGCGATTCCAGTGATCCGGTACGTACGCGGGCTCTTGGTGGACTGGACGGCGAGGCGGTCGCCGGGCTTGAGGTGAGCGCGGTCAGCGAGGTAGCGGTCGACGACCAGATCGCTCTGTGTTTTGGGCGGGGTGCCCGCGGTGAGCTTGTACGGGGTGAGAACCGCGGAGTCCCAGGCGTGACCGTAGGGAGTCCTGTCACCGGTGCCCCCGGGTGTCAAAGGCTGGGCCATGAAGGTCAGTTCGGGGACGACCTTGCCTACGCCGGAAGCGCTGTTCAGTCTTGCGGCGAGGTCGTCGGACAGCCACGCCCGCTCGGCTATCGGTTTGGCCTTGTGTTTGGTCTTCGTCTTGCCCTTCTTGTGCTTGACGGTGGTCTGGTGGACGTTCTGGTCGGCGGAGACCACGACGGGGGCGGCGGCGTAGCGCTCGGTGCCGATGGTGCCGCGGAGCCCGGTTTCGAGGAGGGTGCCGCAGGCGGTGATGAGGGCAGCAGCGCACATCAGGGCGATGAAGGCACCGAGGAAGCCGCCTTTGCGGTCCCGGACGGTCTGCAGGGCGTAGCGCAGCATCATGAGGTCTCGGTCTCTTTTCTGTTGTCGGGCGTGGAGTCGCCCGGGGCGTCGATCCGGGAGTCGTCCGGCTTGTCGGCCTGGGTGGCTCCCGGCGCGTCGGCCTGGGTGGCCCCCGGCGCATCGGCCTGGGCGGGATAGGCGAGGAACCGGGTGAGCACCGTGCGCGCGCCGGGCGGGGTGTCGGCCTCGGGGCGCTTGTAGCGGTTGAGGAGCGCGATGTACTCCTCGAAGAACTCGCGGAGTTCGGGGAGCGTCAGCCGGATGGTTCCGCGTGAGTACGGGAACGCGTCGGCCCACGGGTCGTCGGCCGCGTCCCGCTGGAGCTGTTCGAAGAGTTCGAGGTCGGCGGCGTACGCGTGGTGGTTCAACTCGTCCATGACGAGCCGCATTTCGGGGCTCTGGCGGCTGCGGGGCGGGAAGCGGCGGTCGCCGGGGACGGCTCGCCACCAGCGCTCCCGGCCGTGGCCGGCGCTTCCGTCTGCCGCCTCGGTCTCCTCGACGAAGCCGTAGCGGGCAAGTTCGCGCAGGTGGTAGCTGGTGGCCCCGGTGTTGAGTCCGAGGGCCCGGGCGAGCGTCGCGGACGTGGCGGGGCCGTGCACGGTGAGGTGCTGCAGCATTCGCTGCCGCCGGGGTTGGGCGAGCGCTTTGAGGGCGGCGAGGTCGGAGAGCTCGATGGGGGCGGGCGGCTCTGCCGAGGGGCTGGTCTGGGCGGGCCCCTGCTCCGCGGGGTGTGTGGCGCCGGGTTCCTGTGCCATGCGTACACAGTCGTCTGTGCACAGGTGTCTGTGCACTACGGCGGCCCAGCGTCTTCAGCGGGGGTTAACCCCACTCCGGGCGGGGAGTTGGGCCCTGCGTCTCACCAGGGTCCGGGCAGGCATCCGGGTCCTGAACGCGATCGGCGCCCCCGCGCGTCTACCGTGTTCAGGACCCGTGAAGGGGCAGCCGCTTCTGGACAACCAAGGTGCGCCTGGCAGCCACGGTCGGGCCTTGGATCAGAACCCGTCTTCTCCCAACCCCTCCGTGTCCTCGCCTTCTTCCTCCAAGGCCTGCCGGACCACACGCAGGGCCATGCCCTCGGAGTAGCCCTTGCGGGCCAGCATGCCCGCGAGGCGCCGTAGCCGCTTGTCGCGGTCGAGTCCGCGGGTGGAGCGCAGCTTGCGGGCCACGAGTTCGCGCGCCGTCGCCTCCTCCTGCTCGGAGTCGAGTTGAGCCACGGCCTCGTCGATCAGCGTCGAGTCCACGCCCTTGGTCCGCAGCTCCTGCGCGAGTGCCCGCCTGGCCAGACCCCGGCCGTGGTGCCGGGATTCCACCCAGGCGTCCGCGAAGGCGCTGTCGTTGATCAGGCCGACCTCTTCGAATCGGGACAGCACCTCGGCCGCCACGTCGTCCGGGATCTCGCGCTTGCGCAGCGCGTCCGCGAGTTGCTTACGCGTGCGCGGGGTCCCGGTGAGCAGACGCAGACAGATTGCCCGCGCCCGCTCAGCCGGGTCCCCTGAAGGCTCCCCCGCCTCGGCCCTCGACGAGGAAGGGGGGCCTTCGTCCTGCGGGCCGCCGGACGTTTCACCGAAGCCGCGCTTCCGACGGCCACGGGCCCGTCCACGGCCACCGCCCCGTGGACCGTCATCGCCCTGAGGCCCTGTTTCTCGCGATCCGTCACCTCCATGCGACCAGCCACCGCCGCGCCGACCACCCCGACGCGAGCCGCTGCTTGGCGCACCGTCACCGTGCCGCAGACCATCGCCCTGGGACGAGCCGTCACCACGGCTCGGATCACCGTCCGGCCTGCCGTCACCGTCCGGATCACCGCCGTACGCCCCCGCGGCGCCCCATGCGCCGGTGCCGTCCAGCCCGTCACCGCCGTCCACCCTGTCGCTGTCTCCGACGAAGCCGATGTCACCTCGGTGGCCCTGTCCCTCCGGGACACCGGGGTAGACGTACTCGGCCCAGTCGGTTCGTCGCGTCATGGATCAGCTCTTGGCCGCCGCGGCCTTGGACTTGGTGGCCTTGGCCGCCGGAGCGGGCACCGTCTTCACGGCTTCGTCCGGGGCGGCCGAGACCGCCGCGTCCGCGCCCGGCTCGACGGTCGGCTCCGCCGGCTTCACACCGACGCCCAGCTTCTCCTTGATCTTCTTCTCGATCTCGTTGGCGAGGTCGGGGTTGTCCTTGAGGAAGTTGCGGGCGTTCTCTTTGCCCTGGCCGAGCTGGTCGCCCTCGTACGTGTACCAGGCGCCGGCCTTGCGGACGAAGCCGTGTTCCACGCCCATGTCGATCAGGCCGCCCTCGCGGCTGATGCCCTGTCCGTAGAGGATGTCGAACTCGGCCTGCTTGAAGGGCGGGGCGACCTTGTTCTTGACGACCTTGACGCGGGTGCGGTTGCCCACCGCGTCCGTACCGTCCTTCAGGGTCTCGATGCGGCGGATGTCCATGCGCACCGAGGCGTAGAACTTCAGCGCCCGGCCACCGGTCGTGGTCTCCGGGGAGCCGAACATCACGCCGATCTTCTCGCGGAGCTGGTTGATGAAGATCGCCGTGGTCTTCGACTGGTTGAGCGCGCTGGTGATCTTCCGGAGAGCCTGGCTCATCAGGCGGGCCTGCAGACCCACGTGCGAGTCGCCCATCTCGCCCTCGATCTCCGCGCGCGGCACCAGGGCGGCGACGGAGTCGATGACGATGAGGTCGAGGGCGCCGGAGCGAACCAGCATGTCGACGATTTCCAGGGCCTGCTCGCCGTTGTCCGGCTGGGACAGGATCAGGTTGTCGATGTCGACGCCGAGCTTCTTCGCGTACTCGGGGTCGAGGGCGTGCTCCGCGTCCACGAACGCCACCTGGCCGCCGGCCTTCTGCGCGTTCGCCACCGCGTGCAGCGTCAGGGTCGTCTTGCCGGAGGACTCCGGTCCGTACACCTCCACCACTCGGCCGCGCGGGATGCCGCCGACGCCGAGCGCCACGTCGAGTGCGGTCGACCCGGTGGGGATGACCTCGATGGGCTCGTTCGGCCGCTCGCCCATGCGCATCACTGCGCCCTTGCCGAACTGCCGTTCAATCTGTGCGAGTGCGGCTTCGAGGGCCTTCTCGCGGTCGGTTCCTGCCATGGGTTCCACCCGATTTGCTTGAGTCGATCGCTTCACGTCAAAGACGCTAACGCCTGCCACTGACAATGCGCCCCGACGCCCGTCCTGCCTGTGGATAACTCGGGCACTTCCCCGCGAAATCGCCGTCGTGAGCCCCGCCGGAGACTCCATAAGAATGGATGTTCGATTTTAGTGTCAAGCGCACCACACGGCTTCACCATGCCCGGGTTCACCACCGAACACCCGGCTGAACGCCCGGCCGCTGCCGGGGCCGTACGGGTGATGTGCGGGCGGCACGCGGGCGGTGTCCGCGGGTGCGCGGGTGCGCTACGAGGAGTCCGGCACCGCTTCCTCCTCCACGACCGGCTGCGTCCTCGGCCCCCGCAGGACGCCTCGCATGCGCGCGAGGACCACGCCCGACCCTCGCCCGCGGTGCCCGTGCACGCGAGGGTCGTCCGTGACGTCGTACCGCTTCACGTACGCCCCCAGGAATGCCTGCAGCGTGGCGACCGCGGGGATGGCGATCAGCGCGCCGACGGCGCCGAGCAGCGCGGTGCCCGCGATGACCGATCCGAAGGCGACCGCCGGGTGGACATCCACGGTCCTGGCGGTCAGTTTGGGCTGCAGCACGTAGTTCTCGAACTGCTGGTAGATCACGACGAAGATCATCACCCACAGCGCGTACCAGGGGTCGACCGTGAAGGCGATCAGCATCGGCAGGGCGCCGGCGAGATACGTGCCGATCGTGGGGATGAACTGCGACACCAGGCCCACCCAGACGGCGAGCACGGGCGCGTAGTTCACACCGAGGGACTCCAGCAGGATGTAGTGCGCTATACCCGAGATCAGTGCCATCAGGCCGCGCGAGTAGATGTAACCCCCGGTCTTGTTGACGGCGATCTCCCATGCGCGCAGCACCTCGGCCTGGCGGGCGGGTGGGAGTACTGAGCACAGCGCGCGCCGCAGTCGCGGTCCGTCGGCGGCGAAGTAGAACGCGAACAGCGTGATCGTCAGGAGCTGGAAGAGACCGCCCACCACCTGCGCGGACACGTCCAGGACGCCGCTCGCGCCGCTCTGCACGTACTTCTTGAGCCAGTCGGAGCGGAGCAGGCTGTCCTGGATGTCGACCCGATTGAGCTCCGTGTGGAAGGTCGTGTTGATCCAGCTGATCACCGAGTCGACGTACTTCGGGAAATCCTCGACGATGTCGATGATCTGTCCGGCGAGCATCGAACCGAGCAGTGTGACGAAGCCCGCGCTCGCGATCATCACGGCGAAGAACACGAGCGCGGTGGCCAGCCCTCGGCGCATGCCGCGCGACGCCATCCAGCTCACCGCCGGCTCGATGGCGAGCGCCAGGAAGAACGCGATCAGAATGTTGATCAGCAGCCCGGTCAGCTGATGGAAGGCCCAACTGCCCAGCTGAAAGGAGGCGATGAGGGCGAGCGCGAGCACCATGGCGCGCGGCAGCCAACGCGGCATGCGGGTGCTCCCCGCCGGGTCTGCGGCCGAGGGCCGCGTGGGCGGCGTCGTGCCTAGCGGGGATGCGTGCTGTCCGACCTGGGCGGTCTCGTCTGTCGATGCCACCGTCCAAGTCTGGCCCACGCCACCGACAATCGGTCCCGGTCCGCGGATCTTCGTGGCCGGTCAGCGCTTTTCGTACGGAACGTTCATGGCCGCGCACACCGCGTGCCACACGTCCTTCGCCTCCCAGCCCGCGTCCAGCGCCTGGTGCACGGTGCGTCCGCCGAGCTCCGACATCACGTGATCGCGCGCGAAGGTGTCGGCGTACCCCTTGCCGAAGTGATCCGCCATCCGCTGCCAGAAGACCGTCAACCGCATGACTCCAGTATCCCGCCCCTGAGGGTGGGGCCGAGCCGGGACCGTTCGCCGAGAACGCTTTCCGTCCTACGGTCGGACCATGGCCGAATCTGGAGCATCCCCACTCCCCCCGAAGCCCCCGGCGCACTCCCCGCTCGCCCGCGCCGAGCACTTCATCTGGCTCACCGCGCGCGTGCTGGAGCAGCGGCGTTTCGCGTACCACTTCCTCGGTGGCAGTGCCGACGCGGTCGAGACCGCGCTGGCCGCCTACCGCAACGAGGACGAGGGGTACGGTCATGCGCTCGAACCCGATCTTCGCGGCCCGGTCAGCCAGCCCCTGCACACCGGGCACGCGCTGCGTGTCCTGGACTCGATCGGGCGGTGCGGCGGGCAGCGGGTGGAGCGCGTGTGCCGTTATCTGACCGCCGTGTCGACGCGGGACGGTGCGCTGCCGGCGGTCCATCCCAGCCAGCGCGGCTATCCGGCGGCGCCCTTCGTGCCGGTCGTGGACGCTCCCCCCAGTGAACTCCTCTCCACGGGACCCGTGGTGGGCATGTTGCACCGCAACGAGGTGTGGCACGCCTGGCTGTTCAGGGCCACCGACTTCTGCTGGCAGGCGGTGGAGTCCCTGGAGAAGTCGCATCCGTACGAGATCGAGGCGGCCGTGGCCTTCCTGGACTCCGTGCCCGACCGCTCGCGTGCGGAGGCGGCCGCCGACCGGCTCGGCCGCCTGGTGCGTGAGCATCGGCTCGCGGCACTGGACCCGGAGCACCTCGATGCGTTCCCGGCGGCGCCCGGCTACGCGCCGGGCGAGCACCACTTCGTGCACGACTACGCCAAGACGCCGGACTCGCTAGCGCGCGCGTGGTTCACCGACGAGGAGATGGCGCGCTCGCTGGACTTCTTGGCGAGCGACCAGCAGGAGGACGGCGGCTGGCCGATCCGCTGGCGCCAGTGGGCGCCGGGGACCGCCCTGGAGGCACGTCCGATCGTCACGATCGAAGCGCTGCGCACCCTGCGGGCGTACGGACGGCCCATCATCTGACGTACCCGGGGCGAGGGCTCTCGGGGCGGTGCGCCCGTCGACGCGAACCGGCCTCCACGCGCGCGTGCCGTTCTCCGTCAACCTGCCATCGCCCGCACTCCTGCCGTCACCACCACGGCCGCCGCAACGACGAGCAGGAAGGGGGCCCGCAGAAGCAGGACCACGGCGGCTGCCGCGAGGCCTGCGGCCTTCGCGTCCAGTACGAGGACCCGGCCGTCGGCAAAGGTCTGCTGGGCCGTGAGAGCGGCCAGCAGAGCGACGGGCAGCAGGGCGGCCAGCCGTTTGACGAGCGGCCGTTCCAGGACGCCCGCGGGGACGAGCAGACCGATGAGTTTGACGGCGTAGCAGCCGACGGCGGTCACGCCGATCGCGATCCAGATGTTCAACGGTCTTCCCCCGGTGCGTCGTTGGCGGCCTCCATAGCGGTCGTACGCCCTCTGCGGCGGCCCTCCGCCCACAGGACGGCCGGTGCGGCGAGCGCGGCCACCAGGACGGGCACACCGGCGGGCAGTACGGGCAGGAGCCCGAGGCCGAGGACGACCGCGAGGCCCGCGACGGCCCGTTCCGTGGCGGTCTTGAGCATGGGCGCGAGCAGGGCGAGGAAAACGGCGGGTCCTGCGGCATCCAGGCCCCATGCGTCGGTGTCGCCGATGGCTTCGGCCCCCAGCGCGCCGAGCAGCGTGGTGAGGTTCCACAGCACATAAAGGGTCAGGCCGGTGACGGTGAAGCCGATCCGCACACTGCGCCGCGTGGGCTGGGCGAGCGCCACGGCCGCGGTCTCGTCGATGACCCACTGGGCGGCGAACGGCCGCACCGCGCGCGGGAGCGCCAGCAACTGCGAAAGACGCAGCCCGTAGAAGGCGTTGCGCACACCCAGGAAGAACGCGCCCGCGGCGGCGGTGAACGGGTTGCCCCCGGCCGCGAGCGCCCCTACGAGGGCGAACTGTGAGGCGCCGGTGAACACCAGGAGGCTGAGCGCGCAGGTCTGCAGCAGGGTCAGCCCGCTGCCCGCCGAGGTCACCCCGAAGGCGAAACCGGACAGTCCGACGGCCACCCCGACTCCGAGGGCGTCTCGTACGACGGCGGCGTCGGGTTTCCCGCCGTCTTCGCTGCGCGTGTCTGCGAAAGCTGTCTGTTCTGCCACGCCTCGGACGGTAGAACGAGCCTCTCCTGCGGGTCTTGTACGTTCTTGCGCTCGCGCTGGTACGCCCCCGGCGGCACGCCCACGATCCGGGTGAAGTGGCGGTTGAGGTGCGGCTGGTCGGTGAACCCCACGGCGTGGGCGGCTTCGGCGGGTGCGGTGCCCGCGTCCAGGAGGTGACGTGCGCGGCGTACGCGGGCGTCGGTCAGCCAGGCGTGGGGAGGCATGCCGTAGGTGTCCCGGAAGGCGCGCAGCAGTGCGAAGGGGCTGGTGCCGAGGTCGGCGGCGAGCCGTTCCAGGGTGGGCGGCTCGGTCATCCGTTCTTCGAGAACGGCACGCGCGCGTGCCGCTGCTCGGGCGCCCGCCGCGCGCGGGGCGCGCTGCGGGAGCGGCCCGCCGTTCAGTCGCAGCAGCCGGATCACGGCGACCCTCAGCAGGGTGTCGGCGGCGAGTGCGTTGCCCTCGTCGGCGGCGCGCAGCACCTGGTGGACCAGGCGCGCGGCGTACGGGTCGTCGAGCACCGGGCTGGTGAATCCGGGGGTGCCGCGGATCAGCGTGGTCTCGGCGGCGATCTCGGCCACCAGGTCCGGCGACGGGTAGACCGCCCCGTACCGCCAGCCCTCGGGAACGCCCGCGCGACCCGTGTGCGGGGTGTCGGGGTTGACCAGGGCCAGGGAGCCGGGTCCCGCGTACTGGTCCGCGCCACCGTGGTGGAAGACCTCGACGCCGTCGGCGATGGCGGCGATGACGAAGTTCTCGTGGGTGTGGCGGACGAAGGTCTTCCGGATGTACCGGGCCCGCAGCAGGTCGACACCGGGCAGTTCCGCGTACTGCCAGTGCCGCGCTCGCTCCCCCGAACCTGCCATGTGCCCATTCTGCGTCAGGTCGCTCCGCTGGGTTCGGCGGGCGCGGGCACCCTGTGCGTGGCGGCATCCCGGGTTCTGGGCGCCGCCACGCACAGGGCTCCGCCGGAAGCCCACACTCCGCCGCGAGGCAGGACGGTCAGAGCCGACGACAGTTCGGCCGACGGCCCCTACACCCGTCTCAGGCCGCTACCGCCAGTACTGCCAGTGCCGCACCGCCCTCACCGCACCGCCGGCACCGCCCTCACCGCACCGTCGGCACCGCTGGCCCCGCCAGCACCGCCCGCGCCGCCGGCACCGGAGCCTCCGCAGACCGCGACCGCAGCCCGTGTCACCGGCGAGGTCCCCCACGCCGGCCCTCGCCGCGAGACCGTTTCCGCTCGCCGCGAGACCGTTTTCGCAGGTCCGGGCCGTTGTCAGTGGGCGGGTGCAGGATGGGGGCATGGTCAGGTCTGCACACGGTGCCCTCGACGGCTTCTCCCCCGCGACCCGCGGCTGGTTCACGGGGGCCTTCTCCGCGCCCACCGACGCCCAGGCCGGGGCGTGGCGAGCCATCGGAGAGGGCTCGGACGTGCTCGTGGTCGCCCCGACCGGCTCGGGCAAGACGCTGGCCGCGTTCCTCGCCGCGCTCGACCAGCTGGCCTCGACCCCGCCGCCGGCCGACCCCAAAAAGCGCTGCCGGGTGCTGTACGTGTCGCCGCTCAAGGCCCTCGCTGTCGACGTCGAGCGGAATCTGCGCAGCCCGCTGACCGGCATCAAGCAGGAAGCGGTGCGTCTCGGGCTGCCCGAGCCCGAGGTGAGGGTCGGTATCCGCTCCGGTGACACCCCGGCCGCCGAGCGCCGCGCGCTGTCCACGCGCCCGCCGGACATCCTGATCACGACTCCGGAGTCGCTGTTCCTGATGCTCACGTCGGCCACGCGCGACGCGCTGACCGGTATCGAGACGGTGATCCTGGACGAGGTGCACGCCGTCGCGGGCACCAAGCGCGGAGCCCACCTCGCGCTGACCCTGGAGCGGCTCGACGAGCTGCTGCCGAGGCCCGCGCGCCGTATCGGCCTGTCGGCGACGGTCCGTCCGGTCGATGAGGTCGCGCGCTATCTCTCGCCGCAGCGCAAGGCGGAGATCGTCCAGCCGCCGTCCGGCAAGGAGTTCGACCTGTCGGTGGTCGTTCCGGTCGAGGACCTCGGCGAGCTGGGCGGCTCCCCGGTCGCCGACTCGGAAGAGGGTGCCGAGCGCCCGTCCATCTGGCCGCATGTCGAGGAGAGGATTACCGACCTCGTCCAGGCACACCGCTCGACGATCGTGTTCGCGAACTCCCGCCGGCTCGCGGAGCGACTGTGCAACCGGCTCAACGAGATCGCGTACGAGAGGGCGACGGGCGAGCCTCTGGAGGAGCACCATGCCCCGGCCGAGCTGATGGGCGGCTCGGGCGCGGCCCAGGGCGCCCCGCCGGTCATCGCTCGCGCCCACCACGGCTCGGTCTCCAAGGAGCAGCGCGCGCTGGTCGAGGAGGATCTGAAGGCGGGCCGTCTGCCCGCGGTGGTCGCCACCTCCAGTCTCGAACTCGGCATCGACATGGGCGCGGTGGACCTCGTCGTGCAGGTCGAGTCCCCGCCGTCCGTGGCCTCCGGGCTCCAGCGCGTGGGCCGCGCGGGGCACCAGGTCGGGGCGGTCTCCACCGGCGTGGTCTTCCCCAAGTACCGAGGGGACCTCGTCCAGGCCGCCGTGGTCACCGAGCGGATGCGCACCGGCTCCATCGAGTCCCTCCGCATCCCCGCCAACCCCTTGGACGTGCTGGCCCAGCAGGTGGTCGCCATGACCGCCCTCGACACCTGGCAGGTCGACGACCTGCTCGGGACGGTCCGCCGGGCCGCGCCGTTCGCGTCGCTTCCGGAGTCCGCGTTCACGGCGGTGCTCGACATGCTCGCGGGCCGCTATCCGTCCGATGCCTTCGCGGAGTTGCGGCCGCGCGTCGTCTGGGACCGCGTCGCCGGTACGGTCACCGGGCGTCCCGGCGCGCAGCGCCTCGCCGTCACCTCCGGGGGCACGATTCCGGACCGTGGCCTCTTCGGGGTGTTCCTTGCGGGTGCCGACCCCAAGAAGGGCGGCGGCCGGGTCGGCGAGCTCGACGAGGAGATGGTCTATGAATCCCGCGTAGGCGATGTCTTCACGCTCGGCACCAGCTCTTGGCGCATCGAGGACATCACACGCGACCGCGTCCTGGTCTCGCCCGCGCCCGGTGTGCCGGGCAGGCTGCCGTTCTGGAAGGGCGACCAGCTCGGCCGCCCGCTCGAACTGGGCCGCGCGGTGGGCGCGTTCCTGCGCGAGGTCGGTTCGCTGCCCAAGGAGGACGCCCGGCTCCGGCTCCTGGCCGCCGGCCTCGACGCCTGGGCCGCCGACAACGTCCTGTCCTACCTGGCCGAACAGCGCGAGGCCTGCGGCCACATCCCGGACGACCGCACCATCGTCGTCGAGCGGTTCCGCGACGAGCTGGGCGACTGGCGGGTCGTCGTGCACTCCCCCTTCGGCGCCCAGGTCCACGCCCCCTGGGCCCTCGCGCTGGGCGCCCGACTCTCCGAGCGGTACGGCATGGAGGCGCAGGTCATGCACGCCGACGACGGCATCGTGCTGCGCCTCCCGGACGCCGACCTGATGGGCCTGGACCTGCTCGACCAGGAACCCCTGAAGATGGGGACGGAGTACGACTCGGAACAGGCCCCCGTGGGAGCGGCGGACGTCGCCTTCGACAAGGGCGAGGTCAACCAGATGGTCACCGACCAGGTGGGCGGCTCCGCCCTGTTCGCGTCCCGCTTCCGCGAGTGCGCCGCCCGCGCCCTGCTGCTGCCGCGCCGCAGCCCCGGCAAACGCACCCCGCTGTGGCAGCAGCGCCAGCGTGCCTCCCAACTGCTGCAGGTGGCCAGCGAGTTCGGCTCCTTCCCGATCGTCCTGGAGGCGGTCCGCGAGTGCCTCCAGGACGTCTTCGACGTCCCCGGCCTCGCAGAGCTGATGGGCGACATCGAGTCCCGCAAGGTGCGGCTCGTCGAGGTCACGACCCCGGAGCCGTCACCGTTCGCGCGGTCCCTGCTGTTCGGATACGTCGCGCAGTTTCTGTACGAGGGCGACTCCCCGCTCGCAGAGCGCCGCGCCGCGGCCCTGTCGCTGGACTCGCGGCTACTCGCCGAGCTCCTCGGCCAGGCCGAGCTGCGCGAGCTCCTGGACGCCGACGTCCTGACCGAGCTGGAGCGCGAACTCCAGTGGCTCACCGAGGACCGCCGCGCCAAGGACCCTGAAAGCGTCGCGGACCTGCTGCGCCTGCTCGGCCCGCTCACGGACGCCGAACTGGCCGAGCGCGGCGCCGAACCGGAGTGGGTCCGGGAACTGACCGCTTCGCGCCGCGCCATCCGGGTCCGGATCGCCGGAGCCGACCACTGGGCGGCGATCGAGGACGCGGGCCGACTGCGTGACGCACTCGGCACGGCGCTGCCCGTCGGGGTCCCCGAGGCCTTCACCGAACCGGTCAAGGATCCGCTCGGCGACCTCCTCGCGCGGTACGCACGCACCCACGGCCCGTTCACCTCGACGTCAGCGGCGGCACGCTTCGGCCTCGGTACGGCGGTCACCGAGGGCGCCCTGCAGAGGCTCGCCGGAGGCGGCCGTGTCGTACAGGGAGAGTTCCACCCGGCGGGGATCGGCCAGGAGTGGTGCGACGCGGCGGTGCTTCGCCGGTTGCGGCGCCGTTCGCTCGCGGCGCTGCGGCAGGAGCTGGAGCCGGTGCCGCCCGCCGCACTCGCCCAGTTCCTGCCGCAGTGGCAGCACCTGGGCGGCGGGCACGGACTGCGCGGCATCGACGGACTCGTACGCGCCGTCGAGCAGTTGCAAGGTGCCTCAGTGCCCGCCTCCGCGCTCGAGAAGCTGGTCCTGCCGTCCCGCGTCGTGAACTACGCCCCCGCGATGCTCGACGAACTCACCGCCGCCGGAGAGGTGGTGTGGGCCGGAGCGGGCGCCCTGCCCGGCAAGGACGGCTGGGTGTCCCTGTATCTGGCGGACACGGCCCCATTGCTACTGCCACCCCCGCATCCACTGGAGCTGACCGCGCTCCACCAGTCGGTCCTGGACGCCCTCTCCGGGGGGTACGGCCTCTTCTTCCGCCAGATCGCCGACCAGATCCGCGCCACGACGCACCCCGACGCCACCGACCCCCAACTCGCCGACGCCCTGTGGGACCTGGCCTGGTCGGGTCGGCTGACGAACGACACACTTGGCCCGATGCGCTCCCTCCTGGGCTCGGGCCGCACCGCGGGCTCCACCGCCCATCGCGCGAAACGCACGGTGCCGCGCGGGCGGTACGGCACTCTGACGGCCGCCGCGCGCCCCGCATCCCGGACCGGCCCTCCCACCGTCGCGGGCCGCTGGTCGCTGTTCCCCGACCGCGAGCCCGATCCCACCGTGCGCGCCCACGCCCTGGCCCGCACCCTGCTCGACCGGCACGGCGTGGTCACCCGTGGAGCGGTCGCCGCGGAGGGCGTCGAGGGCGGCTTCTCGGCGACGTACCGCATTCTGTCCGCGTTCGAAGACAGCGGTCAGGCGCGCCGTGGCTACGTGGTGGAGGGGCTCGGCGCCGCACAGTTCGCGATGGACGGCGCGGTGGACCGCCTGCGCGCGGCGGCCAACGCTCGCGAACGGGGCGAGGCCCTGCCCGAGCCGGGGTTCCCGGGCACGCCTGGTTTCTCGGGCACCACCACAGGCTTCCAGGACCCCTTCGCCGATGCCTCGTCCGACACCGGCTTCCCGAACGGACCCACCTCCCGCTCCCGCCCCCGGCCGAGCAGTGCCACCCGTGCCATCGTCCTGGCCGCCGCCGACCCGGCGAACGCGTACGGCGCCGCTCTCCCCTGGCCGGAACCCCCGACCGGGGCGGGCCACAAACCCGGCCGCAAGGCGGGTTCCCTGGTCGTGCTGGTCGACGGCGAGCTGACGCTCTACATGGAGCGTGGCGGCAAGACCCTCCTGGCCTGGCCCTCCGGCCCGGACGTTGCACCGCTGGACGATCCACGCCTGCACATAGCCGCCGAAGCGCTCTCGGCAGCCGCCCGCGCGGGTTCCCTCGGCACCGTCACGGTGGAGCGCGTGAACGGCGCCTCGGCCCTGACGTCCCCCTTCGGCACGCTCCTGGAAGGAGCCGGTTTCCACGCGACCCCCCGAGGCCTACGCCTCCGCGCATGAGCCCACCCGCCCCGCGCACACGCACGTGCTGTCCGAACGAGGCCCAGGGCTCCAGTCAGCCCTCGCACCGCTGAGCCGCACCAGCGACCTGTCACCTGTCACCGTGCCGCATGCCCCCGTGCCCTCCGCGCCCCGCATACCCCGTCACCAGCGTTCCCGCCTTCCCTAGGCAAGACGCTTCCGCCCACCCCATGCCACCCTGGACCCCATGCCCGAAGGAGACACCGTCTGGCAGACCGCCCGGCGCCTGCACAGCGCCCTCGCGGGCCGCGTGCTCACGCGCTCCGACCTCCGGGTGCCCAAGTACGCCACGGCCGACCTGACCGGGCGCACCGTCCTGGACGTCACCCCACGCGGGAAGCACCTGCTCACCCGTATCGAGGGCGGGCTGACGCTGCACTCGCACCTGCGGATGGACGGTTCGTGGAAGGTGTACGCGCCCGGCGAGCGATGGAGTGGCGGCCCCGGTCACCAGATCCGTGTGATCCTCGGCACCGCGGAGCGCACGGCCGTCGGCTACCGGCTCCCCGTGCTGGAGCTGCTCCGCACCACCGACGAACACCGGGCCGTGGGTCACCTCGGTCCCGACCTCCTCGGCCCGGACTGGGACCCCGACAAGGCCCTGGAGAATCTCCTGCGCGACCCCGCCCGCCCGCTCGGCGAGGCCCTCCTCGACCAGCGCAACCTCGCCGGAATCGGCAACGTCTACAAGAGCGAGCTCTGCTTCCTGCTCCGGGCCACCCCCTGGCTGCCCATCGGCGAGCTCCCCGCCGAACGCGCCGCCCAGCTGCCCGCCCTCGCCAGAAAACTCCTGGAAGCCAACCGAGACCGCCCCGCCCGCAGCACCACGGGCCGCCGCGACCAGAACCTGTACGTGTACGGCCGCGCACCCCGTCCCTGCCTGCGCTGCCACACCTCGATCCGTACGGCGAACCAGGGCGACGGGTCCCGAGAGCGGCCCACCTACTGGTGCCCGACATGCCAGCCGGGCCCGGTCCCCGAGACGGGGCCAACTCCATCCCGTACAACTAATTGACGACCCGTCAGAAACCCTCGTACCGTCCCTTCATGCCCGTCTCGGCGTACGACCTCACCGGACGCACCGCTTTCGTCACCGGCGCCGCGAGCGGCATCGGCCGCGCCTGCGCCGTGCTGCTCGCGGAAGCGGGTGCCGTCGTCCACTGCGCGGACCGCGATGAGCGCGGCCTCGACGAGACGATGGCCCTGATCAAGGACAAGGGCGGCGTGGCCCACACGCACCCCCTCGACGTCACCGACCGCGTCCGCCTCGCCCAGGCCGTCGCGGCCTGCGAACGACTTGATGTGATGGCCGCCGTCGCCGGGATCATGCACAGCAGCCCGGTCCTGGAGACCCGCGACGAGGACCTCGACCGGGTGCTCGGCGTGAACTTCAAGGGCGTGCTGTACGCGTGCCAGGAGGCGGCCCGCGCCATGATCGCGTCCGGTACGCGCGGCAGCATCGTCACCATGGCCTCGGGTGCCGTCGACACCGGCGGGCCCGGCCTGCTCTGCTATGGGGCGGCGAAGGCGGCCGTCGTCCAGTTGACCAAGACCCTGGCGACCGAGATGGGTCCGCACGGCATCCGCGTCAACGCGGTGGCACCGGGCTGGATCCGTACGCCCATGACGGACCGCCACGGCGAGGAGGCCCAGGCGCGGACCGAGGCGTTCATGGCCCGGATGTCACCCCTGGGCCGGGTCGGCGAGCCGGACGACATCGCGCACGCGGTCCTGTATCTCGCCTCGGACGCCTCGGCCTTCACTACGGGCCAGATCCTCCGCCCGAACGGCGGCGTGGCGATGCCTTGGTAACACCAGCGCCGGCCCGGCCCCACTCCCCAAAGCACCCCAAAGCACCCCAAGGCCTCTCATCGGCCCCGGACACGCCCCCGCAGTTCCACCAGCCC
>NZ_JAAKZY010000054.1 GCF_011045015.1 Streptomyces scabichelini | reverse complement strand
CGTCGGAACCGTCCGTGGACTCCAGAAGCTGCGCCGCGTCACAGCTCTACGAGAAGGTCGGCGTCGGTGCCGATCTGCGTGCCGAGCAGGCGCGGGCCGAGAGCGACGAGAGTGCCGCGCTCGCAGAGCTGGACCGGCTCAGCAACAAGGTGCGTACGCGCGCGGCGCAGCTTCTGGAGTCCACGGACGGTTCCGACGGGCCGTCCCGGCAGGCCGCGGCCGCCCGCGCCGAGGAACTCGTCCAGCTGCTGGAGACGCGTATGTCGACCGCGAGCGAGCAGCTCGGCCGGCTGCGTGGTGAGGCCGAGCGGCACGCGCCCGAGGACGGCGAGGCCCACACCGCACTGCCCGAGGAACTCGTCCCGCGCGACGCCGAACACGCACAGCGCCTGCTGCGCACCGCCACGGCCGAACTCACCTCCCGTACCGAGGCGTTGAGCCAGGCGCGCGAGGCCCACGCCGAGCTGCTCGACGCCCACCGCGCCGCCGAGGACGCGGTCGGCGGCTTCGACGAGACGGCCGCCCTCCTGAGGGACCTCCTGCGCGAGCACACGACGGACGAGGAGCAGGAGGAGCCCGAGCCCTACCCCGGCACCCTCGAAGAGGCCCGGCAGTCCGCCGCCGAGACCCGCCGCTCCCTGCGCGGCTGCGCCGCCGACCTCTCCGCCGCCGAGGCCGCCGTACGCGAGGCGAGCGACGTCCTCGTACGGCATGCCAACTCGACGCGCTACGAGCAGGTACGCACCCCGGCCCGGCAGCAGATCCGTGAGCTGCCCGCCTCCGCGCTGCCCGAGCACGCCCAGAAGTGGGCGGACGCGTTCGCGCCCCGGCTCAGGGTCCTCACCGACGAGTTGGAGCAGCTGGAGCGCAACCGCGACTCGATCGTGGACCGGCTGCGCGGGCTCGTGGAGTCGGCGCTCGCCACGCTACGGTCCGCCCAACGCCTTTCCCGTCTCCCCGAGGGACTCGGTGAGTGGTCCGGGCAGGAGTTCCTGCGCATCCGCTTCGAGGAGCCCGACCAGGCCACGCTCACCGAGCGGCTCGGCGAGGTCATCGACGAGGCGACCCGTGCGGCCGTCAAGAAGAACTCCGACCTGCGCCGCGACGGGATGTCGTTGCTCCTGCGCGGCGTCGGCGCGGCCCTCCAGCCGAAGGGCGTCGCCGTCGAGATCCTCAAGCCGGACGCGGTGCTGCGCGCCGAGCGCGTCCCCGTCGGGCAGATGGGCGACGTGTTCTCCGGCGGCCAACTGCTCACCGCGGCCATCGCGCTGTACTGCACGATGGCCGCGCTGCGCTCGAACGACCGGGGCCGCGACAAACACCGCCATGCGGGCACGCTGTTCCTCGACAACCCGATCGGGCGCGCCAACGCGACGTATCTGCTGGAGCTGCAGCGGGCGGTCTCGGACGCGCTGGGCGTGCAGCTCCTCTACACCACCGGCCTGTTCGACACGACCGCGCTCGCCGAGTTCCCGCTGGTCATCCGGCTCCGCAACGACGCCGACCTGCGCGCCGGCCTCAAGTACATCAGCGTGGAGGAACACCTCCGGCCGGGACTGCCGCAGCAGCCTCCGGCCGGGGAGGACGAGACGGTGCACAGTGAGATCACGGCGACTCGAATGTTCAAACGCCCCGCACCAGCGACCTGACCTCAGGGGTCAGGAGAACCACCCCTGAGGCGTCGGGTTGGTGTTGCGCCAGATGTGCTTGGGCTCCTGGTACTCCGCCAGGCCCGCCGGACCGAGTTCGCGGCCGAAGCCGGACTGCTTGAAGCCGCCCCACTCCGCCTGCGGAACGTACGGGTGGTAGTCGTTGATCCAGACGGTGCCGATGCGCAGCCGCGACACCACGCGCTGCGCCCGTGCCTCGTCGGAGGTCCACACGGCCCCGGCGAGACCGTAGATGGTGTCGTTCGCGAGACGGACCGCTTCGGCCTCGTCGGTGAACCGCTCCACCGTGAGCACCGGGCCGAACGACTCCTCCTGGACGACGGACATACCGGCGTGGCACTCGTCGAGGACGGTGGGAAGGTAGAAGTGGCCGTTCGCCAGGGCCGGGTCACCGGTGGGGCGGGCTCCGCCGCAGCGCAGCACCGCTCCTTCCGCGAGTCCGGCCGCGACATACGCCTCGACCTTGGCGAGATGCTGTGCGGAGATCAGCGGGCCGGTCCGGGCGTGCTCGTCGAACGGGCCGCCCAGGCGGATCAGTTGGGCACGGCGTACCACCTCGTCGACGAAGCGGTCGTGCAGCGAGTCCTCGACCAGCAGCCGGGCGCCCGCCGAGCAGACCTGCCCGGAGTGCAGGAAGACGGCGGTGAGGGCCATGTCGACGGCGGTCTCGAAGTCGGCGTCGGCGAAGACGATGTTCGGGTTCTTGCCGCCGAGTTCGAGGGCGACCTTCTTGACCGTGGCCGCGGCCGTGGCCATCAGACGGCGGCCGGTCTGCAGGCCGCCGGTGAAGGAGACCAGGTCGACGTCGGGGTGGTCGGCCAGCGGGGCGCCCGCCTCGGGGCCCGCGCCCAGAATCAGGTTGGCGGCGCCCGCCGGGAGCCCGGCCTCCGCGAGCAGCCGCATCAGATGGATCGCGGAGTGCGGGGTGAGCTCACTGGGTTTGAGGACGAAGGTGTTTCCGGCGGCCAAGGCCGGAGCTACCTTCCAGGCTGTCTGGAGAAGGGGATAGTTCCAGGGGGTGATCAGGGCGCAGACGCCCACCGGTTCGTACACCACCCGGCTGTCGGCGTCCGGGTTGCCGGTGTCGACGACCCGGCCGCTGTCCGCTGCCGCGAGACGGCCGAAGTAGCGGAAGCAGTTGGCGATGTCGTCCATGTCGTACTCGCTCTCGACCAGCCGCTTGCCGGTGTCGAGGGACTCGGCGCGAGCGAGCAGCGCCTTGTCGCGTACGAGGAGATCGGCGACGCGCAGCAGCAGGTCGCCGCGCTCGGCGGCCGGGGTGCCAGGCCACGGGCCCTCGTCGAAGGCGCGCCGGGCGGCGGCGATCGCCTCGGCGGTGTCCTTGCCTCCCGCCTCGTCGACGACCGCGACCAGACTGCCGTCGGCGGGACAGCGGATCTCACGGGTCCGCTCGTCGCGAGCGGCGGTCCAGGCACCGCCGATGAACAGGTCCGGCATCTCTCCTACTTCCCTCAGTGCGTGCTTCGAGGCGGGACGGGGCGGTGCGGCGCGCCCATCGGGCCTGCCCGGCGGCCGTGGCGCGGGAGGGACGTTCCCGCACCACGGCCGCCGTACGGTGTCGGCGTGGCCGGTTACTTCGGCAGCCAGCCGTCAACCTTGTCCTTGTTGGCCTCCACCCACTTCTTGGCGGCGTCCTCCGGGGACATCTGGTCCTTCGTGATCATCTTGGCGACCGCATTCTGGTCTTCGGTGGTCCACTTGAAGTTCTTCAGGAACTCCGCGGCGTCCCCGCCCTTCTCGGCGAAATCGGCGTTGAGGTACTTCTTCAGATCCGTGTCCGGGTAGGCGCACGCGACCTTCTTCGGGTCGTCCTGGCAGCCTTCCTTGTACGGCGGCAGCTTGACCTCGACCAGGTCGAGCTCGGCGTTCAGCCACTGCGGCTGCCACCAGTAGCTGATGAACGGCTTCTTGGTCTTGAAGTTCTTGCGGAACTCGGTGATCTGCGTGGATTCGGCGCCCAGCGAGTGCGTCGCGAAGTTCAGCTTCAGGTTCTTGATGATCGCCGCGTCGTACGAGGTGTACGACGGGTCACCCTGCAGCAGGGTGCCCTTGCCCGGCGTCTCCTGGCTCTCGAAGTCCTTGGCGTACTTGTTGAGGTTCTTGTAGTCCAGTACGTCGGGGTGCGCGTCGGCGAAGTACTTCGGCACGTACCAGCCGATGTGGCCCACGACGCCGAGGGAACCGCCGTCGACGACGGTCTTCTTCTCCTCGACGTACGTTTGGATCTTCTTGGGAGCGCCGCCCCAGTCCTCCAGGAGGGCCTCGACCTTGCCGCTGTTGAGAGCGTCGAACGCGACCGTCTCGGACATCTGCTTGGTGCTGACGTCCAGGTCCATTTCGGTCTGCATCACGTACTGGGCAACGACGACGTTGGCCTCGGCACCGACCCACGGCGGGACGACGAGGGTGATCTTGTCGTAGTCGCTGCTGCCGGTGTCCGCCGCACCGCAGGCGCTCAGGACGACCATGCCGAGGGTTGTGGCACCGGCGGCCAGGGCGGTATACGTCCGGTTGCTTCTGAATATCACTGGTTCTTCCTTCTGTTGTCATTGTCGGGCTGTGTCATGCGGTCGAGTACCAGCCCGAGCAGCACGATCGCCGCACCCGCCGAGAGGCCGGCGCCCAGCTCACTCTTCTGCAGGCCGAAGACCACGTCGAAGCCGAGCGCGCCACCGCCGATGAGGCCGCCGACGACGACCATCGCGAGGACCAGGACGACGCCCTGGTTCACGGCGAGCAGCAGCGCGGGCCGGGCGAGCGGCAGCTGCACCTGGCGCAGTTGCTGGCCGCCGCTGGCGCCCAGGGAGCGGGCAGCCTCGACCGCGGACGGGTCGACCTGCTTGATGCCCTGGGCGGTGATGCGGATGACCGCGGGCAGCGCGTACGCGACCGCGGCGATGATGGCGGCGGTGCGCGTCGCGCTGAACAGCGCCACCACCGGGATGAGGTAGATGAACTGCGGCATCGTCTGCAGCACGTCGAGCACAGGCCGGATCAGCTTCTCCGCGCTTGCCGAGCGGGCGGCGAGGATGCCGATCGCGATGCCCAGCAGCAGGGTGATGACGAGCGCGGCGAGCACCTGGGAGAGGGTGTCGAGCGACTTGTCCCACAGGCCGATGACGCCCACGGCCGACATCAGCAGGGTCGCGACGAGCGCCGTGCGCCAGTTGCCGACCAGCCAGGTCACGGCGGCCACGACCAGCAGGATGCCCCACCACGGCGTGCCCTGGAGGCCCTCGCGCATCGGGTTGAGCACCCACTTGGTGAAGCCGTCGGACCATGTGAGGGTGCCGCCGAGCACCGGGACGCCGGAGCCGAGGTGGTCGGTGAACCAGCCGACGGCGTCGTTGACCGGTGCGGAGATGTTCACCGTCCAGCCCTCCGGCCACTCCTTCTGCCCGAGTGCGGCGGTGGCCGCGGTGAGTACGACGGTGCCGAGCACGGCGTACCAGCCGCGGATCCTGCCGCCGCCGGCCCCGGTCTGCGACTCCTCGAGTCCCTCGCCGGCGGCCGCGGTCGTGCGGTCCAGCCAGATGGCGATGAGGACGATGGCGATGCCGGCGGGCAGCGCGTCGCCGACCCGCACCTTCGCCAGGCCGCTGAGCACCTCGTCGCCGAGTCCCTCGGCGCCGATCATCGAGGCGATGACGACCATCGACAGCGCCATCATGATCGTCTGGTTGAGGCCCAGCAGCATCTCCTTGCGGGCCAGCGGCAGCCGCGCGGTCAGCAGCTGCTGCAGCGGCGTGGCGCCGAGCGAGGCCGAGGCCTCCATCGCCGCCGGGTCGGCGCCGCGCAGGCCGAGGGAGGTGAGCCGGGCGATCGGCGGGGCCGCGTAGATGACGGTGGCGACGAGAACCGAGGGGATGCCGATGTCGAAGAGCAGCACGAACGGCAGCAGGTACGCGAACGCCGGCATGATCTGCATGGTGTCGAACACCGGCCGCAGGATGCGGTCGCAGACGTCGGAGAGGCCGGCGGCCAGGCCGAGCAGCACGCCGAGCACGGCGGAGCAGGCCACCGCCACGATCATCAGGGACATGGTCTCGGTGGCCGGCTCCCACACGTCAAGGAGGCCGCAGAAGGCGAAGGCGCCGAGCGCGATGCCACCGGTCTTCAGGCTCTTGCGCAGGGTGCCCGCGGCGAGGCCGGCGAGGAGCACGAAGAGCGTGATGGTCCCGGGCCAGCCGAGCAGATCGAGGAAGGACTGCACACCGTCCACGGCGGACTCGGCGCTGTTGCTGATGTGCAGCAGGAAGTAGAGGAACAGCCAGTGCGTGTCGCGGTTGTCGCTGATCCACGTATAGGTGTCGTCCAGGGGCGACTTGATGTCCACAGCGAGCTCGTCCGGCCAGCTGCCGCTGCCCCACAGGAGGGCGGCGAACGGCACCAGTACGACGGCGATCGCGGCCAGCCCCACGAGTCGTCTGCCGGCCGGCGGCATGACCGAAAGCCGCTGAAGCAGCGGCGAGCGGGTGGCGGTGCTCAGAATCCCGCCCGGTGGCGAGCCGGTCTTCTCCGGCGCCGGTTTCTCCGGGGTGAGTGTGCTCATCAGCGAGTCACCGCCGCCTGCTCGGAGTCGGCGGGCCTGCTGTCGACGCCCGCGACCACCGCCAGCAGCGCCTCGTGGTCGATGATGCCGAGCAGCTTGCCGTCGTCCATCACCCGCGCCGGCGCGCCGGCGCGGGCCACGGCCTCGATGGCCGCGGCGACCGTGCTCGCCGGGGTGACCTCGGGGCCGCCCTCCGCCTCGTCGCCGCGCGCCGGGCGCATGGCGCTGCGAGCCGTGATCACCTGCTCGCGGGGTACGTCACGGACGAAGTCCCGCACGTAGTCGTCGGCGGGTTCCGCGACGATCTCCTCCGGGGTGCCGAGCTGCACGATCTGGCCGTCACGCATCAGCGCGATGCGGTCGCCGAGGCGCAGTGCCTCGTTCAGGTCGTGGGTGATGAAGATCATCGTGCGGCCCTCTTCGCGGTGCAGGCGCATGACCTCCTCCTGCATGTCGCGGCGGATCAGCGGGTCGAGGGCGCTGAACGGCTCGTCGAACAGCAGGACCTCGGGGTCGACGGCGAGGGCGCGGGCGAGCCCGACGCGCTGCTGCTGACCGCCGGAGAGCTGGGCGGGGCGGCGGTGCTCCATGCCGTCCAGGCCGACCTTGGCAACGACCTTCATGGCCTGGGCGCGGCGCTCCAGTTTGCCGACGCCCTGGATCTCGAGGCCGTAGGCGACGTTGTCGAGCACCGAACGGTGCGGCAGCAGACCGAAGTTCTGGAAGACCATGGACGCCCGGTGCCTGCGCAGCTCACGCAGGCGCGCCTTGTCCATGGCGAGGACATCCTCGCCGTCGATCTCCAGCGCGCCGGAGGTGGGTTCGATCAGCCGGGTCAGACAGCGCACCAGGGTGGACTTGCCCGAGCCGGACAGGCCCATGACGACGAACACCTCGCCCTTGGTGACCTCGAAGGACACGTCGCGCACGGCAGTCGTGCAGCCGGTGCGGCGGCGCAGCTCGTCGGCCGGCAGATCCGCGAGGTCGCTGTTGGGTATGCGTTCGGCCTTGGGCCCGAAGACCTTCCACAAATTGCGTACGGAGAACACCGTGACGGCGGCGTCCTCCTCAGTTTTCTCGTTCGTCTCTTTCGTCATGGACGTGGACATCAGGCATCGCCTCCGGGGGTGGTGGTCCGGGTGAGCAGATCGGCACACTTCTCGCCGACCATGAAGACCCCGATCATCGGGTTGACGGCGGGGATGGTCGGGAAGACGGAGGCGTCGGCGATGCGCAGACCGCTCAGTCCGCGCACGGACAGCTCGGGACCGACCACGGCGAGCGGGTCGTCGACGGCTCCGATGCGGCAGGTTCCGGCGGGGTGGTAGACGGTGTGCGCCACCTTGCGGGCGTACTCGCCGAGTTCCTCGTCGCCGGTGAGCTCAGGCCCCGGGCACACTTCCCGCTTCAGCCAGGCGGCGAGCGGTTCGGTACGGGCGATCTCGCGGGCGATGCGGATGCCGTCCACCAGGGTGCGTCCGTCGTAGTCGTCCTCGTCGGTGAAGTACCGGAAGTCGAGGGCGGGTTTTACGGCCGGGTCGGCGCTGGTGAGGTAAAGGCGGCCGCGGCTCTTCGGCTTGGGGATGTTGGGCGTCATCGACACCCCGTACCGCGGCTTCTCGTAGCCGAGACGCTCGGGGTTGTCGGTGAACGGTATTTGGTAGAAGTGGAACATCAGGTCGGGGCCCTTGGCGGCCGGGTCCCGGCGCACGAACAGACCCGCGTCGGAGTCCATCGCGGAGTTGTCGGGTATGGGGCCGTGGGTCTCCCACACGATCACCGACTCCGGATGGTCGAGAAGGTTCTCGCCGACTCCGGGCAGATCGTGGACGACGGGGATTCCGAGTGTCTCGAGGTCCCTCTTGGGTCCGATGCCGGAGAGCATCAGCAGCCTCGGGGTGTCCACCGCGCCGGCACAGACGATGACTTCGCGGGACGCGGTGACGGTCGTCTCCGTACCGTCCTTCGCGCGCACGCGCACTCCCGTGGCCCGACCGCCGTCCATTTCGAGACGCAACGCCCACGTCTCCAGCATCAGACGGAGGTTGGGGCGGTCCAGGAAGGGGTGGAGATACGCGACCGATGCGGAGGACCGCTTGTTGTTCTCCGGGTGGTACGCGAGGTCGAAGAAGCCGACGCCTTCATGGAAGGGCTCCTTGTTGAAGCCCTCGACACGCGGTACGCCCACGGCCTCCCGCGCGGCCTCGACGAAGTCGCGCGCGATGGCGTTGCGGTCCTTCTCGTCGACCGGGACGATGTTGTTCAGCAGCCGGTCGTAGTACGGGTCCATGGAGACCGCGTCCCAGCCCTCGGCGCCCGCCTCGGCCCACTCGTCCCAGTCGGACGGCAGTGGCCTGAAACTGATCAGGGTGTTGTGGGACGAGCAGCCGCCGAGCACCCGGGCACGGCTGTGCCGGATGTGGGAATTGCCACGCGGCTGCGGCGTCGTCGGGTAGTCGTAGTCGAGCTCGCTGCCGAGCAGGCCAAGCCAGCGGCGCAGGGTCAGCACCTCCGGCCGGTCCACATCGGACGGGCCGCCCTCGATGACGGCGACACGGACCGCGGGGTCCTCGGTGAGCCGGGAGGCGACGACCGAACCCGCGGTACCTCCACCGACGATCACGAAGTCGTAGTCGTCTGTCTCCTGTTGGCGCAATTCGGTTCCTGTTCCTCGTCGTGCTTGCCGGGAGGGTACCCGGCCCGATGACGCCGCCGGGTGCTCGGCGACATGGGGTGGGGCACCTGCCCGTGACTTTTCAAGCCCTTCACGATCAGGACAGGTTATGGCGCAGCTCACATGAGCATGGGGTCTTCCGTGTTCTCTGGGCTCTCCTGGTTGTCCTCAGCCTTGAGTCGCTGTGTCAGCCAGTGGTGGAACGCGCTGATGTGGTGCTCAGTGGGCACCAGCACGCCACCGGAGCGGTAGGCCCGCGAGCTCATGGCAGGCTGAGTACGTTCGCAAGCGTCGAAGTCCTGAACGTTAACACGATGAAACAGTTCGACGGATTTGGATACATCTGTGCCGGACTCGACGACCTCGGGGGCGTACAGCCAGTCACATTCGACGACGGTGCGGTCCTCCGCCATCGGGAACATTCGGTGCATGATCACGTGATCGGGTACCAGATTGATGAAGACCTGTGGCCGAACCGTAATCGCGTAGTAGCGGCGGTCCTGGTCGTCGGCGATGCCGTCGAGCCGCGCGAAGCCCTCTGAGCCGTCGACCGTGAAGCCCTGGACCTCGTCACCGAACTCGGCTCCGTGGCCCACGAAGTACTGGGCGGCGTAGCCGTCGGCGAACTCGGGGAGCACCTCGGTGAGTTCGGGGTGGATCGTCGCGCAGTGGTAGCACTCCATGAAGTTCTCGACGATCAGCTTCCAGTTGGCCTTCACGTCGTAGGTGACGCGCTTGCCCAGGGCCAGGCCCTCGGTGCGATACCGCTCGATGGACGCGACGTCGCCGAGCCGCTCGATCGCGGCGCCGACGACCGTCTCCTCGAAGGAGGGGGGCTCGTCCGCCAGACACACCCAGGCGTAGCCGAGCCACTCGCGCAGGGCCACCTTGACCAGGCCGTACGTGGTGCGGTCGACGTCGGGCATCCGCGTCAGGTTGGGCGCGGCCACGAGCTTGCCGTCGAGGTCGTACGTCCAGGCGTGATACGGGCACTGAAGGTTGCGCCGCACCTCGCCCGACTCCTCGGTGCACAGCCGGGCACCCCGGTGCCGGCAGATGTTGAGGAAGGCGCGCAGCTCCCCGGTGCGGGAGCGGGTGATCAGGACGCTCTCGCGGCCGATCTGCACGGTGCGGAAGGCGCCGGGCTTCTCCAGGTCGGTGGACCGGACGGCGCAGAACCACATCGCCTCGAAGACGCGTTCCTGCTCCTGCCGGAAGATCTCCGGGGCGGTGTAGTAGTGGCCCGGCAGGGTGGCCACCAGGCTCGGCGAGATCGGGTCCGCGGAACGCTGGGCGGGGGCGGTGGGAGAAAGCGGTGTCGTCGTCACGTGGGTACTCCTCAGGCGGGCGCGGCGGCGAGGCGGCGGGGGTCGAACAGGCCGATCGGGTGGTCGGTCGTGCCCTTCAGGGCCAGATCGGCGAGGATCTCGCCGACGACCGGCACGAACTTGAAGCCGTGCCCGGAGAAACCGCAGGCAACGGTCACGGACTCCGGATGTGCGGGGTGGCGCGCGATGACGAAGTGCTCGTCAGGGGTGTTGGAGTACATGCAGGTGGCGGCCTTGAGGAAGGTGCCGGGCAGGTCGGGGATGCAGCGGGACATGTGATCCGCCATGGCCTGGATCTCGTCCTCGTGCACCGTCCGGTCGATGGTTTCCGGGGTGCACTCGACACCCTTGCGGAAGAAGGCGACCTTGGCGCCCAGCTCCGGGCCGTCGATGGAGGGGAAGCCGTAGACCTGGACTCCGGCCGCGTCCTCCCAGATGTAGATGGGGTGGTTCTCCGGCACGAAGGGCCGGACGCCGCCGGCCGGCTGGAACCAGTACATGACCTGCCGCTCGATGGTGAAAGGCACCCCGACATCGGTGAGCAGCTGCGGCGCCCACGCCCCCGGGCAGATCACCAACTGGTCGGCGGTATACGTGTTTTCGGCCGTGTGGACGCGTACGCCTTCCTTGTACGGCTCCCAGCGCGTCATCGGCTCCTCGAAGTGCATCTCGGCGCCCTGCCGGGTGGCGAGCTGAAGATGGGCCGCGACCATGTTCTCGGGGCGGACCAGGCCGGCCTTCGGCTCGTAGAGCGCAACCTCGTCGTCGTCCGGGTTGAGGGTCGGAAAGCGACGGCGTATTTCGCGGGCGTCCAGCATCTCGTGGGGCAGATCCCACTGAGTGGCCGAGCGCAGTGAGCCGGAGACGGTCAGCGAGTCGGGGCGGCCGACCATCACGCCGCCGCAGAGCGTCGCGATGTTCCGGCCGGTGGCCCGCTCGACCTCTTCGTACAGCTCGTACGCGCGCAGCAGCAGCGGTACGTATGCCGGGTCCTCGAAGTAGGACTGCCGGGTGATCCGCGAACCGCCGTGGCTTGAGCCGCGGTTGTGGACCGGGCCGAACTTCTCCAGGCCGAGCACGCGGGCGCCGCGCGCGGACAGATGGTGGGCGGCGGCGCTGCCCATACCGCCCAGGCCGATCACGATGACGTCGTACGTCGGGGCCATGGTGCCCTCCTCGGTCTCTGATTGCTCGATCGGGCTCTCAACGGCGGATGCGCGTCATCTTCGGGTCGAAGAGCGGCTCGTCGGCGACGGTCGCGGGGACCTTCTCGCCGAAGTACTCGATGTGCACGCCCGTGCCGGAGGGGAGTACCGGCAGCCAGGCGTACGCGACGCAGCGGCCGAGCGTGTATCCGTACGAGGCGCTGGTCACATAGCCCGCGGGGGAGCCGTCGACGTGGACGGGCTCCTTGCCGAGGACGACCGACGCGGGGTCGTCGAGGAGAAGGGGGGTGAGCCTGCGGGTCGGCTGTTCGCGGTCCTGGAGTGCCTCCTGGCCGAGGAAGTCCCCCTTGTCCATGCGGACCGCGAAGCCCACACCCGCCTCGTACGGATCGTGCTCATCCGTCATGTCGACGCCCCAGGCGCGGTAACCCTTCTCCAGACGAAGGGAGTTGAAGGCCGAGCGCCCGGCAGCGATCACGCCGTGCGCCTGACCCGCCTCCCACAGCGTGTCCCAGAGGCGGAGGCCCAGGTCGGCGGTCGTGTACAACTCCCAGCCCAGCTCACCGACATAGCTCAGCCGCATGGCGGTGACCGGGACATGCCCGATGTACGTCTCCTTCGCGCGGAAGTAGCCGAAGCCCTCGTGCGAGAAGTCGTCGCGGGTCAGCGGCTGGACGAGGTCGCGGGCGAGCGGACCCCAGACGCCGATGCAGCAGGTGCCGGACGTGATGTCCCGGATGTGTACGCCGTCAGGGGCGTGCCGGGTCAGCCAGTCGAGATCGGCGGGGGAGTTGGCGCCCACCTGGAAGCGGTCGGGGCCCAGGCGCGCGACCGTGAGGTCGGAACGGATGCCGCCGTCGTCGCCCAGGAGCAGGGTGTACGTGACCGCGCCGGGCTTCTTGCGGAGGTTGTTGCTGGTCATGCCGTGCAGGAAGTCGAGGGCTCCGGGGCCGGTCACTTCGAGGCGACGCAGCGGTGTCATGTCGTACAGGGCGACCTTCTCGCGCGTGGCCCTCGCCTCGGCCGCCGCGATGGGCGACCAGTAGCGGGCCGACCAGGCGTCGCGTTCGGGCAGGTCGAGGCCGTCGACGAGCGGGGCGTTCGCCTCGTACCAGTGCGGGCGCTCCCAGCCGCCGCCTTCCAGGAAGCGGGCGCCGAGGGCCTGTTGGCGAGCGTAGAAGGGGCTGACCCTCAAGGGGCGCGGCTGCTCCATCGGCTGAAGCGGGTGGAGGATGTCGTACACCTCGACGAACTGCTGCGAGCCGCGGTCCTTCACGTACGAGGGGGAGCGCTGGACGTCCTCGAAGCGGGTGAGGTCGCATTCGTGGAGGTCCAGGGACGGGCGACCGTCGACCATCCACTCGGCCACCGCCTTCGCGACGCCCGCGGAGTGCGTCACCCAGACGGCCTCGGCCAGCCAGAAGCCCCTCAGCGCGAGCGACTCGCCGAGGACCGGCATGCCGTCGGGAGTGAAGGAGAAGACGCCGTTGAAGCCTTCCTCGACCTCGGTCTCGCGCAGCGCCGGGATCAGCAGGCGGCAGTCGTCCCAGCTCGGGGCCCAGTCGTCCTCGGTGAAGGGGTACGAGGACGGCATCTCCATGGCGTTCGCGCGTGCCTCGTCGTACGGCAGGATCGCGAACGGGTCGACGGGGAGCGGCTTGTGGGCGTAACTGCCGATGCCGATGCGGTCGGTGTGCTCGCGGAAGTAGAGGTCGCGGTCCTGGAAGCGGAGGATGGGCTTCGAGGCCTCCTCGGTTGCTTCGCCGAGTTGGGGCAGGGGCTTGGTCTTCGCGTACTGGTGGGCGAGGGGCAGCAGCGGTACGTCGATTCCGGCCATGCGGCCGATGACCGGACCCCAGAAACCGGCGGCGGACACGACGTGGTCGGCGGGGAAGGTGCCCTGGTCGGTGACGACGGCCGTGACTCGGCCGTCGTCCTTCTCGATGCCGGTCACGGTGTGCCGGTCCAGGAAGCGGGCTCCGCGCTGCTGGGCCCTTTCCATCTGGGCGCGGGCCGCGAGCAGGGCGCGCGCCAGCCCGTCGTCGGGGGTGTGGAAGCCGCCGAGGACGGTCGATTCGTCGATGAGGGGCCAGAGTTCCTTGCAGCGGGCGGCGCTCACGATCTCGCCGCGGATGCCCCAGGCCGCGGCGTAACCGGCCTTGCGGTGCAGGTCGGCCAGGCGCTCGGGGGTGGTGGCGAGTTCCAGTCCGCCGACCGGGTTGAAGCAGGAGACGCCGTCCACCTCAAGGGAGTTGAACTTCTCGACGGTGTACCGGGCGAGCGCCGTGAGGGTCTTGGACGGGTTCGTCTGGAAGACCAGGCCTGGGGCGTGCGAGGTGGAGCCGCCGGGCGCGGGCAGCGGCCCCTGTTCGAGGACGGTGACGTCGGTCCAGCCGCGGGCGGTCAGCTCGTCGGCCAGGGAGCAGCCGACGATGCCGGCGCCCACGATGACCACGCGGGGGTTGGTTTTGGGCGTGCTGGACATGCCCCTCCTTGTCGTGGTGCCGTCGCGGTGGCGTCGTGGGGCGAGTGAATGCGCTGGTGGGACGGGGACGTTCGTTTGTGGGGCACGCTTAGGGGAAGCGCTTGAGGCGAGCGCTCAAGGCAATCGCTTGAAGCGGGCCGTTACGGGGCGGGGACGTTGGGGCGCTCGGAGGCGATGGTCGTGTCCTCGCCATGACCGGTGTGGACGACCGTGTCGCCGGACAGGGTGAGCAGCCGATTGCGGATCGAGGCCTCGATGGTGGGCCGGTCGGAGTAGGAGCGGCCGGTGGCGCCCGGACCACCGTGGAAGAGGGTGTCCCCGGTGAAGACCGCGTCGAGGAACGGGGCGTGGAGCGAGCAACTGCCCCATGTGTGGCCAGGGGTGTGGATCACTTGGAGCTCGATCCCGGCGACGCCCAGAGTCCGCCCGTCGCTGAGCTCGCCGTCCGGCTTGCGGGCGGGGTGCGTGAACGACCACAACTCGTTGTCGTCGGGATGGAGGAGCACGGGAGCGCCGGTCAGGACGGAAAGCTCGGCCGCCGCGTCGATGTGGTCGTCGTGCGCGTGGGTGCACACGATGGCGGTGACATGGCGTCCCGCGACGGCCTCGTGGATCGTACGGGCGTCATGGGCGGCGTCGACGATCAGTACCTCTTCGTCGTCGCCGACCAGCCATACGTTGTTGTCGACGTCGAAGGTCTGGCCGTCGAGGCTGAACGTGCCGGAGGTGACGACGCGTTCGACGCGGACCGTGCCCCGGGCGGTCACAGAACCACCACCGAGCGGAGCACCTCGCCGCGGTGCATCTTCGCGAACGCCTCCTCGACCTCCTCGAGGGCGATGGTCTCGCTGACGAACGCGTTGAGGTCCAGCTGGCCGTACAGGTACTGGTCGATGAGGAACGGGAAGTCGCGGCTCGGCAGACAGTCGCCGTACCAGGACGACTTGATGGCACCGCCGCGGGAGAACAGGTCGATGAGCGGAAGGTCGATCCTCATCTCGGGGTCGGGGACACCGACCTGGACCAGCGTGCCCGCGTGGTCGCGCATGTAGAAGGCCTGTTTGTACGTCTCCGGGCGGCCGACCGCGTCGATGGCGATGTCGACGCCGAAGCCGCCGGTGAGTGCGCGGACAGCCTCGACGGGGTCCGTGCCGCGGGAGTTGACGGTGTGGGTGGCGCCGAACTTCTCCGCCTGGTCGAGCTTCTTGGCGTCGATGTCGACGGCGATGACCTTCATGGCCCCGTTCAGGCACGCGCCTGCGATCGCGGCGTTGCCGACGCCGCCGCAGCCGATGACAGCGACCGTGTCACCGCGGCCGACGTTGCCGGTGTTCACGGCCGCGCCATAGCCGGCCATCACACCGCAGCCGATCAGGCCCGCGGCCTCGGGACGGGCCGCCGGGTTGATCTTCACCGCCTGTCCGGCCGCGACCAGGGTCTTCTCCGCGAAGGCGCCGATGCCGAGCGCGTTGCTGAGCGGGGTGCCGTCGAGGAGTGTCATCGGCTGGGTGGCATTGCGCGAGTCGAAGCAGTACCAGGGGCGGCCGCGGCGACAGGAACGGCACGTGCCGCAGGGCGCACGCCAGGCGAGCACCACATAGTCGCCCGGTGCGAGGTCGGTGACGCCGTCGCCGACGGCCTCGATCGTGCCGGCCGCCTCATGACCCAGGAGGAACGGGAAGTCGTCGTTGATGGCGCCCTCCCGATAGTGCAGATCCGTGTGGCAGACACCGCAGGCCTGTACGGAGACGAGCACCTCACCCGGCCCGGGATCGGGTACCACGATTGTCTGCACCTCGACGGGTGCGCCCTTTTTGACAGCGACTACGGCACGGACCTCGTGTGGCACGACCAAGCTCCTCTGCTGTTGCGCAATGCACGATGGGTTGCGCTATGGGAGACATAGTGAGAACGCCGTCGAGGAGTCGTCAAGGGGTGCGGGTTAACCCTGGGCAAATGAAATCGGCCACACGAAATCTGGCCGACACACAGGAGCGCGGGGTCAGGTTTCCCTGACCCCGCGCTCAGCTTCGTGTTCGCCTCGCGTCCGGCTCGCGCCCCGGTCCGCGTTCCGTCAGAAGCCGTATCCCATCCGGCGCGACAGGTCGGTCGCGGCCTCCTCCGTGCGCTTGGCGAGCTCCGGCAGGCGGTCCGCGTCGAGCCGGTACACCGGCCCGGAGACGCTGAGCGCGCCGATCACCTTGCCGTCGTGCGCGCGCACCGGAGCGGCCGCCGCGGCCAGGCCCAGCTCCAGTTCCTCGACCGCGATCGAGTACCCCTGCTCGACGACGGTCTCCAGCTCGGCGCGCAGCGCTACCGTGCCGGTGATGGTGCGCTCCGTGAACCGTGGCAGCGATCTGGCCAGCAGACCTTCGCGCAGCGTCGGCGGCAGGTGGGCCAGCAGCACCTTGCCGCTGGACGTGGCGTGCAGCGGCGTGCGCCGGCCCAGCCAGTTCTGCGCGGTCACGGACGCGGCGCCGCGGGCCTGCATGATGTTGACGGCCGAATCGTCGTCGTGGACCGCGATGTTGACGGTCTCACCCAGCTCGTCCGCGAGCTCACGGCAGACGGGCGCGCCCTCCTGGGAGATGTCCAGACGCACTGCCGCCGCCCCCGCCAGGCGGAGTACGCCCGCACCCAGGTAGTACTTCCCGCGGTCCTTGGCCTGGGCCACCAGGCCGCGGTTCTCCAGCACACCGAGGAGCCGGAAGGCGGTGGACTTGTGCACCTCCAGCTCGTCGGCGATCTCGGTGACGCCCGCCTCGCCGAGCCGGGCGAGGATCTCCAGCACGCTCACCGCGCGGTCCACCGACTGGACGGCGCTCCCGGCGCCCCTGCTCTGCTTCTCCGGTGTCTCCTCGGTACGGTCAGCCTGCTTTTGCGTGCGGGTCATAAGTCAACTCTCACCACCTTGCGGCCCTGATTGGACCGCATCTGCGGGAAGCTCTTGACGCGAAGGGCATCCCGCGCGGATTCTGTTGCGCATAGCGCTCCCTCGTGCGCCATACGAAACATCATGTTACCGAAGAGTCCGAGACCGGCGTAGGTCCCGGACCAGACCGGACCTGACAGTCCCGGACCGAGGGTCCTGGACCGAGAGGGGGGCCCGTGATTCCCGTCTGCCGCCTTGATGACCTCCCCGAGGGCGAGTCCGTCCGTATCGACACGGCGCCGCCCATCGCCGTGTTCAATGCCGACGGCGAGTTGTACGCCATCGATGACACCTGCACCCACCAGGACGCCTCCCTCTCCGAGGGCTGGCTGGAGGGCTGTCTGGTCGAATGCCCGCTCCACGCCGCCTCATTCGATCTCCGCACCGGCCAGCCGACGTGCCTCCCCGCGCGCCGCGCCGTCCGCACCCACAGCGTCACCGTCGACGACGGCGTCGTATACGTCCACCAGGCGGCCCAGGAGGGAACGGCGGCATGAGAACCGTGACCGTCGTCGGCGCCTCCCTCTCGGGCATGTACGCCGCCCGCGAGCTGCGCGCCCAGGGGTTCGACGGACGACTGGTGATCGTCGGGGACGAACCGCACAGCCCGTACGACCGCCCGCCCTTGTCCAAGGACTTTCTCACCGGCCGGGCCGACGAGGACCAACTCGCCCTCACCGACGCCGAGGAGACCACCGAACTCGACGCCGAGTGGCTCCTCGGCGCACGCGCTCGCGGACTCGACGCCCGTGGCCGCACCGTACTCCTGGAAGACGGCCGCACCGTCTCCACCGACGGCGTGGTCATCGCCACCGGCGCCTCGGCCCGCAGACTGCCCGGCTGCGAGCTCGCCGGGGTGCACACCCTGCGCACCCTCGACGACGCCCGCGCCCTGCGCGCCGAACTGACCGCCGGCCCCCGCCAGGTCGTCGTCATCGGCGGCGGCTTCATCGGTGCCGAAACCGCCTCCTCGTGTGCCGCACTCGGCCACGACGTCACGGTCGTCGAAGCCGCACCGCTGCCGCTCGTACCCCAACTCGGCCCGGAGATGGCCGCCGCGTGCGCCGCACTGCACCGCCGCGGCGGGGTGGGCATGGTCACCGGCACCGGCGTCGCCGGGCTGCGCGGCACCATCGAGGTCACCGGCGTGGAACTCGCCGACGGCCGCACACTCCCCGCCGACGTCGTGATCGTCGGCATCGGCGCCACCCCCACCACCGACTGGCTGGCGGGCTCGACGCTCGCGCTGCACGACGGCGTCCTGTGCGACGACGGCTGTGTGACGGGGCTGCCGCAGGTGGTCGCCGTCGGAGACGTGGCCCGCGTCGGCGGCACCCGCGCCGAACACTGGACGTCCGCGACGGAACAACCCCGGGTCGCCGTGGCCAATCTGCTCGCCGGACGCACTGTCGAGACCACCCGATCGCTGCCCTACTTTTGGTCGGACCAGTACGGCGCACGCATCCAGTTCGCAGGCCGGCGCCAGGACGGGGACACGGTCCGTATCGCCGAAGGGGAACTCACCGACGGCGCACCGGCCGAGGGCGGGTTCCTCGCCCTGTACGAACGGGATGGCCGGATGACTGCCGTCCTCTCCGTGGACCGCCCACGTCCCTTCATGCGAGCGCGACGCGAACTCCTCCGCGGGGTGGACCGGGCACGGCCGGCCGTGGTCTGACTCTCAATGAACCCTCCCGTTTACTGGCACACCGCCGGACACGGTGAAAAATTCGATGATGAACTCCCTTTCCTCTCATGTAGGTTCAGGCTCGACCGGTTGTGCGAAGAGAGGAACTCTGCCGTGCGCACGCCCTACCGTCGTCTGACGACTCTCCTCGGGACAGTCGCGGCCTCCGCGTCGGTGCTCGTCCTGGGTACTGCCCCGGCACAGGCCGCCGGCAGCGTCTACGAGGCCTACAACTCCATCACCTCGCCGAGCGCGAAGACCGAGTTCGCCCAGGACGGCGAGATCCTCACCGCCCTGGACATGAAGAGGGACGGCCACGGCACCGCCGCCCAGTGGCGCTACAACTCGAGCTCCGCCACCCACTCGTACTACAACGGCAGCGGCTACGCCGTCGCCAAAAACTGGGATCTGTCCTTCGCGGAGGGCACCACCCTGCAGATCCGCGCCTGCCTCCAGGAAGGGTCCAGCGGCACCCCGTACAGCTGCGGCGGCTGGGAGTACGCCAAGGCCTGACCGTTCACACGTCGGCGAGCGGGCCGGCCCTTGGGCCCGCCGCTTTCGAGTTCGCAGGTCAGTACCGTCCTCGACGACCTTGGCCGCCTCAAGAGTGCGACAACTGCCCCGTCCCGCCCCGTCGGCGTATGCGCTCCTGAGCCCGCCCCGCGATACGCGCCTTCCGTCGCGCCCTGCGCCGCTCGCGCCGCAGGGACCGGGCGGTGCTGCTCGGTGCCGACACCACGCCGTTGCGCTGGTTCCACACCTGGCGGGTCACCCAGACGTCGAGCGCGGCCCACGTCGCCGCAACGGTGCTCGCGACGCTGCTGAGGACCATGGGGAACGCCAGCCATGATCCGGCGAGCGTGCTCAGGAAGGCCACCATCGCCTGGACCAGCGTGACGGCGATGACGATGACGGCCCGCACCGCGGACGTACGCACCGGATCGGGCAGCCGTGGCCTGCGCGCGGGCTCCTCGACCCACAACGGCCGGTAGTACGCCCGCTCTTCCTCCCGTTGCTCCTCCTGCGCCGGAATGTCGCGATCCGGCGCCTCTGTCTGGGCATCCCGCTCCGCCACCGCCGTTGCCCCGACGCTCAGCTGCGGTGCCTCCCGCCGCTCTGCTGTGCCCATCAACTCGTCACTCCCCACCGCCCAGCAGCCCCTCGCTTCGGTGTCACGAGGCGTCAACGTCCCACGGCTGCCCGGCTTGCGCCGTTTTATGCCACCTGGGTGCGGCATGCGGCGCCTGAGCCGATTCCGTCCCCAACTCCCATACATACAGACGATCGACGTACCCCGAAGATTCCCAGCGAACGAAAAATTTCAGCCAACTGACCAAGTTCCCTGACGGGTTGGCGTTCGGCGTTCTGTGCCACATTCGGGGAGGCAATCTCCCCCAATGAACGGACAACTGGGGATGTCTTGTTCCTGTCGCGACGGTGAAGCGGATGGAGTCCGTCCGGACGGCCCTTCGAGTTACCTGCCTCGCGGTAGTAGGCTCACGCCGTTTGTTGACGCACATGTGTACCCCCGTCCGGAGGGGGTCGAGCTGGGGGAGGCCATGCGCTTTCGCGGGAAGTCCATCCGCCGGAAGATCGTGGCGCTGCTCATCGTGCCGCTGGTGTCGCTGACTGCGATCTGGGGCTTCGCCACGGTACTCACCGGGCGCGAGGCAGGTGAGCTGTTCGACGCTTCGTCCGTCGTGGAGAAGGTCACCTATCCCACCGAGGACACCGTCCGCGTGCTGCAGCAGGAACGCCGCCAGGCCCTCGCCTATCTCGCCGACCCCCGCGCCTCCGACGGGCTCGCCGCACTCCGTCGCAGCCGGGCGGCCACCGACGACGCCATCGCCGAGATCCGCAGAAACGCCGAGAATTCCGACGTACGCGACGCGGTGGGCGAGGGCACCGGCGGTCGACTGACGGCCATGCTGGATTCCTTGGACGGCATCGAGCCGCTGCGCCGCAGCGTTGAAGAGGGCACACTCACCCGGGCCACGGCCCTGGAGCAGTACAACAACCTGGTCGAACCTTGCTTCGACGTGCTCTCGAACCTTCATGTGGTCGACGACGTGGAGATGGACAAGCAGGCCCGGGCCCTCGTCAACATCGCCTTCGCGCGCGAACTGCTCTCCCGAGAGGACGCCCTGCTCGGCTCGGCGCTGGTCGTCGGGAGGCTCTCCCCCGGCGAGGTCCGCGACATCTCCGACCTCGTGGCCCAGCGCGACCTGATGTACGACAGCAACCTGCCGCTGCTCCCCTCCGCGGAGCGCGAGCGCTACCAGCGTTTCTGGAGGAACGCCGCCACCGCCCCGCTGCGGGTGGCCGAACAGGCAGCCATCTCCTCCGGGTCCGGCAAGCCCCGTGGCGTCACCGCGAAGAGCTGGGACACCGAGGCCGGCAACGTGCTCGACGAGCTCGGCAAGCTCAACGACGAGGCGGGCGACCGCTATCAGGACCGCGTCAGCCCGGTAGCCGTCGGCGTCATCACCAAGGCGGCCATCGCCGGCGTCCTCGGCCTGATCGCCCTGCTGGTCTCGCTCTTCCTGTCCGTACGCATCGGCCGCGGCCTCATCCGTGACCTGCGTGGACTGCGCCTGGAGGCCCACGAGGCGTCCGGAGTGCGGCTGCCCAGCGTGATGCGCCGGCTCTCCGCGGGCGAACAGGTCGACGTGGAGACCGAGGTGCCGCGCCTCGAGTACGACAAGAACGAGATCGGCGAGGTCGGCCAGGCCCTCAACACGCTCCAGCGCGCCGCGGTCGAGGCAGCCGTCAAGCAGGCCGAACTGCGCGACGGCGTCTCCGAGGTCTTCGTGAACCTCGCCCGCCGCAGCCAGGTCCTGCTGCACAAGCAGCTCACCCTGCTCGACACCATGGAGCGCAGGACCGAGGACACCGACGAACTCGCCGATCTGTTCCGTCTCGACCACCTGACCACCCGCATGCGCCGCCACGCCGAGGGCCTGGTGATCCTTTCCGGTGCGGCGCCCTCCCGGCAGTGGCGCAAGCCCATCCAGCTGATGGACGTCGTCCGGGCCGCCGTCGCCGAGGTCGAGGACTACGAACGCATCGAGGTACGCCGACTGCCGCGTATGGCCGTCACCGGCCCCGCGGTCGCCGACCTCACCCACCTCGTGGCCGAACTCCTGGAGAACGCCACGGTGTTCTCGCCCCCGCACACCGCCGTGCAGGTGCTCGGCGAACGCGTTGCGAACGGCTTCACGCTGGAGATCCACGACCGCGGCCTGGGTATGGCCCCGGAAGCACTCCTCGACGCCAACCTGCGGCTCGCCGAGACTCC
Source organism: Streptomyces scabichelini (assembly GCF_011045015.1). Lineage (GTDB taxonomy): Bacteria > Actinomycetota > Actinomycetes > Streptomycetales > Streptomycetaceae > Streptomyces > Streptomyces scabichelini. The sequence goes on along the minus strand of NZ_JAAKZY010000054.1, from coordinate 31,744 downwards.
GGAGTTCGAGCTGTCGGACACCGACCGGCTCGGCCTGTTCGTGGTCAGCCGCCTCGCACAGCGGCAGAACGTACGCGTCTCCCTGCAGCCGTCCCCGTACGGCGGGACCACCGCCGTCGTGTTCATCCCGGACGCGCTGCTCACGGACGACGTGCCCGACACCAACGGCGTGGGCTTCCGGCTCGACCGGGCGCTTCCTTCGAAGGAGGGCGACGAGAGCCGCAAGTCCGCGCTCTCCCAGATACCCGTCCAGCTCCCGGGCCTGCCTGCTTCCATCCTGGACGGGCCGGTCGAACTGGAGGCTCCGGTCGAGATGGGGGGCCTCGACGGCTTCCCGGGCGACCTCGACGACGAGGACGGCGAGCGCGGCGGCATCTTCCGCCCGCGCCGCTCCATCGCCGGTGTCCCGGTGGAGCAGCACCAGCAGGCACGCGAGGCCCCGGGCGAGCCGGCTCGCCCGAGCGACGGCGACCACCCCGGCGAACCCGTGCCGCTCCCGCGCCGCAGGGCCCCGAAACTCGTCAGCTCCCACGGCCGCCCCGTGACCCAGACGAAGCCACGGCGCGTGGAGCCGTCGGAACGCGTGGGCGCCGAGGAGCCGATGGAAGCGGCGGAAGCGGCTGACGAGGCGCTCGAACGCCCGGGCGCGCTGGAAGAGCTGCCGAAGCGCTCGCGGGCCGCCAAGCGACTGCCGTCGCGTCGGGCGGCGGCGGACCCGCTGCCGGCCCGCCGTGACGAAGACGGTGAGGGGCCCGACACGGGCGCCGCCCCGGCGGACGGAGGCACCGAGCTTGGCAGGGCCACGGATCGTGGTGCCGAACTCGGCAGGGCCACGGATCATGGTGCCGAACTCGGCAAGATCCCGGACCGTGACGCCGATCCAACCGGCAGCACAGAACTGGCCGGCCGTGGCCCCGATTCGGCAGGCCGTCGCCCCGAGCCGGCCAACCGTGGCCCTGAGTTCGGCGCGGCGTCCACGCGCAGCCCCGAACGTACCGAAGCCTCTGCCCGAGGCGGTGAGCCCGGCGAAGCCCCACCGCTCCCCAAGCGCGCGTCACGTCGCGGTGGCGCGTCGGGCGGCAGCCGCCCCGGCACCCAGGCCCAGGCCGCCGGAGGCGGCGGCACGGGCCCGCTGCCCCGACGCGTACGGCAGGCCAATCTGGCCCCGCAGTTGAGGGACGGACCCGACCGGCGCACCGAGCGCGACGCGGCCCGCGCCGGGCAAGGCGCGGAGTTCACCGAGCGCGACGCCGACCAGGTGCGCAACCGCATGGCTTCGCTCCAGCGTGGCTGGCAGCGCGGCCGTGAGGAGAACGCCGCGGGCGACGAGGCCCAGGACGGCACAGCACAAGGAACGACTAAGGGGGACGGTCGATGACCGCACCGAAGGACGCCGGCCACATCAGGACCAACAGGGTGTCCGGCGAACTCAACTGGCTCCTCGACGACCTGGTGGAGCGCGTCGCCAGCATCCGCAAGGCGCTCGTGCTCTCCAGCGACGGTCTGCCCACGGGGGTCTCCCAGGACCTGACCAGAGAGGACAGCGAACACCTCGCCGCCGTCGCCTCCGGCTTCCACAGCCTCGCCAAAGGCGTCGGCCGCCACTTCGAGGCGGGCAGCGTCCGGCAGACGATCGTCGAGCTCGACGACGCGTTCCTGTTCGTCACGGCCGCGGGCGACGGCAGCTGCCTCGCCGTCCTCTCGGACTCCGACTCGGATGTCGGGCAGGTCGCGTACGAGATGACGTTGCTGGTCAAGAGGGTCGGCGTACATCTGGCCTCGGCTCCGCGCACCGATCTGCCCGCAGGCGGGTAGTGGGATGGCATGAGCGGAGACGGTCAGGGGATGTCCCACTGGTTCGACGACGAGGCCGGACCGGTGGTCCGTCCGTATGCCATGACACGCGGCCGCACCACCAGTGCGGGCCAGCACCGCCTCGACCTGATCGCGGTGGTCGTGACGGAACCGCACGCCGACGACCCGGAAGCGGGCCAGACGCTGTCCCCGGAGCACGAGGACATCGTCGAACTCTGTCGCGACGCCCCGCAGTCGGTCGCCGAACTCGCTGCCGAACTCGACCTCCCCATTGGAGTGGTACGTGTCCTGATAGGAGATCTCGTGGACGACGAAATGGTCCATGTGACCCGTCCGGTACCCCCCGCCGAACTGCCGGACGAGAGTATTCTGCGCGACGTGATCAGCGGGCTTCGGGCCCTGTGACCAGCGGCGCCTACGAGATTCGGGCGACGGACCGTCCGGCCCAGCCGGGCGCCGCTTCCACCAGCCCGGCGAGCCGGTCCCGGATGCCGTCGGGGAACGGGACGGCGCGGCCCGCCTCTTGATCCACGTGGAGCGCGAGCAGTTCCGTTGTGGCGACCGGGGTGGAGTCGGGGGCCGGATCGGCTCCCGGCGCGTCGGTCACGTACATCTCATGGGCGACATGCGCCTTCTTGGCGGCTGTCCCCAGGAGTCGGGTGCGAACTGCCAGATGGGCGCCCTCGGGCACGTCCCGCAGATAGCGGATGTGCGATTCCACCGTGTAGAGAGAGCAGCCGCTGTGCGCGCGGTACGCGGCGTCCAGCCCCGTCGCCTCCATCATCGCGTCCGTCGCGTGGCCGAAGATCAGGACGTAGAACGCCTCACTCAGGTGCCCGTTGTAGTCGATCCACTCGGGCCGCACGGTCTCGTGGAAGAGGGCGAGGCCCATCGGATTCATCGGTTGCATCGGATTCATCGGCGGCGTCGGCTGCATTGGCGGCATCGGGTTCATCGGGTGCCCGGCCCGGGCAGCCGGCCGGTGGCGCGCAGGATCTGGATGACGCCCTGATCGCGTTCCGCGACGAGATCGGCGATCGTACGGCCGTCCGAGGCGTCCTCGCAGCCCGCAACCACGGCGTCGTAGAGCGCCCGGTCCAGCTCGGGGGCCTCCAGACGGGTCCACGGGGACTTCAGGGACGGACCGAAGTGGTCCAGCATGTGGGCCATACCACCCTCTCCGCCCGCCAGGGCGAAGGTGAGCATCGGGCCCATGAACGCCCAGCGCAGACCGGGCCCTTCGGTGATGGAGAGGTCGATCTCGCGCACCGTCGCCTCGCCGTTGGCGACCATGTGCAGGGCCTCCCGCCACAGCGCTTCCTGGAGGCGGTTGGCGATGAAGCCGGGAACCTCCCGTTCCATGGTGATGACGGACTTGCCCGCCTCCTCGTAGAAGCGGGAGGCCCATGCCACGGCTGCCCGGTCCGTGTGCTCGCCGCCGACGACCTCGACGAGCGGGATGAGGTACGGCGGATTGAAGGGGTGGCCGACGACCAGCCGGCCAGGAGTGACGGCCTCGGTCTGCATGTCGGTCATCGGGTAGCCGGAGGTGGAGGAGGCGATGACGACCCCGGCAGGTGTCGCCATGTCGAGCTTCGTCAGTAGCTCCCGCTTGAGATCGAGCTTCTCCGGGGCGCTCTCCTGCACGAACTGGGCCTCGGACACCGCCTCTTCGAGCGTCGCGGTGACGGTGAGGCGGTCCGGGGAGGCGCCCGGTGCGAGGCCCAGCTGTACCAGTGCGGGCCAGGCTGCGTCGACGAGCCGACGCAGCCGCGGCTCGGCATCGGGCGCCGGGTCCCAGGCGGTGACGTCGTAGCCGCGGGCCAGGAAGTGGGCGGCCCAGCCGCCGCCGATGACTCCGGCGCCGATGCAGGCCACCCTGCGGACGTCCTCGGGGGCGGTCCGTGCCTCGGAGATGTCTGAAGTCTCAGTCACTTAGGGCTCCTGAACGTGGGTGACTGCTGTGCGAGTGATTGCTGTGAGCTGATTGCGGTGAATTGATCGCCGTGAAGTGACTGCTGCGGTGCCGCGCTGCCGTGGTGCTGGGCTGTTGTGGTGCTGCGCTGCCGTGGGCGACTGCGCCGTGGTGCTGTGCGGCCCACGGGTCAGCCGCGGGGTTTGAGGCCGAGCTTGAGGCGCGCGTCGTCCGGCGTCGCGACCCGCGCTCCCATTGCCTCGACGATCGTCACCGCGCGCTCCACCAGCTGCGCGTTGGTCGCCTTGACACCCTTGCCCAGATAGAGGTTGTCCTCCAGGCCGACCCGTACATGCCCGCCGAGCAGGACCGACTGCGCCACCCACGGCATCTGCATCCGCCCCAGGGCGAAGCTGGCCCACTGGGCGCCGTCCGGCAGCATGTTGACCATCGACTGAAGTACGCCCGGATCGGCGGGCGCGCCCCACGGGATGCCCATGCAGAGCTGGAACACGCTCGGATCGTCCAGCAGCCCCTCGACGAGCAACTGCTTGGCGAACCAGAGATGCCCGGTGTCGAAGATCTCCAACTCGGGCCGCACTCCCAGCTCCTGGATGCGCTTCGCCCCCGTACGGAGCATGTCGGGAGTGGAGACGTAGAGGTTGGAGCCGTCGCCGAAGTTGAGGGATCCGCAGTCCAGGGTGCAGATGTCGGGCAGCAGGTCCTCGACGTGCGGCAGCCGGTCGAGCCCGCCGACGAGGTCCGTGCCCGGCAGGTGACGCAGCGGCTCCTCCGGGTCGATGACCAGATCACCACCCATGCCCGCGGTCAGATTGATGACGACGTCGGTACCGGTCTCCTTGACGCGCTCGACGACCTCCCGGTACAGCCGCGGGTCACGGGAGGGCGCGCCGGTCTCCGGATCCCGTACATGGATGTGCACCACAGCCGCCCCGGCGTCGGCGGCCTCCACGGCGGAGCGGGCGATCTGTTCCGGGGTCACGGGCACGTGCGGGCTCTTGCGCACGGTGTCGCCCGCACCGGTGAGGGCGCAGGTGATGATGACGTCCTGGTTCATGGACATGCCGATTCCTCCTCTGGGCTGGCGAGCATCAGCGAGAGCCAGTGATCGCATGATGAAGCCTCATTGCATATAGCGAACACGAGCATATAGCGAACATGAGCCCTGAAGTTTCGTACGTCAAGGGCGCCTGGTCGCAGACGGGGCCCGCTCGCGTCGCCGCACGGCCTCCGAAGCGCGGCTCAGATGGCCCGTGCCGCTCGGGCGACGTCGTCCGCCGCCGCCCGCGCCAGCACGCCCAGCGCCGGGAAACGGGACGCGGGCACCCGGTCCCGCGGCCCCCAGATGCTGACGACGGCGAACGGCCGATCGTGATTGCCGAGGACGGGCGCGGAGACCCCGTACAGGTTTCGCTCCATCTCGCCCGCGCAGACGCTGTAACCGCGCTCCCTCGTCTCGGCCAGCTCCGTGCGCAGCCGCGCCCGGTCGGAGATGGTCGTGTCGGTGTACGTCGACAGCGGCTCGGCCAGCAGCGACTCCGCCTCCTCCGGAGGCAGCCAGGCCAGCAGGGCCTTCCCCGTCGAGGTGGCGTGCAGGGGAGCCTGCCGTCCGAGCCACTTGGCGCTGAGAACCACCGGGGGAGTCACCTCGTCGATGTACGTCAGGCCGAGCTGCTGCACCACCGCGAGGTTGGCCGTCTCCCCCGTCTGCTCACTGACCTGCCGCAGAATGCCGTGGGCGCGGCGGATGAGGCCGTCGAAACCGGCGGCCGAAGCCATCCGGGCGACCGCGAAACCAATGGTGTAACGGCTGGTCAACGGGTTCCGCTCGACGAGTCCGTACTGCTCCATGGTGGACAGCAGTCGCCACGCCGTGGCGCGGTTGAGCCCGCAGCGGCCGGCGAGATTCGTGGCAGTCTCTCCGTCCGGCGCGCTGTCGGCCGTCGCTTCGAGCAGAGAGATGGCCCGCTCCAAGGACTGCACTCTGCCCGACGCCCCACCCTTCTCGTCGGTGATTTCCACGGCGTTCTCCATAGCGTTCTCCACGGCGTCCTCATCAGTGGCGGCATCCGCGCGATGCGGCTTGCGGTTGCGCATTTTCCTTGGGCTCCTGAGGGTCGGCCTTGACCGGCTTGAGCGCGAATCCCTATGGTCTCATTATCTGTGCAGCCATCGCGCTATGTGAACGCATCCGCGATCTGAAGTCGAGGCCAGCCATGCCTGACAGCCATGTACCCGCCTCCCACGAACCGCTCATCCACCACCGTGCCGAGTACCGCCTGTGCTGCCTGGCTCTGCCCCGGTCGGCCGTCGCGGAGGAGGCGAGCCGCGTATGAACCACGGCATCGTCACGCCGTACGAGGGCCACGGGCACCCTGGCTGGGACCCGGCCACCCCCGTTCCCGCCCCGCTCACCCCGCACCGGACCACCGTCGTCCGCGACTGGGTGGACTACAACGGCCACCTCAGCGAGTCCTGCTTCCTGCTGGTCTTCGGCGACAGCTCGGACGCTTTCTTCCGCTACGTCGGTGTGGACGAGCGGTACCGGGCGGAGGGCCGCTCCCTCTACACCGTGGAAACCCACCTCCACCATCTCGGCGAGGCGAGCGAAGGTGATCCGCTGCGGCTCACGCTTCAGCTTCTCGACGCTGACGAGAAACGCCTGCACCTCTTCCACGCGATGCACCACGACACCACGGGAGAACTGCTCGCCACTGCCGAGCAGATGCTGCTGCACGTGGACACCACGGCAGGGCGCGTGACCCCGTTCCCGCCCGAGCTCGGGCGGCGTCTGCGAGCCGTGCGGGCGGCACACGCCCACCTTCCCGTGCCGGATCCGGTCGGGCATGTCATGGGGATCCCGCGCAAGCCGCCCACCTCCTGAGCCACTCGCCCTCCGCGAACCGCCGCCCACCCACCGTCGGCTGAAAGATGGAGACGCCCCATGGACTTCGGACTCACGCCCGAGCAGGACCTCGTCGTCGACACCGTCCGCGCCTTCGCGGAGACCGAGTTGTACCCGTACGAGGACGAGGTCGAGCGCCTCGACGCGGTGCCCCCCGAACTCGCCGCACAGATCAGGAAGAAGGCCATCGACGCCGGACTGTACGCCGCCAACATGCCCGAGGAACTGGGCGGCGGCGGCCTCGACCCGATCACGCTGACCCTCGCAGAGCGCGAACTGGGGCGCGCCTCCTACGCGTTGCAGATGCTGGTCGCCCGCCCCAGCAACATCCTCCAGGGCTGTACCGGCGATCAGATCCACACGTATCTGCTGCCCACGATCCGGGGTGAACGGCACGACTGCCTCGCCATGACGGAGCCGGGCGCCGGTTCGGACGTGCGCTCGATGCGGACGCGCGCCGAGCGCAAGGGCGGCGACTACGTCATCAACGGAACCAAGCACTTCATCAGTCACGCCGACACCGCCGACTTCGTCATCCTCTTCGCCGTCACCGGTACGGAAACGACTCCGCGCGGGCCGCGGGGCCTCATCAGCGCGTTCCTCGTCGACAAGGCGACCCCGGGGCTCGAGGTGCGCCAAGGCTCGGGGAGCGTGTCGCACCGCGGGTACCACCAGTGCGAGCTGTCCTTCACGGACTGCCGCATCCCTGCCGGGCAGTTGCTCGGCGAGGAAGGCAGGGGCCTGGAGCTGATGACCGAGTGGCTGGGGGCGAGCCGGCTCACCGTGGCCGCGACCAGCGTCGGCCGCGGGCGACGCGTTCTGGAAGCCGCCGTGCGCTGGGCCGCTGAACGTGAGCAGTTCGGACAACCGATAGGCCGCTTCCAGGGGACCGGCTTCAAACTCGCCGACATGGCCACCGACCTGGAGGCCTCGGAACTCCTCACGCTGCTGGCCGCCTGGAAACTGAGCCGGGGACGGATGACGGACCAGGACGCCGCCATGGCCAAACTCCACGCGTCCGAAGCGCTCGGCCGTATCACCGACCATGCGGTCCAGATCTTCGGCGGTATGGGGCTCATGGACGAGATGCCCATCGAACGCCACTGGCGCGACGCTCGGGTGGAGCGCATCTGGGACGGCACCAGCGAGATCCAACGGCACATCATCTCCCGGTCACTGCTGCGCCCGCACGGGGCCTGAGGGAGGAACAGCTGATGACGTCGACCCTTCCCGGAGCCGGAGCCGGAGCCGGAGCCGGAGCTGGGACTGAGGCCGGGGCTGGGGCAGAAGCCCTCTCCGCCCGCGCCCGCAACCTGCACCGACTGCTCAAGCCGCGCCACATCGCCGTGTTCGGCGGGCGGCGGGCCGCGGAAGTCGTCCGCCAGTGCCGGCGCATCGGATTCGACGGCGAGATCTGGCCGGTGCACCCCACCCGCCGCACGGTCGAGGGGCTGCCCTGTTACCCCGAGGCGGACGCCCTGCCCGAACCGCCGGACGCGAGCTTCGTGGCGGTATCGCGCGAACCGACCATCGAGATCGTCTCCGCGCTCGCCCGCCGCGGCGCGGGCGGCGTGGTCTGCTACGCGTCCGGCTTCGCCGAGGCCGGCGGGTCCGGGATCGAGCTCCAGCACCGGCTGGTGGAGGCGGCGGGCGACCTGGCGGTCATCGGCCCCAACTGCTACGGCGTCCTCAACTACCTGGACGGCGCGGCGCTCTGGCCCGACGAGCACGGCGGTGTACGGACCGGTCGCGGCGCCGCGATCATCACCCAGAGCGGCAACATCGGCCTCAACCTGACCATGCAGCGGCGCTCGCTGCCCCTGGCGTACCTGATCACCATGGGCAATGGCGCAGGTCTGCGGCTCCACGAGGTGGTCGACGGCCTGCTCGACGACCCGCGAGTGAGCGCGATCGGGTTGCATATCGAGGGCCTGGAGGACGTGGTGGGCTTCTCGCGGGTCGCCCTGAAAGCCCTGGAACGGCGCATACCGCTGGTCGCGCTGAAAGCCGGAAGTTCGGAACTCGGGGCACGGACGGCGCTGAGCCACACCAGTTCGCTGGCCGGCTCGGACGCGCTGTACGAGACCCTGTTCCGTCGCATGGGCGTGGCCAGGGTCCGCGATCTGCCGGGGCTGCTCGAAACGCTGAAGTTCTTCGCCGTGCACGGCGCGCTGCCGGGGGCTCGGATCGCCTCGGCGAGCTGCTCGGGCGGTGAGGCCTCCCTGGTGGCCGACCTGGCCCAGCCACGCGGAGTGGAACTGCCCCGGTTCCCCGCGCGGGTGACGGATCGCCTGGGTGCGGTACTCGGCGACCGGGTCGCCCTCGCCAACCCGCTCGACTACCACACGTACATCTGGGGAGAGCGGGCCGCGCTGACCGAGTGCTTCGACGCCGTGCTGGGGGCCGGCTTCGACGCGTACCTGCTGGTGCTCGATCTGCCACGGGCGGCGCCCGCCCGGCCGCGCGCGGATCCCGCTGATCGCGTGGATCCGTTGCCTGATCGCGCGGATCCGTCGCCCGGGCAGAGCCCGACGCCCTGGGAGACGGCCGTGGAGGCGCTGGTCTCCGCGCACCGCCGGACCCCCGCGACCGCCTGTCTGGTCGGCACGCTTCCCGAAGGGCTGCCGGAGGAGGCGGGCGCGCGGCTGCTGGCCGAGGGCATCGCCCCCATGCAGGGACTCACCGAATGCCTGGACGCCGTCGCGGCCGCCGCCGCCATCGGCGCCGCACAGGCCGGGGTCCACGCCATCCGGCCGCTTACGGCCCCACCGGTTCTGACCCTGGGCGACGGCGGCGGGGCACGCATGCTCGACGAGTGGGAGGGCAAGCGCGCTCTGGCCGCCAGGGGAGTCCGGGTACCCGAGGGCGGGGCGGTCACCGGAACCGACGAGGCGGTTCGGCGTGCCCGGGAACTCGGGTTTCCCGTAGTTCTCAAGGCCGTCTCGGCGTCCCTGGCACACAAGACGGAGGCCGGCGCCGTACGGCTGGATCTGACGAGCCCCGATGAGGTCCGGCTGGCCGCGACGGAGATGCGTCGACGCGGGCTGCCGGATCGCTTGCTGGTCGAACGCATGCTCCGCGACCCGGTCGCCGAACTGATCGTCGGCGTCCACCGGGACCCGCAGTTCGGCCAGGCGCTGACCCTGGGCGCAGGCGGGACCGCGGTGGAACTCCTCCGAGACACGGCCATCCTGCTGCTTCCGGCCTCCCGGCAGGAGATCCGCACCGCACTCGGCTCGCTGCGGACCTGGCCGCTCCTCGACGGCTACCGCGGCCGCCCGAAGGGCGACATCGAAGCGGTCCTGGACGCGGTGACCGGCATCGCCGAGTACGCCCGCGACCACGCCGCCGAACTTACGGAACTGGAGGTCAACCCGCTGCTGGTGATGCCTGAGGGGTCCGGTGCGTACGCAGTCGACGTACTCGTCCGGCTGACGGACTCCGAGCCCACGGCGGATGAGCCGGAGCACACGAGTGACGAGCCTGAAAAGGACCACACCCATGGCTGACCACGACGTTCCCAGCACCCCGAAGGACCGCGCACCCACCGCCACCGCATCCCCGGAGGTCCGCGTATCCACCCCCACCCCCGGCGTCCTCGTCATCACCCTCGACCGCCCCAAGGCGAACGCCGTGGACGTCGCCACCAGTCGGCGACTCCACGCGGCATTCGAACGACTGCACACCGACCCCGAGCTGCGCGTCGGCGTGATCACCGGAGCGGGCGAGCGCTTCTTCTCCGCCGGCTGGGACCTGAAGGCCGCCGCGGCCGGCGAACCCGTCGACGCCGACCACGGCCCGGGCGGTTTCGCCGGGCTGACCGAGTTCTTCAGCCTGGACAAGCCGGTCATCGCCGCCGTCAACGGCCTCGCCCTCGGTGGAGGCTTCGAACTCGCCCTGGCCGCCGACCTGATCGTGGCCGCCGAACACGCCGAGTTCGCCCTGACCGAGGCGACACTCGGCCTCGTGCCCGACTCGGGCGGCGTGCTGCGGCTGCCCCGGCGCCTGCCGCGGGCCATCGCCACCGAACTCCTGCTCACCGGCCGACGCATGCCCGCCCCGGAAGCGGCCCGCTGGGGACTCGTCAACGAGGTGGTGCCCGGAGACCGGCTGCAGAACGCCGCCCTGGACCTGGCCGACCGGATCCGTCGCAGTGCACCCCTGGCCGTCGCCGCCGTCAAGGAGATCACCCGGCGGACGGAAGGACAGGGCATCGAGGACGCCTTCGACACGCTCCGCGGTCCCGGCATGCCGCACTACCGGGCCGTACTCGCCTCGCAGGACGCCCTGGAGGGACCCAGGGCCTTCGCCGAGCGGCGACCTCCGCTCTGGACCGGACGCTGAGGCGCCCGACCCCGTTATGATCTGACCCGTCGTCGATCGGCACCTCCGGCGGGAGTCGGAGCAGCGCGACATCGGGGAGACAAGCGTGACGGGCTGGCAGTTCTGGGTCGATCGCGGCGGCACCTTCACGGATGTCGTCGCGCAACGGCCCGACGGCCTGCTGCTCACCCGCAAGCTCCTCTCGGACAACCCCGCCAGGTACGCCGACGCCGCCGTGGCGGGCATCCGCGAACTTCTCACCGAAGCCGGTGAGGCCGTACCCGGACAGGGCGGCAGCCTGCCGGTGGAATCCGTCCGCATGGGCACCACCGTCGCCACCAACGCCCTCCTGGAGCGCAAGGGCGAGCGCACCCTCCTCGTCGTCACCCGCGGCTTCCGCGACGCGCTGCGCATCGCCTACCAGAACCGCCCGCGGATCTTCGCCCGCGCGATCGAACTGCCCGAGCTGCTCTACGAACGGGTCGTCGAGGTCGACGAGCGCATCGCCGCCGACGGCACCGTCCTGCGCACCCCCGACCTGGACGCACTCGCCGGGCCGCTCCAGGAGGCGTACGACGCCGGAATCCGCGCCGTCGCCGTCGTCTGCATGCACAGCCACCTTCACCCCGCCCACGAGCACGCCGTCGGCGAGCTGGCCGCCCGGACCGGCTTCCCGCAGATCTCGCTCTCCAGCGAGGTCAGCCCGCTGATGAAGCTCGTCCCGCGTGGCGACACGGCCGTCGTCGACGCCTACCTGTCGCCTGTGCTGCGCCGCTATGTCCAGCACGTCGCCGACGAACTCCAGGGCGTGCGGCTGATGTTCATGCAGTCCAACGGGGGCCTCGCCGAGGCCGGACAGTTCCGCGGCAAGGACGCCATCCTGTCCGGGCCCGCGGGCGGCATCGTCGGCATGGCGCGGATGTCGCAGCTCGCGGGCTTCGACCGCGTCATCGGCTTCGACATGGGCGGCACCTCCACGGATGTCTCGCACTTCGCGGGCGAGTACGAACGTGTCTTCACCACCCAGATCGCCGGCGTACGGCTGCGCGCGCCCATGCTGGACATCCACACCGTCGCGGCGGGCGGCGGCTCGGTGCTCCACTTCGATGGCTCCCGCTACCGCGTGGGGCCGGACTCGGCGGGCGCGGATCCGGGGCCCGCCTGCTACCGGAACGGCGGCCCGCTCACCGTCACCGACGCCAACGTGGCCCTCGGCCGCATCCAGCCCGCCCACTTCCCACGGGTGTTCGGCCCCGACGGCGACCAGCCGCTCGACGACGCCCTCGTCCGCGACCGGTTCGCCGCCCTCGCGCGCGAGATCCGCGAGAGGACCGGCGACGACCGGACGCCCGAGCAGGTCGCCGAGGGATACCTCCAGATCGCGGTCGCCAACATCGCCAACGCCGTCAAGCGCATCTCCGTGCAGAAGGGCCACGACGTCACCCGCTACGCGCTCACCACGTTCGGCGGCGCGGGCGGGCAGCACGCATGCATGGTCGCCGACTCGCTCGGCATCCGAACCGTCCTCGTGCCGCCCATGGCCGGTGTGCTCTCCGCGCTCGGCATCGGACTCGCCGACACGACGGCCATGCGTGAGCAGTCCGTCGAGGCGCCCCTGGAGGCATCCTCGATGCCCGGTGTCCTGAAGACCGCGGACGACCTGGAGGGCGCGGCCCGCGCCGAACTCCTCGCGGAGGATGTCCTCGAGGACCGCATCCAGGTCACCCGCCGGGCCCAGTTGCGCTATGACGGCACGGACACGGCACTCGTCGTCGAGCTCACCGAGCCCGGCACCATGATCCGCACCTTCGAAGACCGCCATCGCGCCACCTACTCCTTCACCCTCGACCGTCCGGTCGTCGTCGAAGCCCTCTCCGTGGAAGCCACCGGTCTCACCGAGCCTCCCGATCTCTCCGCCCTCGCCACCCCTCACTCCGCCGCCGGCCCCTCGGAGACGGTCAGCCTCCACACGGGCGGCGCCTGGCGCGACGTACCCCTGCACCGCCGCGAGGAACTGCCTCCCGGTGAAACCGTCACCGGCCCCGCGATCATCACCGAGGCCAGCGCGACGACCGTCGTCGACGACGGCTGGCAGGCGGCCATGACCGACGACGGGCATCTGATCATGGAACGCGTGGCGGTCACAGAGAGTTCCGATCTCGGTACGGAAGCCGACCCCGTTCTCCTTGAGGTCTTCAACAACCTCTTCATGTCCATCGCCGAGCAGATGGGCGCCCGCCTGGAGTCCACCGCCCAGTCGGTGAACATCAAGGAGCGCCTCGACTTCTCCTGCGCGCTCTTCGACCCGGAAGGCAACCTGGTCGCCAACGCCCCCCATATCCCTGTGCACTTGGGGTCGATGGGCACCAGCGTCAAGGAGGTCATCCGCCGCCGAGGCTCCGGGATGCGCCCCGGGGACGCGTACGCCATCAATGATCCGTACCACGGTGGCACCCACCTCCCGGACGTCACCGTGATCACCCCGGTCTTCGACACGGAGGGTGACCGGATCCTCTTCTACGTCGCCTCGCGCGGCCACCACGCCGAGATCGGCGGCATCGCGCCCGGTTCCATGCCCGCGAACAGCCGCGCCATCGAGGAGGAGGGCATCCTGTTCGACAACTGGCTGCTCGTGGAGGGCGGCCGACTCCGCGAGGCGGAGACACTACGGCTCCTCACCGAGGCGCCCTATCCCTCGCGCAACCCGAAGACCAACCTCGCCGACCTGCGTGCCCAGATCGCCGCCAACCAGAAGGGCGTCGACGAAGTCGCCCGCATGATCGAGAACTTCGGTCTCGACGTCGTCCAGGCCTACATGAAGCACGTCCAGGACAATGCCGAGGAAGCCGTACGCCGCGTCATCGACGCCCTGGAAGACGGCGCGTTCACGTACGAGACCGACTCCGGGGCGGTCATCCGGGTGCGCATCTCCGCAGACCGCGAAGAACGGTCCGCGGTCATCGACTTCACCGGTACGTCGCCGCAGCTCGGCACCAACTTCAACGCACCCTTCTCGGTGGTCAATGCCGCCGTCCTGTACGTCTTCCGTACCCTGGTCGCCGACGACATTCCGCTCAACGACGGCTGTCTGCGCCCCCTCGACATCATCGTGCCGTCCGGCTCGATGCTCGCCCCCGAACCCCCGGCCGCCGTCGTCGCCGGCAACGTCGAGACCTCCCAGGCCATCACGGGCGCCCTCTACGGAGCCCTCGGAGTGCAAGCTGAGGGCTCCGGCACCATGAACAACGTCACCTTCGGAAACGAACGCCACCAGTACTACGAGACCGTGGCCTCCGGATCCGGTGCGGGTGACGGCTTCCACGGAGCCTCCGTCGTCCAGACCCACATGACCAACTCGCGGCTCACGGATCCCGAGGTCCTCGAGTGGCGACTGCCCGTCCAGCTCGACGAGTTCGCCGTACGGCGCGGCAGTGGCGGGGCCGGACGGTGGCGCGGCGGGGACGGCGCCGTACGCCGCATCCGGTTCCACGAGCCCATGACCGTCTCCACGCTCTCCCAGCACCGCAGAGTCCCGCCCTACGGCATGGCGGGCGGCGAGCCCGGGGCACTGGGCGCCAACCGTGTGGAGCGCGCCGACGGCACGGTCACCGAACTCGGCGGAAGCGACGCGGCGGACGTCGGCCCCGGCGACGTACTGGTCATCGAAACCCCCGGCGGCGGCGGATACGGTCCACCACCGCACGACCCAGCACCGCACGACACCACTGAAGCAGGAGAAGAGATCGATGATCTTCGGGCGTTCTGAACGCGGCAAGCCCCCGGTCGAGCCCGTCACGCTCAAGATCCTCGTGGCGGGCGGCTTCGGGGTGGGGAAGACGACGCTGGTCGGCGCGGTCAGCGAGATCAAGCCGCTGCGGACCGAGGAAGTGCTCACCGAGGCGGGCCGCCCGGTCGACGACACCAGCGGCGTGGAGGGCAAGCACACCACCACGGTCGCCATGGACTTCGGCCGCATCACGCTCCGCGAGGACCTGGTCCTGTACCTCTTCGGGACGCCCGGTCAGGACCGCTTCTGGTTCCTGTGGGACGAGCTCTCCACCGGTGCCCTGGGTGCCGTCGTGCTCGCCGACACCCGCCGCCTGGAGGACTGCTTCGCCGCGGTCGACTACTTCGAGCGGCGCTCCATACCCTTCGTCGTGGGCGTCAACTGCTTCGAGGGCTCCGCCCGTTACCCCGCCGAAGACGTCCGCCAGGCCCTCGACCTCGACCCCGAAGTGCCCGTCGTGCTGTGCGACGCGCGGGACCGGGAGTCGGTCAAGGAGGTCCTCATCGGCGTGGTCCAGCACGCGATGGCGTACGCGGCCGACCGCCGCCAGACCGTCACCACCTGAAGCGCTCGCCCGCCACGCGCACGGCCCGTACCCCCGCCGACCGGGGTACGGGCCGTGGTCCTGAGGTACTACACGCGTGACGCACGCGCGCGTGGACCGCGAGAAACGCGAAACCGCAAAACCGTGAAAACGCAGCCTAGCCTTCGCCGTCCTCGTGCCAGCCGAAGCTCTTCTCCACCGCCTTGTGCCAGTTGTGGTACTCACGGTCGCGTACCGACGACTCCATGGACGGTGTCCACTCGACGTCCTTCTGCCAGTGCGCCTTCAGCTCGTCGAGGTCGTTCCACACCCCGGTCGCCAGCCCGGCCGCATACGCGGCACCCAGGCAGGTCGTCTCGGAGACCTTCGGGCGGATCACCGGCACGTCGAGGACGTCCGCCTGGTGCTGCATCAGGAGGTTGTTCTTCGTCATGCCGCCGTCCACCTTCAGGGTCGTGATCTGCACCCCGGAGTCCTGGAACATGGCGTCGACGACCTCACGGGTCTGCCAGCTCGTCGCTTCGAGCACCGCGCGCGCGAGGTGCCCCTTCGTGACGTACCGCGTGAGTCCGGTGATGACACCGCGCGCGTCGGAACGCCAGTAGGGCGCGAACAGGCCGGAGAACGCGGGCACGATGTACGCGCCGCCGTTGTCCTCGACGCTCGCCGCCAGGGTCTCGATCTCGTCCGACGTACGGATGATGCCGAGCTGGTCGCGGAACCACTGCACCAGGGCGCCGGTGATCGCGATCGACCCCTCCAGGCAGTACACCGGCGCCTCGGAGCCGATCTTGTAGCCCATGGTGGTGAGCAGCCCGCTCTTCGAGGGCACGGGCCGGTTCCCGGTGTTGAGCAGCAGGAAGCTGCCCGTGCCGTACGTGTTCTTGGCCGTGCCCACGTCATAGCAGGCCTGCCCGAAGACCGCCGCCTGCTGGTCGCCGAGCGCCGACGCGACGGGCACCCCGCCGAGCTGGCCCACAGCGGTCCCGTACACCTCGGCCGAGGACTTGATCTCCGGGAGGACCGCTTCGGGAACGTTCATCGCGGAGAGGATCGAGGCGTCCCACTGAAGGGTCTCGAGGTTCATCAGCATGGTGCGCCCGGCGTTGGTCACGTCGGTGACGTGGTGGCCGCCGTCCGTGCCGCCGGTGAGGTTCCAGATCAGCCAGGAGTCGATCGTGCCGAAGGCGATCTCGCCCCGCTCGGCCCGTGCCCGCAGCCCCGGCACGTTGTCCAGCAGCCAGGCCGCCTTCGGCCCGGAGAAGTAGCTGGCCAGCGGCAGCCCGGTCTGCTCGCGGAAACGGTCCTGGCCGTCCGAGCCGCCCAGCTCGTTGCAGAGCGCGGAGGTACGGGTGTCCTGCCAGACGATCGCGTTGTGCACGGGCTTGCCCGTGGCGCGGTCCCACAGGAGCGTCGTCTCCCGCTGGTTGGTGATCCCCAGCGCGCTGAGCTGGTCGGCGCGGAGACCGGCCTTCGCGACCGCGCCCGCGACCACGGCCTGCACCTTCGACCAGATCTCGGTGGCGTCGTGCTCCACCCAGCCCGGCTTGGGGAAGATCTGGCGGTGCTCACGCTGGTCGACGGCGACGATCGCGCCGTCCTGGTTGAAGATGATGCAGCGACTTGAAGTGGTGCCCTGGTCGATTGCGGCGACGAACTTGTCTGTCATGACGTCCCCTTCGTCGGATTCTTCAGAAGGCTGCGTTGAAGATGAGCCCCGAGAGCGCCCCGCCGATCAGTGGTCCCACCACCGGGATCCACGCGTAACTCCAGTCCGAGGTGCCCTTGTTGGGGATCGGGAGCAGGGCGTGGGTGATGCGCGGACCCAGGTCGCGGGCCGGGTTGATGGCGTATCCCGTAGGACCGCCGAGCGACAGACCGATGCCGACCACCAGGAAGGAGACGATCAGGATCGCGGTGCCGGACTCGCCGAGACCCTTGGTGAGGCCGAAGGCCAGGATCGGCAGGACCAGACCGACGGTCGCGATGATCTCGGTGATGAGGTTCGCCACCGGATTGCGGATCGCGGGTGCGGTGGAGAAGATCCCGAGCGTCGGCTGCGCCTTGTCCTCTTCGGCGTTGGCCTGGAACTGCGCGAAGTAGACCAACCAGCACAGGACCGCGCCGAGGACGGCGCCGACCATCTGTCCGGCGACGTAGATGGGGACCTTGTCCCAGTCCCCGGTGTCGATGGCGATGCCGAGCGTCACCGCCGGGTTGAGGTGCCCGCCGGACAGCGGCGCCGCGGTGTACGCCCCGGCCATCACGCCGAAGCCCCAGCCGAACGCGATGACGACCCAGCCGGCGTCCTTCGCCTTGGAGTAGTTCAGTACTACGGCGGCGACCACTCCGGCGCCGAAGAGGATCAGGATCGCTGTGCCGATGACCTCACCGACGAAGATGTCTCCATTGCTCATGGCGGCTCCTAGGCCCAAGCCCGGGGCGGTCCGCCCCGGTCCACCGTGCAGGGTGCGTTTCCCATGGCTACTTCAGCCGAAGGCAGGGAGAGTCCCGCGCCCCGCCCGGCGTCCGTGACGAGCGTGCCGTGGCAGCCGAATCGCCCGTGGGGGATGACCCGTTGGCGCAGGCGAGAGCCCGCGCGGCGCGATGCCTGAATACGCCGGAATGCGGCGACGCCGACTGACATCCGGAAGTGTTCACCGGAGGTCAAGGACCGTCAAGGTCGCGGGCGACAACGGTTCAGGTCCACAAAGGGGCCTGAACCAGGACGGCCGGAACCGCCACCGGTGTACGACGGTGCCGTGCGCGTCAGCTCCCAAGCCCTGCGGAGGCAGTACCGCAGAGCCCTCAGCCTAGCTGGGGCCCACCCGCCCCGCATCCGGCCTGCGCGGGCGCCGCCCCCGAGCCGCGGCGGATCTCGTGGCCGGGCAGGCCCGCGTGGCCCAGCACCCAGCTCGCGCCCCGCAGGGACTTCGCGGCCTGCTTGAGCGGGGCCAGACACGCCGCTGCCTGCCGGTGGTCGGTCACGCTCCCCGGGGCGCACAGCACCGTGGCCAGGGACAGCGTGACGGCGAGTCCACCGGCCGACCACGGCGTGTCGAGAACCGACGTGGCCAACGGATCGAGCCCGTCCGGATCAGCCAGGACCAGGAAGTCGTCACCGCCGATGTGCCCCACGCGCGTGGCCCCGGACGCGGCCGTCTGCAGCGCCCGCCCCACCGCGCGGATCAGCTCGTCGCCCGCGGCGAACCCCGCACCGTCGTTGACCTGCTTGAAGCCGTCGACGTCAAGCCAGCTCAGCGCGAAGATCCGCCCGTCCGCGATCCGCCGGTCCACCTCGCCGGTAATCGCGTCCGAACCGGGCAGCCGCGTGAGCGGATT
The DNA here is from genome assembly GCF_011045015.1 of Streptomyces scabichelini. GTDB lineage: Bacteria > Actinomycetota > Actinomycetes > Streptomycetales > Streptomycetaceae > Streptomyces > Streptomyces scabichelini. The sequence goes on along the minus strand of NZ_JAAKZY010000054.1, from coordinate 13,092 downwards.
CAGCGCGGCCGCCTCCTCGACGCGGCTCTCGGCCAGCGCCCGTACGAGATCGGCCAGGCGTACGACGCCCACACACCGCCCGAGCCGGTCGACGACCGCGACGTCGTCGGACGTACGGTCGCGATCCCCGTCCGCCACCACGTCGAGGACCTCCCACGCGGTGGCGTCGACACCGACCGTACGCGGCGGATCGCCGAGCTTGGCGGCCGGCCGGTCGGCGTACAGCGCGTGCCCGTAGCGGCCCGACAGCGACAGCAGGAACCGGGACCGGTGCACCGACCGCACCGGGACCCCCGCGGCGTCCACGAGCAGCACCCCGGACACCTCCGGCGACCCGGTCAGCAGCGCCCGCACCTGCCCCGCGGACGCGGAGGCGGGCAGCAGCGCGGCAGGCCGTACGAACTGCCGTACCGACGGCCCGTACGGAGGCGTTGTCCCGGTCGCCGGGGACAGAGCCGGAACGTATACGTCCGCCGCCGGACGGCGTGCCGGGGGTCCGAACAGCTCGCCCTGCGCCAGTTGCGCACCCGCCGACAGAGCCGCAGCACACTGCAGCTCGGTCTCGACGCCCTCGACGGACAGCAGCGCGCCGAGATGCTCGCACAGCGTCCGCATCGCCCGCACCACCGCCGGCCGCGTCAGCAGGGACGCGTCGAGCTTGACGAGGTCGGGAGCGAGATCCGCGAGCACCCGAAGGGGTACGTCGCCGTCACCGATGCCGTCCGCGCAGATCCGGAAGCCCTCGCCCCGCAACGCGGAGACCGTCTCGATGAGTGCCTGGTGCGGCACATGGGTGAACGGCGGGCCGACGTCGACCGTCACCTCCCACGGCATGCGCCCCACCTCGCGCACGGCCTCCCGCAGCGCGGCGAGCCCTCCGAGGTCGGCGAGGGTGCCCGCGAACACATTGACGTGGAGCGGCAGCAGCGTCTCCTGACGGGCCGCCGCCCGGATCGCCAACGCGGCCAGCCGACCGTCGAGTTCGGGGTCGCGGCGGGCCTGCGCGAGGACGTCACCCGCCTCCGGACGGGCGAGTATCTCCAGCGCCGCGACCCCTCCGGTCGTCAGATTGACGACCGGCTGGAAGGCGAAGCGGAGAGTATCCGTCCAGGAGCGCACGGAAGCATGATGACGCCTCCAGCGAGCGCCCAAGCGCAGTTCACGCGCTGTTCACGCAGGATTCCTGGCCGATCACACAGCGTACGGAAGGCTCTTCAGGCCCCATTGCGCAGGACACCCTGCGGTCATCGGACCGCTATCACGGACGATCCGTGCCCGAACAGCCCCTGGTTCGCGGTGATGCCCACTCGCGCGCCCGCGACCTGCCGTTCGCCCGCCACACCTCGCAACTGCCAGGTGAGCTCGCAGACTTGGGCGATGGCCTGCGCCGGAACGGCCTCTCCGAAGGAGGCGAGTCCGCCGCTGACGTTCACGGGTATTCGCCCGCCCGGCGCCGTCGCACCCTCTCGGAGGAGCTTGGCCGCCTCGCCCTCGCCGCACAGCCCCAGGTCCTCGTACCACTGCAACTCCAGGGCAGTGGACAGGTCATAGACCTCGGCGAGCGAGAGGTCCTCCGGGCCGATGCCCGCCTCCTCGTACGCCGCGCGCGCGATCGACGCGCGGAACGTCTCGGCCGCCGGCTCCACCGCGACCGCGGAGTCCGTCGCGATGTCCGGCAGATCGAGGACCGTTCTGGGATAGCGCGGTGTCACCGTGGACACCGCGCGGATCCGCACCGGATCCGCGGCCCCATGACACCGCGCGAACTCCATGCTGGACAGCACGAGTGCAGCCGCGCCGTCCGAGGTCGCGCAGATGTCGAGCAGCCGCAGCGGATCGGCGACCACCGCCGAGGCGGCGACCTCCTCGGCGGTGACCCGCTTGCGGTAGCGCGCGTACGGATTCAGCGCCCCCAGGGCGGCGTTCTTCACCTTGACCTGGGCGAAGTCCTCCAGCGTGTCCCCGTGTACGGCCATCCGCCGCCGCGCGTACAGCCCGAAGTACGCCGGATTCGTCGCTCCCAGGACCCGGAACCGCAGCCAGTCAGGGTCGTCGGGCCTGTCCCCGCCGGCGGGCCGGAAGAACCCCTTCGGAGCCGCGTCCGCGCCCACCACGAGGACCACGTCCGCGAGTCCGGAAAGGATCTGCGCCCGGGCCGCGCTGACGGCCTGGGCCCCGGACGCGCACGCCGCGTAGACACTCGCCACGCGGGCGCCCTGCCAGCCCAGCGCCTTCGCGAACGTCGCCCCGGCCACGTACCCCGGATAGCCGCCACGGACCGTGTCCGCGCCGACGATCGAGCCGACGTCCCGCCAGTCGACCCCCGCGTCGGCCAGCGCCGCGCGCGCCGCCACCGTCCCGTACTCGACGAAACCGCGACCCCACTTGCCCCAGGGGTGCATGCCCGCGCCGAGCACCGCCACCTCACCCGTCATGCCGTCACCCCCGTCGGCCGCCAGTGCCACGTCGTCCAGGTCGTCTCCGCGTCCTCGTTCAGCACGCCCGGGACGACCTCCACCTCCATGCCCACCGTCAGATCGGCGACGGTGATTCCGGGAACCGTCTGCCCGAGCACCACGATCCGCTCGGATTCCAGCTCCACAGCGATCAACGTGTATGGCTGCCATTCGAGTTCCGGGTCGGACACATACGGTGACGGCGGCCGGTACCGGCTGTCGGTGTACGACCAGATGCGGCCGCGCCGGGACAGCGGGACCTCGGCCAGCTCGCCGCCCGGGCACCCCGGATTACGGCAGAAGGCGTCCTCGCGGGGGAAGAACACCGACGAGCAGGCCGAGCAGCGCGTGCCCAGAAGCCGGAAGTCGTCCCCTTCGCCGGTGAACCAGCCGGTGACCACGGGTGTGCGGGTACGCGACAAGGTCCCTCCAGAACAACAAGATCTGACGGTACGTCAGAAGTGTGCCATGGGCCGTGCCGATTGGGCAGGGTGCCGATTGACAGGGCGGTGCTTCGGCTGATCAAGCGGCGCGTCAGTCGATCGGGCGGTGCGTCAGTTGAATGGTCAGTGAGTTACGAGAACCGCTCGGGCCCTTCTTGGCGTCGGAGTATCGGTAGGGACGGCCGGGGCCTACGGGGGTGGTTCCGGCCGTCTCTCGCCACCGGATCGGGCGCGGACTGTATCCGATCGCTTCCCCCACGGAACCCGCGGCTGATAAACGCAAGGAGCATGACCCGACTCTCCACCGCGGTACGCGGACTCGTCACCGCGCTCGCCGCCCTGCTGGCCGTCACCGCCGCCTCCGCCACCGCCCGGGCGACTCCGGAGCAGAAGGCCCCCGAGGACTTCGTGGCGCTGAGATCCGTGGACCGGACGATCCTCCAGGAGATCCGGTACTTCACCCCGCACAACTTCGTGGGCGAGCGCATCGACGGCTACCGGCAATCCCTCTGCATCCTCACCAAGCCCGCGGCAGAGGCCCTTCACAAGGCCCAGACGAGGCTGCTGCGCCAGGGCTACTCCCTGAAGGTGTACGACTGCTACCGGCCGCAGCGAGCCGTGGACCACTTCGTCCGCTGGGCCGAGAACCTGGACGACGAGACCATGAAGGGCGAGTTCTACCCGCAGGTCGACAAGACCCGCCTGTTCGAGGACGGTTACATCGCCGAGAAATCCGGCCACAGCCGCGGATCCACCATGGACCTCACGCTCGTGCGGCTCCCGGCGAAACCGACCCGGCCGTACGTCCCCGGGGAGCCGCTCGTGCCGTGCTACGCACCCCAGGCCGAACGGTTTCCCGACAACTCCGTGGACATGGGCACCGGCTTCGACTGCTTCGACACCCTGTCGCACACCCTCGACCCGCGCATCCAGGGGCAACAGCGCGCCAACCGGCTGCTGCTGAAGGACACCCTCGAAGACCTCGGTTTCGTGAACCTGCCCGAGGAATGGTGGCACTTCACGTACAAACCGGAGCTCTACCCGGACACCTACTTCGACTTCCCGGTGTCCAAGAAGTCCCTCGTCCCGTCCTACTGAGGTAGCCCGTCAAGACGCTCCTGTGATGATCGGATACAGTCCGCGGCGTGTCCCCATCCCAGAACCCGTCCGCCAACTCCGTGCCGGACTCGCACTGTTCGAGCTGTGGAGCGCCCTACGGAGAGGGTGTCTACGGCTGGCCCCGCACCTGTGCTTCCTGTGGCGCCGTGGCCTACCGCAATCCACTGCCGGTCGCGGTGGCCCTTCAGCCCGCGTACGACACGAAGGGCACGGCCCTGGTCGTCATCACCCGAACCATCGCCCCCGCGCGCGGGGGCATCGCTCTGCCCGGAGGGTTCATCGACCACCGGGAGGACTGGCGGCACGCCGTCGTCCGCGAGCTCAAGGAGGAGACGGGCATCGACGCGGCAAGCCGCGACGTACGGCTGGCCGACGCGATGAGCTCTCCCGACGGCCACCTCCTGCTCTTCGGTCTGCTTCCGGAACGCCCGGCCGCCGAACTGCCACCGCCCTCCGCGACGGACGAGACCGAGGGCTGGCACCTGCTCCGCACAGCGACCGAACTCGCCTTCCCGCTGCACACCGTGGCGGCGCGCGCGTTCTTCGAGGGCCGGTACCTCTGACGGATCGTCCAGGGAGGCCGAGAGGCACCTCAAGGGTGCGTCACAGCGTCCTCAGCCCTCGGACCCGTACAGGGCACGACGGCTCACTCGGGCCGTTCTCCCCGTCCCGCTCGACGACCACCCGCTGTCCTTCCCAGCGCGTCACATACCGTTCGATCTCCGGCTCCTCCCAGCTGTCGCCCGTGTCCCGCACCACGAGCCCGCCTCCGGTACGTCCACCGGCGGGAGCCCACACCTCCAGCTCCAGGCTGCCGTCGTCGCCGCGTACGGGCACGACGGCACCCGCGCGCGCCAGCACCGGTATCCGGGACATGGGAGCGTCGAGCAGCACCTGAGCGGGCCCCTCGTAGGCCTCCTCGGTCACCGTGTCGTACCAGCGCCCCCGCGGCAGTTGCACCGCACGCCGGTCGGTGCCCGGGTCCAGCACCGGCGCCACCAGGAGACAGTCGCCGAGCAGAAAGGTGTCCTCGCAGTCGCGCAGCGCCCGGTCCTCCGGCACGCCCCACCACACCGGCCGCACATACGGCGCCCCCGTACGGCGCGCCAGATGCGCCAGCGTCACGAAGTACGGCAGCAGCCGCCGCCGCTCGACGAGCGCCACGCGCGCGTGCTCCAGGACATCGTCGCCGAACTCCCAGGGCTCCCTGCGCCCGGCCCGCAGGCTCGCGTGCGTACGGAACAGCGGCAGATACGCGCCCAGTTGGAACCACCGCAGATACAGCTCGGGTGACGGACTGCCGTCGAACCCGCCGACATCGGGGCCCGAATACGGCACCCCGCACAATCCGAGCCCCACCACCAGCGACAGCGATGCCCGCAGCCCCGGCCAGTCCGTGGCCACGTCCCCGGACCAGGTCCCTCCGTAGCGCTGCATTCCGGCCCACCCCGAGCGCGAGAAGATGAACGGCCGCCCCCTGGGCGTCAGTTCACGCAGACCTTCATAGCCGGCCCGTGCCATGCCGAGCGCGTACACGTTGTGCGCCTCGCGATGGTCGCCACCGCGTCCCTCCAGGTCATGCCGCGCGGAACGGGGCAGCGTGTTCTCCCCGAAGGCCGTGAACGACACCGGTTCGTTCATGTCGTGCCAGAAGCCCGCGAAACCCTGCGCCAGCCGCTCCTCGTAGAACTCGCCCCACCACTGGCGCACACGCGCGCGCGTGAAGTCCGGATACACCGCCTCGCCCGGCCAGACGACACCGCGCACCAGCTTGCCCGCCGAGTCCCGCACGAAGGCATCCACCTCGGACCCGCTGTCGTACACCGCGTTGCCCGCCTCGGCCTTGACCGCCGGATCCACGATCGACACCAGCCGGATCCCGTCCCGGCGCAACTCCTCGGCGACCACCGGCAGCTTCGGGAAACGCTCCCTGTCGACCGTGAACACCTGGTGCGCGTCGAAGTGGTCGATGTCGAGATGGACCGCGTCCAACGGCAGCCCGCGGTCCTGATAGCCGGCGACGATCCGCCGCACCTCCTGCTCGCTGCCGAAGCCCCACCGCGCGTGATGATGCCCCAGCGCCCACGCGGGCGGCAGCGCGGCCGCCCCGGTGAGCGACGCCCAGGCGTGCAGCACGCGCGCGGGAGTACCCACCATCACCCAGCAGCGCAGCGGCCCGCCGTCCATCCGCAGCTCGCTCGTCCCGGCCCGGTCGTGCCCGGACCCCGCGCCCTCCTCGCCCTCGCGCAAGGTCACGCTGCCGTCCCATGTGCTGTCGTGGAACACGAGATGCGTGGCCGCGTCGGCCACCACCATCTGCACCGGCATGGTGATGTACAGCGGATCGTCACCCGGACCGAAGGCGAGGCCGGGATCGGTGTTCCACAACCGGTAGGTGCCGTCGCGCAGCCGCGGCCCCGACGCGCGCCCTCCCAGCCCGAAGAACCGTGCGTCCGCGGCCACTTCGGACCGCTGCATCCAGCGCGCCCGACCCCCGCCGACCGGCTCCCACCATCGGGGCGGCAGATCGCGACGCAGGGTGACTCCGCCCGGCGTACGCACCTCCACGGCGCCGTTCCGCGAGATGACGACCGTCACGCGCTCGGCCACGACCCGCCAGGCGCCGTCCTTGTCCGGCTCCAGAACGGCTCGGGGGTCCGGCCTGGGGGAGCGGTCCGCGAGCGCGTACGACGGCTCGGGTCCGGCACCGTCCCAGCCCCAGAAGACGGCTCCGTTCACGGCGACGGTGATGCGCAGCTCCGACCGGGTAAACCGGACGAGTCCGCCGCCGGGCCCCGGCTCCACGTCCAGCACGGGCCCGGGCACCCGCGCGCGCTCGGCGCCACGCGGCGGAAGCCCGGCCGCGTCGGCACGCCTCCTGCGCCACGCGGCCCGCACGGTACGCCACCCCTGGGCCGCCCCTGTCGAACCGACCGCCTTCACCGAGCGCACCAGGTCACGACCGTCCATGCTGCTCAGCCTGCCATTGCCCTGCCCACATGTGTGAGTCGTTCAACTGCCGTTCACCTGCGACGGGGCCACATCTTCACGACCCGGACCATGTGGGGCGCACGACCCGGACCATCCTTGGCGCACCCTGGTGCGGAAGTCGATCACGTGGCATCGTCCGTATCAGCCGCGTGACGCGCGCACACCCCAGCCTGTGCGCGACCCACGCACACGACGCGCACAGTCCGGGAGCCGCCCCATGTCCTCCGTGAATCCCTCACCGCTCTGGCAGCCCGACCGGGAACGCATCGCCCGGGCGCAGATCACGAAGTTCCAGGCCTGGGCGGCCGAGCACCACGGAGCCCCGTCCGAAGGCGGCTACGCGGCCCTCCACCGCTGGTCCGTGGACGAGCTGGACACGTTCTGGAAGGCCGTCACCGAGTGGTTCGACGTACGGTTTTCGACCCCCTACGCGCGCGTGCTCGGCGACCGCTCGATGCCGGGCGCCGAGTGGTTCCCCGGGGCCACCCTCAACTACGCCGAGCACGCCCTGCGCGCGGCCGAGACCCGCGCCGACGCACCGGCCCTCCTGTACGTCGACGAAACCCACGAACCGCGCCCGGTCAGCTGGTCCGAACTGCGCCGTCAGGTCGCCTCCCTGGCCGCCGAGCTCCGCACCCTCGGCGTACGCCCCGGAGACCGCGTCAGCGGCTACCTCCCGAACGTTCCGCAGGCCGTCGTCGCCCTCCTCGCCACGGCTGCCGTGGGCGGCGTCTGGACGTCCTGCGCGCCCGACTTCGGCGCCCGCAGCGTCCTCGACCGCTTCCAGCAGGTCGAACCGGTCGTGATGTTCACCGTCGACGGCTACCACTACGGCGGCAAGGAACACGACCGCCGCGACACCGTCGCCGAACTGCGCCGCGAACTGCCCACGCTGCGCGCCGTGGTCCATGTCCCTTTGCTCGGCACCGACGCCCCCGAAGGGGCTCTGGAGTGGTCCGCGCTCACCTCCGCCGACGTGGAGCCCGTCTTCGAAGCGGTCCCTTTCGACCACCCTCTGTGGGTTCTCTACTCCTCCGGCACGACCGGCCTACCGAAGGCCATCGTCCAGTCCCAGGGCGGCATCCTCGTCGAACACCTCAAGCAACTCGCCCTGCACTGCGACCTGGGCCCCGAGGACCGCTTCTTCTGGTACACCTCCACCGGCTGGATGATGTGGAACTTCCTCGTCTCCGGCCTCCTGACGGGCACAACGATCGTCCTGTACGACGGCAGCCCCGGCTATCCGGACACGGCCGCCCAGTGGCGCATCGCCGACCGCACGGGAACCACGCTGTACGGCACCTCGGCCGCGTACGTCATGGCCTGCCGCAAGGCGGACGTGCGCCCCTCCCGCGACTTCGACCTCTCCCGTGTGCAGTGCGTCGCCACCACCGGCTCGCCCCTGCCGCCCGACGGGTTCCGCTGGCTGCACGACGAGTTCGCAGAGAGCGGGGCCGACTTGTGGATCGCCTCGGTCAGCGGCGGCACCGACGTGTGCTCCTGCTTCGCAGGAGCCGTACCCACACTCCCGGTGTACATCGGCGAACTCCAGGCCCCGTGCCTGGGCACCGATCTCCAGTCCTGGGACCCCAGCGGCAAACCCCTGACCGACGAAGTCGGCGAGCTGGTCGTCACCAATCCGATGCCGTCCATGCCCATCCGCTTCTGGAACGACCCCGACGGCCGGCGCTACCACGACAGTTACTTCGACGTGTACCCAGGCGTCTGGCGCCACGGAGACTGGATCACCGTCACCTCACGCGGCTCGGTGATCATCCACGGCCGCTCGGACTCCACGCTCAACCGCCAGGGCGTACGCATGGGTTCGGCCGACATCTACGAAGCCGTCGAACGGCTCCCCGAGATCCGCGAATCCCTCGTCATCGGCATCGAACAGCCCGACGGCGGCTACTGGATGCCGCTGTTCGTACACCTCGCCCCGGGCGCCGTACTCGACGACGCCCTCCTCGGACGCATCAAACAGACCATCCGCGAACAACTCTCGCCACGCCACGTACCCGACGAGGTCATCGAGGTGCCCGGCATTCCGCACACCCTCACGGGCAAACGCATCGAGGTCCCGGTCAAGCGCCTTCTCCAAGGCGCTCCCCTCGAGAAGGCCGTCAACCTCGGCTCCGTGGACAGCGTCGAACTGCTGCGCTTCTACGAGGACCTGGCCCACAAGCGCGCCTGATGATCCCCCACACGCGATGACCTGCGCTTTCCAGCGGAGCCGCGTGCGGGAACCCCTCACCCCGACGGGCATTGTCAGTGCAGCCGATTACCGTGAGTGAGCATTGATCGACTGCACTCAGGGGGAAAAATGGCGCACACCCAGCACCCGACCATGCGACGCGTCCTGCGCCGCGAAATCGCCGGCACCATCGGCCTGCTGACCGACGAGCACGACTTCATGACGATGCGTCGCTACCGCACCTTCACGTTCGACGACCACGCAGGCTATCTCCAGCAGGTGGAAGCACTGCTCAGGACACTCGCATCCCAGGGCGGCCACACCACGGTGGCACTCTTCGACCCCGAGGAGTACGCGGAGTTCTGCGCCGACACCGGCCTGGAACCCGACGCCCCGTCCAGCCGCACCCGCTTCACAGCCGAGCTCGCCTCGACGGGCCCCACCCTCCCGTACGAAGGACAGCCCCTCGTCGACCTCGTCCCGAACCTCGTCGACGAGGCCGTCCGACAAGCCACTTGGGAGTACGCGACCACGCTCCTGTCCCGCATCGGCAACTGCGTGTCGTGCGGCGAGGACATCGGCCGTGCGGCCTTCATCCGAGCCTCTGACCTGCTCGTCCGCATCGTCGACAACACAGGCCCCGGCGAGCGTCACCTCGTGTGCAGCGTCTCGACCGCACCGGAACCACTCGTCGCCGTCCTCCATGCCGACGACGACCTCCACGGCACACCCCAACTCGACGAGACCCAGGCTCTCGAATTCACCACGGTCCTGGCCGTCGGCATCGCCACCCAGAGCGCCGGAGGCCTCGTCATGCGCACCAGCGCACCCGACACGACCGACCGCGTCTTCGGCTGGCGCCTGCGCGGAGAAGGCCTGGAACCACTGACCGCAGGAGAAGTCTTCGACGCCTACTGCACCGACATCGAATCCGGCGACCTCGTCTCCCCGGAGTCGGGCGTCGACTACTGCGTACCACCAGACCTGGGGGACGACGGCCACACGACGGCACACACGCACTGAAAACGAGAGGGGCGCCCACCCGCAGGCGGAGCGCCCCTCGATCACCGCTGGTCAACGGCGTGGGCCGACTTACTCGCCGGACAGCACCGCCTGAGCCGCCTTGCGCGCCTCCTCGGCGCTGTCCGAGGCGCGCGCCGCCGCCGCGGCACGCTCGCACTGCGCCAGCGTGTACTTGGCCAGCGTCGCCCGGACGTACGGAATCGACGCCGCACCCATAGAAAGGGAGGTGACGCCCAGACCGGTCAGCACACACGCGAGCAGCGGGTCCGACGCCGCCTCGCCGCAGACACCGCAGCTCTTGCCCTCGGCCTTCGCCGCCTCGGCGGACAGCGCGACCAGGTCGAGCAGCGCGGGCTGCCACGGGTCCTGGAGACGGGACACAGCGCCCACCTGACGGTCGGCGGCGAAGGTGTACTGCGCGAGATCGTTGGTCCCCAGCGAGAGGAATTCGACCTCCTGCAGGATCGACCGCGCCCGCAGAGCGGCCGACGGAATCTCGACCATGGCACCGAACTTCGCCTGCAGACCGGCCTCACGGCACGCGTCCGCGAACGCCCTGGCGTCGATACGGTCGGCGACCATCGGCGCCATCACCTCGAGGTAGACCGGCAGCCCCTCGGAAGCCTTCGCGAGCGCCGTCAGCTGCGTACGCAGCACCTCCGGGTGGTCGAGCAGCGTCCGCAGACCCCGCACGCCCAGTGCCGGGTTCGGCTCGTCGGCCGGCGTCAGGAAGTCGAGCGGCTTGTCGGCACCCGCATCGAGCACACGCACCACGACACGACCCTCAGGGAAGGCCTCAAGGACCTTGCGATACGCCTCGACCTGCTTCTCCTCCGACGGCGCATTCTTGCTGTCGTCAAGGAAGAGGAACTCGGTACGGAACAGACCCACACCCTCGGCGCCGGCCTCCACCGCCGCCGGCACATCCGCCGGGCCCCCGACATTGGCCAGCAGCGGGACCTTGTGCCCGTCGGAAGTGGCGCCGGGCCCGGTCGACGCGGCCAGCACAGCCTTGCGCTCAGCGGCCGCGGCCTCCATGGCGGCCTTCTTGTCGGCACTCGGGTTCACGAAGATCTCACCGGTACTGCCGTCCACCGCGATCATCGTGCCCTCGGCGAGCTCACTCGCACCCGGCAGCGCGACCACAGCCGGAACGCCGAGCGCCCGCGCCAGAATCGCGCTGTGGCTGGTCGGCCCGCCCTCCTCGGTGACGAAACCGAGAACCAGTGCTGGATCCAGCAGCGCAGTGTCGGCAGGCGCAAGGTCACGAGCGATGAGGACGTACGGCTCGTCACTGTCCGGGACGCCCGGCATCGGAACACCGAGCAGGCGCGCGACGATACGATTCCGCACGTCGTCGAGGTCCGCGACACGACCGGCGAGGTACTCACCAGCACCCGCCAGCAGGGCGCGATACGCGGCGAACGCGTCGTACACCGCGCGCTCAGCCGTGCTCCCGACAGCGATACGCCGCTCGACGTCGGCCATGAGCTCCGGGTCCTGAGCCATCATGGCCTGGGCCTCGAGCACCGCCTGGGCTTCACCGCCCGCCAGATTGCCGCGCGCCATCAGATCGGCCGCCACAGCTTCCACGGCCTTGCGGGCGCGCCCCTGTTCGCGCTCCGCATCCTCCGCCGGAATCTGCTTGGCAGGCGGCTCGAGAACCGCTGTCCCCATGTGCCGAACCTCGCCGATCGCCACACCGTGGCTCACGCCGACGCCTCGCAGCGTTGTTTCCATGTCACCTGTCTCCGATAGAGCGGCGGGTCCCGCCACCGCGGTGGTCGTCCTGCCTGTCATTCATGACGGCACTGAAGTCAGTGCCAGCTGAAGAGAGCGTCGCCAGCCTTCACGTCGCCGTCAACGTTGAGGTCGGAGAGGGACTCGGCGGTGGCCTCGAGAGCCACGATGGGGCACACCGGGGACTTACCGGCCGCTTCGACGGCAACAGGGTTCCAGCGGACCATGGCCTGACCGCGCTGTACGGTGTCGCCCTTGTTGATCAGTAGCTCGAAGCCCTCGCCATTCAGCTGAACAGTGTCGATACCGAGGTGCGTGAGTACGCCGTGCCCCTGCTCATCGACTACGACGAAGGCGTGCGGATGAAGCGAGACAACAACGCCGTCGATGGGGGCGACGGCCTCAGAGGGCTCACGTACGGGGTCGATCGCCGTGCCAGGCCCCACCATGGCTCCAGAGAAGACCGGATCGGGTACGGCCGCGAGGCCGATGGCACGTCCTGCAAGAGGGGACGTCACGATGGTCATGGGAAGCCTCCCGGGGGCGGAGATTCATATGGGCCGTCACTGCCTGTACCGGACGGCGAGCTGTTCAGCAGCGTAAGTCATGAGAAGTGCCGGTTCCGCACGAGAGATCCCGGTTGGCGACCGTAGAGCCCAGCACAAACGATTTGCGCCCGCTCCACCCCTCCATGTAGGGTTGTACACCTGCTTGAGGCGGAGTGACGCAACCATGCGCCCCCACCTGGCAGCACTCAACTTGTCAGATCCTATCTCGGGTTGCCGTTCTGCATGCCTGCAGGACCACGGTCAGAGAGATGGGAAAACCCTGATAGAGTTTGGAAACACCGAAGGGAAGCCCGGAGGAAAGCCTGCGAGGGTGAGTACGAAGGAAGCGTCCGTTCCTTGAGAACTCAACAGCGTGCCAAAAATCAACGCCAGATATGTTGATACCCCGTCCATCGGAAGCTTTTCCGGTGGCGAGGTTCCTTTGAAAAACAACACAGCGAGGACGCTGTGAACCTTTCCGATTATTCCTCGGAGGGGTTCCGCTCTCGTGATGTGTGATCCCGATTACGGGAATACATTCACGGAGAGTTTGATCCTGGCTCAGGACGAACGCTGGC
>NZ_JAAKZY010000053.1 GCF_011045015.1 Streptomyces scabichelini | reverse complement strand
AAACTGGGGGCGCAGCCCCCAGTTTCGGGAAGGGGCGGGGCTGGGGAAAGAAAACCCTCCCCACCCCCACCGCCTCCTTGTATACGGCGAAACCTGATCACAAGAGAGCCCGCTCTCAAGGGGTGGAGCCCGACACAGGGGCACCAGGTAACACGGGGTTCACAGTCGGGCAATGATCGGGAAACCGCCTGTTGACAGGCTGCGCCCATCCCCGTGGCGTTCCAGTGCCGCTGCGCCGCGCACCCGCATCGACCTGCGCAATCGAGACCCACCCCGAAGGATGTGGCCCGTGACCTTCAAGGCTGAGTACATCTGGATCGACGGCACCGAGCCGACGGCCAAGCTCCGTTCGAAGACGAAGATTATGGCCGACGACGCCAAGGGTGCCGACCTGCCGATCTGGGGCTTCGACGGGTCCTCCACGAACCAGGCCGAGGGCCACGCCTCCGACCGCGTGCTCAAGCCGGTCGCCTCCTACCCGGACCCGATCCGCGGCGGCGACGACGTCCTCGTCATGTGCGAGGTCCTCAACATCGACATGACGCCGCACGAGTCCAACACGCGTGCCGCGCTGGTCGAGGTCTCGGACAAGTTCGCCGCGCAGGAGCCGATCTTCGGCATCGAGCAGGAGTACACCTTCTTCAAGGGCTCGCGCCCGCTCGGCTTCCCCGAGGGCGGCTTCCCGGCCGCGCAGGGCGGCTACTACTGCGGCGTCGGCGCCGACGAGATCTTCGGCCGCGACATCGTCGAGGCGCACCTTGAGAACTGCCTCAAGGCGGGTCTGGCCATCTCCGGCATCAACGCCGAGGTCATGCCCGGTCAGTGGGAGTTCCAGGTCGGCCCGGTCTCCCCGCTGGAGGTCTCCGACCAGCTGTGGATGGCCCGCTGGCTGCTCTACCGCACCGCCGAGGACTTCAACGTCTCCGCGACCCTGGACCCCAAGCCGGTCAAGGGCGACTGGAACGGCGCCGGCGCGCACACCAACTTCTCCACCAAGGCGATGCGCGAGGGCTACGACGCCATCATCACCGCCTGCGAGTCGCTGGGCGAAGGCTCCAAGCCGATGGACCACGTCAAGAACTACGGCGCCGGCATCGACGACCGTCTGACCGGTCTGCACGAGACGGCCCCGTGGAACGAGTACTCCTACGGTGTCTCCAACCGCGGCGCCTCGGTCCGTATCCCGTGGCAGGTCGAGAAGGACGGCAAGGGCTACATCGAGGACCGCCGCCCGAACGCCAACGTCGACCCGTACGTCGTGACGCGTCTGATCGTCGACACCTGCTGCACCGCCCTGGACAAGGCCGGCCAGGTCTGATCCCGCTTCTCTCTCTGAAGGGGCGCCCACCGATTCGGTAGGCGCCCCTTCGGCGGTTGGGTGGTTGTTTGGGTGCGGGTGGGTGAGGGCTGGTCGCGCAGTTCCCCGCGCCCCTAAAGGGGCGCGCCCCCGACCCCGTCTGCTTCAATGGGGTCATGGCCAGCTTTCGGAAGTACCTCGCGACGGGTCGTCATGACCTCAAGCCCTTCTGGCCTTCCCGTCAGCATCACGACTTCGACCGGGTGTGTCGCCGCGCGATGAACGCGCCGGCCCTCTAAAGCCGTACACCCCCGGCCTTCGGCCAGCGCGCACGACGTACGTCCCTCGACGACCTCTCGCGCGAAAGAGCTGACCTCTCATGGCGAACACCCGATCCTTCTCCACCGCCACTCCGTCCACCGGTTCGGCACGGCACCGGCTGCGTGCCGTCGACCGGGACGAGACGGTGGACGTCGCGGACTTCCTGCCGCCGGGCGCCACCTGGCTGCCCGCTCCCCCGCACACCCTGCCCACCCTGCCGGGCCGGCCGCCGATGGTCGGCTACCTGGTGCTCGTACCGGCCGACCAGCAGCCCGTCCTGCCGGTCGCCGTACCGGACGGGGGCCCGGAGGAGTCCGAGGGCGGTGACTCCCTCGTACGCGTCGACACCGTGCGGCGTACCGCCGAGGTCGACGGGCGGCCGCTCGACCTCACCTACCTGGAGTTCGAGCTGCTCGCGCACCTCGTGGCGCATCCGCATCGCGTGCACACCCGCGACCAGCTGGTGACCACGGTCTGGGGCTACGGGCATGTGGGCGACGGCCGGACCGTGGACGTCCACATCGCCCGGCTGCGCCGCAAGCTCGGTGCGGAGCACCGGCGGGCGATCCAGACGGTGCGGCGCGTGGGCTACAAGTACGCGCCGCCGACCGGGCGTTGACCGGCGGCGCCCGGCTGCGGGTCTTCTGTCAGCAGATTCCCGTTCCGTCCCGTGGCCGGGCCGTGCAGAGTCACTGGCATGAGACTTCTGATGCTCGGTGGTACGGAGTTCGCGGGGCGTGCCGTCGTCGAGGCCGCGCTCGCCCGCGGCTGGGACGTGACCGTCTTCCACCGAGGACGCCACGAACCGCCTGCGGGCGTACGGTCGTTGCACGGCGACCGCACCGCCCCCGACGGGCTCGCCACACTGGCCGAGGGCGACTGGGACGTCGTCGTCGACACCTGGTCGGCGGCACCGCGAGCCGTACGGGACGCCGCGCGACTGCTGAAGGACCGGGTCGGGCGGTACGTCTACGTGTCCAGCTGCTCCGTGTACGCCTGGCCGCCGGCCGCCGGTTACACCGAGGACGCTCCCTTGGTGGACGGCGCGTCGGCGGACGCGGAGCAGACCGACTACGCGCGGGACAAGCGCGGCGGTGAACTCGCCGCCGTCGACGCCTTCGGCGAGGGGCGCTCGCTGCTCGTACGGTCCGGACTGATCCTCGGCCCGTACGAGAACATCGGGCGGCTGCCGTGGTGGCTGACCCGGATTGCCCGCGGCGGCCCGGTCCTGGCGCCCGGCCCTCGTGAACTGCCGCTCCAGTACGTCGACGTCCGCGACCTCGCCGAGTGGCTGCTCCAGGCCGCGGAGCGGGAGTTGAGCGGGCCGTACAACCTCATCAGCCCGCAGGGGCATACGACGATGGGGGCACTCCTCGCCGCCTGCGTCCACGTCACGGGCAGCGGGGCGGAGCTCCGCTGGACCGAGCCCGAGGTGATCCTCGACGCCGGGATCGAGCCCTGGACACAGCTGCCGGTATGGGTACCGCCGGCGAGCGAGCTGCACGGTGCACTCCACAGTGCGAACGTCTCACGAGCGGTGACGGCCGGGCTCCGCTGCCGCCCCGCCGAGGAGACGGTGAGCGATACGTGGGCGTGGTTGCAGTCTCTCGGCGGGGTCGCGCCCCAGCGCCCGGACCGACCGGTGCTGGGGCTCGACCCGGCGGCGGAGGCGAAGGCACTGGGGCTCTGAGCTGAGGGGACCGCGCCGCGAAGAGAGGGGCCGCGCCCCTTTAGGGGCGCGGGGAACTGCGCGACCAGCCACAACGAACCCGCAGCTTCGAACCGTCCCTCCAGCGGAGCGTGGTGCACCTACCCCCACCCCCCTCCGGGTGCTGAACCCAGTGACCACCCCCAGTAGCTCCGCGAGACTGAAGCCATGGACACGAAGAGCACGACCGAGACCGCCAAAGCCCCCGGCAGGGCCCGTGCCGTCGCGCTGGACGGACTGCGGGCCCTGGCCCTGACCCTCGTGTCACTGCCAGGGGCCGTCGTGCTCTTCGTCCTGTCCGTCGTATCGATCGTCCTCGTCCCCCTGGGCATCGGCATCGTCACGACTCCCTGGGTACTGACGGGCGTACGCGCCTTCGCGAACTGGCGGCGCATGGTGGCGGCCGAGTGGAGCGGGGTGCGGATCCCGCCCGCGTACCGGCCCGTCCCCCAGGACGCCAAGCCATGGAGCCGCTGCTTCCGCATGCTCGGCGATCGGGCCACCTGGCGGGATCTCCTCTGGCTGCCCGTCGACATGATCGCGGGCTTCGTCACGGCCCTGATCCCCACCGCGCTGCTCCTCTATCCCTTCGAGGGGTTCGCGCTGGCCGCCGGGCT
The DNA here is from genome assembly GCF_011045015.1 of Streptomyces scabichelini. Classification (GTDB taxonomy): domain Bacteria; phylum Actinomycetota; class Actinomycetes; order Streptomycetales; family Streptomycetaceae; genus Streptomyces; species Streptomyces scabichelini. Next base: position 49,837 of record NZ_JAAKZY010000053.1, on the reverse strand, counting down.
GTGGCGGGCCTTCACCGACGGCACGCGCGTCGGCTGGTGGTACGGGTTCGTGCCGGTCAGCGGGCAGGGGACCGCTCTGGCCGCGGCCGCGCTGGGCGGCGCGCTCCTGGCCGTCGGCTACTACACGGTCCCGCACCTCCTGCGCTTCCACTTCCTGCTGACCCGCTCCGTACTGGCGAGCGGTCAGGGCCAGCTGGCCGAGCGCGTACGGGTGCTCACCGAGACCCGGCGGGACGCCGTCGACACCTCGGCGGCCGAACTGCGGCGTATCGAAAGGGACTTGCACGACGGCGCCCAGGCGCGGCTGGTCGCCATGGGCATGGACCTGGGGACCATCGAGATGCTCATCGAGAAGGACCCGGCGAAGGCCAAGCAGTTGCTCGCACAGGCCCGTAAGTCCTCCGCCGACGCGCTGACCGAACTGCGCGACCTCGTCCGCGGCATCCACCCGCCCGTGCTCGCCGAACGCGGCCTTGGCGACGCCGTACGGGCGTTGGCGCTGCGGCTGCCGATCGCCACCGAGGTGGACGTGGACCTCCCGGGGCGCGCGGGCGCCCCCGTCGAGTCGGCCGCGTACTTCGCCGTCAGTGAAGTCCTCACGAACGCCGTGAAGCATGCGGGCGCGGACCGGATCTGGGTCGACGTGCACCACGCGGACGGCATGCTGCGGATCGCCGTCACCGACAACGGCAAGGGCGGTGCCAGGATCGGCGCCGGTTCCGGACTCTCCGGAGTCGAGCGGCGACTCGGTACATTCGACGGCGTCCTGGCCGTCAGCAGCCCCGCGGGCGGTCCCACCATGGTGACCATGGAGATCCCTTGCGAGTTGTCCTAGCCGAAGATCTCTTCCTGCTGCGCGACGGACTGGTGCGGATGCTCGAAGCGTACGACTTCGAGATCGCCGCGGCCGTCGAGAGCGGACCCGAACTCACCCGGGCGCTCGCGGAGTTGAGACCGGACGTCGCCGTCGTCGACGTACGGCTGCCGCCTTCGCACACGGACGAGGGGCTGCAGTGCGCGCTGCAGGCGCGGCGGGAGAGACCCGGGCTGCCGGTGCTGGTGCTGTCGCAGCACGTGGAGCAGTTGTACGCGCGCGAGCTGCTCGCCGACGGGACCGGCGGGGTCGGCTATCTGCTGAAGGACCGGGTCTTCGACGCGGAGCAGTTCATCGACGCCGTACGCCGGGTCGCGGCGGGCGGCACCGCGATGGATCCGCAGGTGATCCAGCAGCTCCTGTCGCGGCGCCAGGCGGAGAGCCGGCCGCTGGGCCGGCTGACGCCGCGCGAGCGGGAGGTGCTGGAGCTGATGGCGCAGGGCCGCTCGAACGCGGCGATCGCGGAGCGGCTGGTCGTGACAGAACGGGCCATTGCGAAACACACGTCCAACATCTTCGCGAAGCTGGACCTTGAGGTGTCGGATGACGACAATCGCCGCGTTCTGGCCGTTCTCGCCTATTTGGACCAGGGGCGCTGAAAACGTGCCCGGATAAAGATCGGCTCTCCATCGAAGATTCACGAGGATTCACTGACCGAGATTCAGTATTCCCCCCTCAACTGCCGTTGAAACAGGGGCTTCTGGGCCCCTTGCGCCGGAATTGCTCCACCAATCTCTCACCAATTTCTGAGGCCGCTGAACACCCCATGAGCCCCTTGCGTACTGAACGACGCCGCTTCACCTCCTGTCGGGCGCCTCGATGCCCCCGCAAGGAAGCCAGAGGAGTTCCATGGGACGCACAAACCGAAAACGCCGCTCAACGCTCGCCAACCGGGCGATAGCCGCATCGGCGGCTCTCGCGCTGGGTGGCGGCGGCTTGCTCGCGGCGAATATCTACGCTTCGGCGGGTGAGGAGAACTCACAGCAGAACGCGCAGACAACCGCCGCCGCAGGGGTGGCAACGATCAAATGTCCGGACGTCGGCCAGCAGTTGACCGATGTGCCGGACGGCGCCCGCCAGGGTGTCGACCAGGAGCTGGCGAAGCTCGACCAGCAGGTCACGGAGGCCTACAAGCGCCTCGCGGACACGCGCCAGGCTCAGGCCGGGGACTCCGGCTACGTCGACAGCTCCATCCTCGGCCCGCTGAAGGCCAAGCGGACGGCCGCCATCGACCGGATGAGCATCAACATCCGGAACGCGGGCGGCCAGCCTCCGCAGAACGCCGAGCAGATGGCCCAGTGCGAAGGTGTGCCGGCCGACCAGCCGGACACCGCCGCGGGTGACGGTCAGGACCAGGCCGATGGCCAGGACCAGGGCCAGGACCAGGCCGATGGTCAGGACCAGGGCCAGGACCAGGGCGATGGCCAGGACCAGGGTCAGGAACAGGACAACGGCGGCCAGGCCGGCAACGGTCCGGTGGCGGACGACTTCCAGGACATCACCCAGGCCGAGCCGACCGGCGGCCCGCAGGGCGTGGACGGAAACGGGCTCGCCGCGAACGGCGACAGCGGTTCGACGGGCAGCTTCACCACGAACTGTGGCACCAACGAGAACGAGAACCGCAACTCGGACAACGTGATCGTCGCCCCCGGTGTCAGCAACGGTGCGCAGCACCAGCACGACTACGTCGGCAACCAGGCCAACAACGCTTTCGCGAGCGACGAGGACCTGGCGAACGGTGACACCACCTGCGAGAACCAGGGCGACAAGTCGTCGTACTTCTGGCCGGTGCTGCGAGTGCAGGACGGTCAGGACGACATCGACGCCAACGCTCCCGGTGGCGGTCAGGACGGCAACGTCGGCACGATCATCCAGGCCAGCGAGGCCCAGCTGAAGTTCGTCGGCAACAAGCAGAGCGATGTCACCGCGATGCCTGAGGCCCTGCGCATCATCACCGGTGACGCCAAGGCCTTCGTGAACGGCAACGCCAACGCCAACACGAACTGGAGCTGCACCGGCTTCGAGGACACGCAGCTGACGGACAAGTACCCGATCTGCCCCGAGGGCAGCTCGGTGGTCCGGACGACCAACTTCCAGAGCTGCTGGGACGGTCAGAACATCGACAGCGCCAACCACCGTGACCACGTGGACTTCGTGGAGGAGGACGGTTCCTGCTCGAACGGTTTCGAGGCCATCCCCCAGCTCCAGGTCCGCCTGGTCTACGACGTTGACGCGCCGCAGATCCAGAACGGGCAGGTCCAGAACGCGTTCGCAGTGGACTCCTTCCCGGACCAGCTGCACAAGCCGATCACCGACCACAACGACTTCATCAACTTCTTCAACGAGGAGACGATGAACCAGGTGGTCGACTGCATCAACAGCGGCCAGGACTGCCAGTAGTCCTGAAGCACTAGGAAGCCGGCGGTGGGATTTCCCACCGCCGGCTTTCGCTTGCCCCCGAATCGATGCGGTCGGCGAACCGGTGCGGTCAGCCGTGGTGGCCTCCACTCTTGCCACTGTCGCTGTTGCCGCTGTTGTGACTGCCACCGGGGTTCATGTGCTCGGACCCCTCTTCCATGGTCCCGCCGAGCGAGCCGCGCAGCGCCGTGACCGTCTTCTCGTCGCCGCTGGCGACCCACTTGCGGCCGACGAGGTAGTAGCCGCCGTAGTCCTTCGCCCCGTTCAGCCACTCACGCTGACCGCGATCGGTGGCGAAGGTCGCGAGGACGTACTTGCCGTCGGAGCTCTTGCAGAGGGCCTGGCGGATCGTGTCCGCGTCCGTCTGCATGTTCGGCTTGCAGCCGGCCTCACTCGCCAGGTGCTCCAGACTTCCGGTCGCGGTCTCGGGGACCTTCTCCCCACCGTCGTCCGAGCCGCAGCCGGTCAGCACCAGCAGGGCGGCCGCCATTCCGGCCACGGCCGTCTTCTGTCGCGTCAACCTCATCTGTTCCTCCGGTCGCTCTCCGTCGGCCTCGGGACCACCCTGAGGGTGGCGGTCCCGGCCCACGCCGCTGAGAGCCCTGGCAAGGGCCCTGCCTTCGATACGGCTCCCGCACGCTCCGCACTCAATCGACGCCGAATCCGCCCAGCTCCATGGTCACGTAAATCGGAGGTGGTCACGGGCACACTCGTGCGAGGGTGTGCCCGTGACCTCTGTGGACATGGAATGGGAAGAGCGCGTGGCGGCGGCCTGGGCCACGTTCGACGCCTCCGATGAGCCCGGTGAGGAGCACGCGGCGGACTTCCGCGCGGTGATCGACGCGCTCGTCGCCGAGCTGCCCGCCGACAGCCCCGTCGCCCCCTTCGAGCGGGCCTGTGCCTGGGACTCGACGGGCCACTCGGACCGGGCCGTGCCGCTGTACCGGGAGGCGCTGGCACGCGGGCTGGGCGGGTACAAGGGCCGGCGCGCGAAGATCCAGCTGTCCAGCTCGCTGCGGAACATCGGGCAGCCGGAGGAGGGCGTCAAGCTCCTGACACCCGAACTCGACGCACCGTCCGACGAGTTGGACGATGCCGTACGCGCCACCCTGGCGCTGTGCCTTGCCAGTCTGGGCCGGGAGCGCGAGGGTCTTGCCCTGGTGCTCGGAGCGCTCGCCCCGCATCTGCCGCGCTACCAGCGCTCCATGGCGAACTACGCGCGGCTGCTGGTGGAGCCGGAGGAGTTGTCACCGAGGAGGGGGACCCGAGGATGAGCGCGACAGTGACGACGGTCAGCAGCAACGGCGAGTACTCGTTCACCAAGCCGAACCGGGACAGCATCACGCTGCTCGCCGGGCTCGGTGTGGAGGGCGACGTACATGCCGGCGTGACGGTCAAGCACCGCTCACGGATGGCACAGGACCCGACCCAGCCGAACCTTCGCCAGGTGCACCTCATCCATGAGGAGCTCTTCGCCGAGGTCGGTACGGAGGGTTTCGTGGTGGTGCCCGGTGACCTCGGCGAGAACATCACCACCCGCGGCATCGATCTGCTCGGCCTGCCGGTCGGCACACTGCTGCGCATCGGCGACGACGCGGTGCTGGAAGTGACCGGCCTGCGCAACCCGTGCCTGCAGATCGACAACTTCGAGGACGGGCTGCTGAAGCAGGTCGTCGGCCGCGACGAAGCCGGGAACATCGTGCGCAAGGCCGGAATCATGAGCATCGTGCGGGAGGGCGGTGTGGTGCGCCCGGGCGACACGGTCAAAGCGGAGCTCCCCAGCGGGCCGCACCGGCCCCTGGAGCGGGTCTGACATCTCTCCGCCCGCCCGTGGATTGCTCCCTCCGGGCGAGGTGACCAACCAAGGATTCGCTCGTTCTGCTGAACGTGCAGTCACAGGATGTCGCCCCGCGCCAAGCAGCCGCCCCCTCCGCCTCCGGACCGGTCGTCGACGTCGAGCAGGCCGAGGCCGCGCTCGTCGAGCACTACCCGCGGCTGGTCCGGCTCGCCTATCTGGTGTTGCCGCCGAGCCTCGGCCGCACCCGCCGCGTGCTCACCGCGCACGCGCTCTCCCAGCGCGCGCTGCCCCGGAGCCGTAGGACCGGCGACGCGTCCGTCGTCCCGGCCCAGAAGACGGCCGGCCACGACACCGGGTACGCGTACCTGCGCCTCCAAGTCCTGCGTACGGCCCTGGAGGCCGGCCGCCCGCTGAAGCGCTCGTCCTGGCCGAAACGGGCCCAACTGCCGCCGCTGCTCCCCCAGGTGTGGGGCCTGCGGCTCTTCCCGTGCTCGGGCGGCGCCGACGAACTCGCCCTGGACCAACGGCTTTCGGCCCTCTCAGGACCGGCCCGTGCCGCCTACGTACTGCACGGCCTGGAGCAGCTGCCCGACACGGACGTACGCGAGCTGCTTGCCGCGGCAGGCGCGGAGGACCCGGCCGCGGCGCTCGTGGAGGCCGACGGAGTCGAGGCGCAGTACGCGCTGTTGACGTCCCCCGAGTTCGATCCGTGCTCCCTTCAGGCCCGGCCCACCGACCTGATGCGCCGCCGCCAGCACAGAAAGGCCGCACTCACCGCGGCCGCCGTCCTCGCGGTGTGCGGCGCGCTCCTCGCACTGCCCGGCGACGGCTGGGGTCCTGACGGCGCCGCGGCACCCCCGTATGCGCAGAACCCGGCGGCCCAAGCAGCCCTGGATCCGGGCAGGTTGACCTTGGTGGCCCCGGCCGTGTGGAAGTCCTCCGCGCGCACCGACTTCTCCGTGTGGCCCGCACGAGGCAACCTCACCGACGACAGGGCACTGTTGCGCCGCGCGCTCGCCGTGTGGGCGCGCCCCGGCGAGTCCGTGCGGGTCTCGGCCACCCCCGGCACCCCGGCGGGCGCCCCGCCCGGACCGCCCCAGCTCCTGTACGCGGGCGATGTCGACCAGGTCCGGGTCGTGCTGCTCTACGACGGTCTGCGCATCGCGCGCTACGCCGAGCCGAAGGACGGCACGCAGGGCGCCGCCCTCGACTTCGCGCGGGTCGACGGCGCCACCGGTGCCGGGGCGAACGCGGTGGTCCTGAACCGGACCGACGGCAACGTCCGTTATCTGACCGCGCCTTGGGTGCGGCAGGCCGCCGTACTCGACCTGCTGAAGCCCTCGGCGAGCACGGCTTCGAGCACGGCCTCGCTGAAGCTCTCGAAGGACGGCGTGACCGAGCCGTCCGCCAGTCCCGTGCAGCAGACCGGCGCGTGCCGCTCCTGGAACGTGCTCCGGCTCACCGACGACACGGACACCCGCCTGATGACCGACCTCGGCGAGCTGGCCCCGGCGCGCCTCACCTCGGGCCACCCCGCCAAGCCCCAAGAAGCCTCGGCATCGGCCTGGTCCTCGTCGGCCTGCTCTCTCGGCGCCGTGCGCGGCCGGGGCGTGCGCTCCGTGAACGCCTGGCAGTACGCCCGGCAGCCGCTGCCCGAGGCGAGCAGTTCCGCCGGCTGGCTGTGCATGCGCGCCGAGACCTGGCGCGGCACGGGCACGCGGGTCCTCGCCCAGTTCCACGTCCCCGGGCAGGCCTCCGGGGCGGTCGTGGCGAAGGCGGAGAACTCCCCCGCGTGCGGCGTCCGCGATCCGCATGTCCTGGCCGGCGTGAAGTGGAAGTCGGACAGCGGCGAGTGGTATCTGCTGGCCGCCGGAAGCAGGGACACGGCGTCCATCAGCGCCACGGGCGAGGTGAGCGGCAGCGCCCAGGACAGACTCCTCGCCGTACCGACCGAGCGGGGCGCGCAGGTGGAGTTGAAGGGACGCCTGGCCGACGGAAGGCCGGTCGCAGGACTCCGGTAGGCACACACGGAGTTCGGCACTGGACATGTGAACACCCGTGCGGCACCGTCCCGTTGAGGGCCGGATCCGATCGGTAAGGTGTTCGTATGACAACCGGGGTGCAGGTACGCCGCAGGATGGGCGTCGAGGAGCGGCGGCAGCAGCTGATCGGCGTCGCGCTCGAACTGTTCAGCCGACGCTCGCCCGACGACGTCTCCATCGACGAGATAGCGTCGGCCGCCGGTATTTCCCGGCCCCTGGTCTACCACTACTTTCCCGGCAAACTCAGCCTGTACGAGGCGGCGTTGAAGCGGGCTTCGGACGATCTGGCGGCCCGGTTCGTGGAGCCGCAGGAGGGGCCACTGGGGGCGCGGCTGCTGCGCGTGATGCGCCGGTACTTCGACTTCGTCGACGAACACGGGCCCGGTTTCTCGGCGTTGATGCGCGGCGGCCCGGCGGTGGGCTCCTCGAACACCAACGCCCTCGTCGACGGCGTACGGCAGGCCGCGTACTACCAGATCCTCGCGCATCTGGACATCGACCGGCCGCCCGCCCGGCTGGAACTCGTCATCCGCTCCTGGATCTCGCTCGCCGAGTCGACAGCGCTGATCTGGCTGGACGGGCGCCGCATTCCGCGCGCCGAGCTGGAGGCGCAGCTCGTCCACGACTTCGCGGCGCTGACGGCGGTGAGTGCCGCCTACGACGACGAGATGGCCGCGCTGCTGCGCCGCATGCTCAAGGACGAGCCGCCCGAGGGACCGTTCACGGACCTCCTCGGACGGCTGATCACGCTGGCGTCCTAGGCTTCCCCCGCACTCCCGGGCTTCGCCTCACTCCCGGACTTCCCGTCTCACTCCACGAACTTGCGGTACGAGGCGTCGAGGTCGCGCACCTCTGCGGAGGCGTGCAGTTCGACCCCGTCGGCGATCTTCACATGGGCCCGCAACAGCTCCAGCGTCGCCTCGGTCAGCGCGGCCTTCGTCTCGTCGGTGCGGCCGGGCAACAGCGCGATCATGACGTGCACATGAGCGTGCCCCTCCGTCCCCGCGCCGATCACGATGTCCTCGGTCGGCCGGAACCGCGTCTTGCACGCCTCGATCCTCGCGGCGGCCGTCTCCACCACCATCGGATGCAGCGCGAGCGCGAAACCCTTCCGGTCGAAGGCGTCGGCGAGCGGCACCGAGTACTCGACGGTGATCTGCGGCATGGGCACTCCTGTTCTACGGCTCTTGCCCTCACCCTAGCCGCAGGGCGAGCAGCGCGATGTCGTCCTCCCGTTCGTGGCCGAAGCAGTTCAGGAGTGTGTCGCAGAGAGTGGACACGCCGGGCGGGGCGTCGGCGGCGACCGTGCGGAGGTGTTCCAGGGAGACCGCCAGGTCCGTGCCGCGGGTTTCGATGAGGCCGTCGGTGACCAGGAGGAGCCGGTCCGCGGGCGTCAGCGTGATCTCCGACGGCGGCGGCCGGTCCAGGCCGAGGCCGAGGAGCGGGCCGTGGGCCTCGGCGTACTCGGCGGTGCCGCCCCCCGAGCTCCCGGCCGTGCTGAGGCACGAGGAATCCGCATCGCGCACGACGAGCGGCGGGATGTGGCCCGCGTTGGCGATGCGGGTGCGGCCGGTGTCCGGGTCGACGAGGGTCAGACAGACGGTGGCCGTGACATCCGGGTGGTAGTGCACCAGCATCCGGTCGAGCCGCTCGACGAGCACGGCCGGATCGGGGTCCTCGACGCAGTAGGCGCGCAGCGCGTGCCGGATCTCGACCATGACGGTGGCCGCGTCCAGCGAGTGCCCCACGACGTCGCCGACCGCGGCGAGCACCCCGTCCGAGGTGCGCAGGGCCGCGTAGAAGTCGCCGCCGATCTCGGTCTGCCGGGAGGCCGGTACGTACCGCACGACGACATCGACGCCCGGCAGCTCGGGCAGCCGCTGCGGCAGGAAACTGCGCTGGAGTGTCAGCGCGACATGACGTTCCACCTGGTACATCAGCAGCGGCTCCGCGGCCAGAGAGGTGGCCTGGGCGAGCCGGGCGACCATGCTGTCGGTGTCCGGCTCCGGGGTCCGGGCCGCACGAACGGGGGTCGCGAGGCACACCAGCGCGCCGCCGTCCTGGGTACGGACCAGCCTGAGGCGCGCGTCGTCGAGTCCGTCGAGTCCGGCCGGCCGGAAGAAGCCCCGGGGCCACAGCGGCGCGGGCACGACGATGCTGCGCACCTCGATCCGCCCCGCCGTGCAGCGCCGCATCAGCCGGATCACGGCCTCGTACGCGCTGCCGTCGGGCGGCGCGAGCCGCCTCCCGGAGGGTGAGCCGGCCCGGGACGTGCCCGTGTACAGCTCGCCGTCCTCACCGAGGACGAAGGCCGCGGCAGGACCGCAGGTCAGCCGTGCGGCGCCGGCGGCAGCGGCGGTGGCGAGTTCTTCGAGGCAGCGTGCGGCCTGTACCGACACGATCGCCTCGGAGAGCAGGGTGAGGCGCTGTACTCGTGTCTCGGCCCCGCTGCGGATCCGTGCGCCACGCACCGCGGCACGGACGACCGCCTGGATCTCCTCCGGCTCCGCGGGCACCGTCAGATACGCCTCGCCGCCCGCGTCCAAGCCGCGGCACCGGTCGCCCGCCGCCACGGCCGCGGCCGAGAAGTGCACGACAGGCAGGCCGGCCATGGGCGGCAGCGCCTTGAGACGGCGGCACAGGTCGAAACCGCTCATGTCGGGCAGCCCCACGTCGATGAGCGCCACGTCCGGCAGGGCGCCCTTCCGCAGCCGTACGTCGAGTTCGACGAGCGCCTCCGAGGCGCTGGCGACGGGCACCACGCTGTGCCCGGCACGACGCAGCACGGCACCCATGGCGTATCTGCCGGCCGCCGCGTCGTCGACCACCATCACGGTGGCGTCTGTGTGATTGCCGTTGGCGTCCATGACCACCGCCTCTCGGAGGCAACGTGCCGAGGCAGACCCAGGGTGTCCAGGCCTGCCCCACCAAGTTAGTGCGCCACCGGACGACCCGGTAAAAAAAACGGCGACGCTGGGCCCAGGAACGGCGAACGTGCCGGATTCCCGCTTGCAGGACGAGGACTTGACGATAGGGTCCGCGCCCGAGGCCGTTGCCGTCGGTCAGCAGCTCGTTTTGCCCGCGTGGAGGGCGAGCGCGGTGTTGGAGCCGAGCGTCGCCGTGAACTGGCCGGAGCCGTTCACCGTGACGGTGGTGTTGCTCTGGATGTCGCAGTACGTGCCTGCCGCCAGCGACGTCTGGTAGGTGCGGGTCAGGGACGCGGACTCGTGGTTGATGGCCACGAAGCCCTTGCTGCCGCGGCCGAAGGCGATGGCGTCGGCGTCGTTGTCCCACCAGTTCGTGACGGATTCGCCGCGGGTGGTGTTGCGGAAGGCGACCATCGACTGGATCTCCGGCCAGGCGTGCTGGCACTTCCAGCCGTCCTGCCAGCAGGCGCTCACCGTGCCGCCGTTGGGCGGGCCCGCTTCCGTCGACGAGAACTCGTAACCGGAGTTGATGTCCGGGGCGCCATAGGGGTACGCCAGCATGAAGACGTTCGCGAGCGTGTAGTCGGCGTTGTCCTTGTAGCTGAGCGTGGAGCCGTTGCGCTCGGTGTCGTGGTTGTCGACGAAGACGCCCGCGACGCCGCTGCTCAGGTAGCCCCAGCCCTCGCCGTAGTTCTTCAGGTAGGCGAGGTTCTCGTTGTCGAAGACCCGCTTGAGGCCGGTCGCGTACCGGAACTCCTGGACATCACCGTTGCCCGTGTACTCCGTGGGCTGGACCGCTTCCCCCGCCCCGTGGATGACCTCCTGCTTCCAGTACACGGACGGACTGCTCAGCCGGGACTTGATGTTCGCGAGGTCCGCCGCGGGCATGTGCTTGGCCGCGTCGATGCGGAAGCCGTCGACGCCGAGCGAGAGGAGGTCGTTCATGTACCCGGCGATCGTCTTGCGGACGTACTCCTCACCCGTGTCCAGGTCGGCGAGGTCGACCAGCTCGCAGTTCTGGACGTCGCCCCGGTCCTGGTAGTCGCTGATCCGGGAGGTGCAGTCGTCGAAGTCGTACGAGGAGTACAGGCCCGGGTAGTCGTACTTCGTGTACGCGGAGCCGCCGGTGCCGGTGCCCGAGCCCGCCGACATGTGGTTGACGACCGTGTCGGCGATGACCTTCACCCCGGCCGCGTGGCAGGTGTTCACCATGTCCTGGAAGGCGCTGCGGTCACCCAGCCGTCCGGCGATCTTGTAGCTCACCGGCTGGTACGAGGTCCACCACTGCGGGCCCTGTATGTGCTCGGCGGGCGGCGAGACCTGGACGAAGCCGTAGCCGGCGGGGCCGAGCCGGTCGGTGCACTCCCGGGCGACCGAGTCGAACTTCCACTCGAACAGGACCGCGGTGACGTCCTTCGTGCCGGGCGGCGACGCGGACGCGTTGCTCGCGGGGACGACGATCGCGGCGGCCGCAAGTGCGAGCGCGCAGGGCAGAGCTGTTCTCCTGGCCATGTGGGGGTTCCTTCTCCGTTGAAGGTTCTTGCTGCAAGACTTGCAAGCCGTGCGGTGCCGCAGATGGTAGAGGCCCGCCTTCCACTGCGGAAGGCGGGCCTCTGAAAATGCCGAAACTTCTTGCAGGGCCTGTCAGTTAGCGGTCCACCACACCGTCGTGTCCGCCGGCAGCTTCGCCTCGCCGTCGTCCGTGACGGTCACCTCGCCGCTGGTGAGCAGCACCCGCCCGTACGCCGGGACGGTCACCGCGTCGCTCCCGGTGTTCGCGGTGCAGGCGAACTCCCCGCGGCGGAAGGCGAGGACGCCCTCGGGCGACTTCAGCCACTCGACCCGGTCGCCGGCGCCGAGGTCCGGCTGCTCACGCCGTACGGCGAGCGCCGACCGGTACAGCTCCAGCGTGGAGCCCTCGGCCCCGGTCTGCGCCTCGATGCTCAGCTCGGCCCACTCGGCGGGCTGCGGCAGCCAGCTTCCGCCGCTGCCGAAGCCGTACGAGGAACCGTCACGCGTCCACGGGATCGGCACCCGGCAGCCGTCCCGGAACCCGTCCTGGCCTGCGCCCCGGAAGTAGGCGGGGTCCTGGCGCACCTCGTCCGCCAGGTCGACGACGTCCGGCAGGCCCAGCTCCTCGCCCTGGTAGACGTACGCCGAACCGGGCAGCGCCAGCATCAGCAGGGTCGCCGCCCGCGCCCGGCGCAGGCCCAGGTCGCGGTCTCCGGCGGTACGGATCTGGGTGCCGAGCCCGGCCGGGTTGGCGAAGCGGGTCGCGTGCCGGGTCACGTCGTGGTTGGAGAGCACCCAGGTGGCCGGGGCGCCCACCGGGCGCATCGCGTCGAGGGTGCGGTCGATGCAGTCGCGCAGCTCGGTGGCGTCCCAATAGGTGCTCAGGTACTGGAAGTTGAAGGCCTGGTGCAGCTCGTCGGAGCGTACGTAGTTGGCGGTGCGCTCGATGGTCGGGGTCCACGCCTCGGCGACGAAGATGCGATCGCCCGCGTACTCGTCGAGGACCGTGCGCCACTGGCGGTAGATGGCGTGCACGCCGTCCTGGTCGAAGAACGGCATGACATCGTTGCCCAGCAGTTTCACCTGCTCGTGCGCGCCCAGGTCGGGCAGCCCGTCGGCCTTGACCAGGCCATGGGCGACGTCGATGCGGAAGCCGTCCACGCCCATGTCGAGCCAGAACCGCAGGATCGAGCGGAACTCGTCGCCGACGGCCGGGTGGTCCCAGTTGAAGTCGGGCTGCTCGGGGGCGAAGAGGTGCAGGTACCACTCGCCGGGGGTGCCGTCCGGCTCGGTGACCCGCGTCCAGGCGGGCCCGCCGAAGATGGACTCCCAGTCGTTGGGCGGGAGCTCGCCGCCCGCGCCCTTCCCCGGCCGGAAGTGGTAGCGGTCCCGCAGCGGGGAGCCCGGTCCCTCGGCGAGCGCCCGCTTGAACCACTCGTGCTGGTCGGAGGAGTGGTTGGGCACGAGGTCGACGATGATCCTCAGGCCCAGCTCATGGGCGTCACGGATCAGCGCGTCGGCGTCGAGCAGGCTGCCGAACATGGGGTCGACGGCCCGGTAGTCAGCGACGTCATAGCCGGCGTCGGCCTGCGGGGAGGCGTAGAAGGGGCTGAGCCACACGGCGTCGACGCCGAGGTCGCGCAGATAGGGCAGACGGGAACGTACGCCCTCCAGGTCGCCCATGCCGTCGCCGTTGCTGTCGGCGAAGCTGCGCGGATAGACCTGGTAGATCACCGCGTCCCGCCACCAGTCGTGGTGTCTGGCGACGGTGGCGAGAGCCGACGTCGAAGCGGGGGCCGGGGCCGGATCGGTGGAGTGCTGGCTCATGGCGTCCTTGGTGCGATGCGTACGGGGGTCGGGTCGTGTTCGGTATGCGCGGGCGGGGTCGTGACGGGCGGGCGTCACCCCTTTGTGCCGCCCGCCGTGAGGCCGGTCACCAGGTTCTTCTGGACAAGGTAGAAGAACGCGGAGACGGGGATCGCGACCAACACCGCGGTGGCGGCCATGAGGTTGCGCTGCGCGTCGTGCTCGCTGACGAAGGTCTGCAGGGCGACCGCGAACGTGTACTTCGAGTCGTCCAGCATGAACGTGGAGGCGAAGGCGACCTCACCGAAGGCGGTGATGAAGTTGTAGAAGGCGGCGACTGCCAGGCCCGGCTTGGCGAGCGGCAGGATCAACCGCGCGAACGTGCCGAACGGGGTCAGTCCGTCGACGCGTCCCGCCTCGTCGATCTCGAAGGGGATGGTGTCGAAGTATCCCTTGAGCAGCCAGGCGCTGTAGGGCACGGCGGTCGAGCAGTTGACGAGGACCAGCCCAAGGTAGCTGTCGATGAGCTGGAGTTCCGACATGATCTCGTACATCGGCACGATGAGTACGGCTATCGGGAACATCTGGGTGACCAGTAGCACCCACATGAACTTCCTGTAGCCGGGAAAGCGCATGCGGGAGACCGCGTAGCCGGTGGTGGCGGCGACCAGTACGCCGATGAGCGTGGTGCCGAGCGAGACGACGAGCGTGCTCTTCAGCCAGTCGAAGAAGTTCGTCTCCTGGAGCACGAAGACGTAGTTGTCGAGCGTCATCTTGCCGAAGATGCGTCCGGGGTGCAGATAGTCGTCCTTGTCCGGGCCGAGGGACAGGAAGACCAGCCAGGCGATCGGGAAGAGCGCGATCAGGCTCGCCACGATCAGGATGCCGTGCGAGGTGAACGAGGCGGCGGCGCTGCGCTCGCCGCGCCGCCGGACCTTGCGCGGCGGGGCGGTGTCCGCGGGGGTCCGGTCCGCCGGGGCGGAGCTCTTGACGGTCGTGGTGCTCATGGGGACTCCTGCCTCAGATCGCGAGCTGCTGCTCGTTGCGGGCCAGCCAGCGGCGGTAGACGGAGGTGAAGACGATCAGGATGGAAAGCAGCAGGACGCCGTATGCCGCCGATTGCGCGTAGTCGCGCGGCTGCTGGCCGAAGCCCAGGTAGTACGCCCAGGTCACGAGGATCTGCGCGTCGGGCGCGGTGTCGCCGAAGAGCAAGAAGATGATCGTGAACTGGTTGAAGGTCCAGATGACGCCGAGCAGTACGACAGTGGAGCCGACCGGCCTGAGGCCCGGCAGCGTGACGTGCCGGAAACGCTGCCAGGCATTGGCCCCGTCCATCTCGGCAGCCTCGTACAACGCCGTGTCGATGGACTGCAGGCCGCCGAGCAGCGAGACCATCATGAACGGCACCCCGCACCAGGTGTTGACCATGATCGCGGCCGTCCGCTGCCAGAAGGAGTCCTCCAGCCACAGGGGCGCCGGCAGGTGCAGTGCTTCGAGCGCCGAATTGATGACGCCGCCGTCGGCGAGCATGAAGCGCCAGCCGAAGACGGTGACGAAGGTGGGCACGGCCCACGGCAGGACCAGGACGAGCCGGTAGAAGGTGCGGCCGCGCAGCTTCTGGTTGAGCAGCAGCGCGAGGCCGAGCCCGATGACGTAGTGCAGCGCGACGCAGAGCGCCGTCCAGACGATCGTCCAGACGAAGTGCGACCAGAAGCGGTCGTAGGCGGTCGGACCCCACAGGATGTCGGCGTAGTTGTCGAGGCCGATGAACTTGTAGGTGGCGTCGATGTGGTTGACGCCGATCTGGCGGGCCGAGTTGAGGCTGTTGGCGTCGGTGAGCGTCAGATAGAAGCCCCGCACCAGCGGGTAGCCCACCAGGACGCCGAGCACGACGATCACGGGCGCGATCATCGCGTACGCGTACCAGTACTTGTGGTACGCGCGCTTCAGGCGCTGCAACGGACCGGGCCGTGGCTCTCGGCCACCGCGACGCTTGCCGGTCGCTCGATCGATGGCGACTGTCATGGGTTCGACACCTTCGGGAAGATCAGAAGATCAGGGGTGACCTGGGAGTTCAGAGGACCTGGGAGTTCAGAGGTTCGGCACGCAGGCCGGTGGCCGCCGTCCACCCCCTGTCAGGTCGGGGCGGACCGGCGGCCACTCGGGTCACTTGGTGAAGTCCGGGACCAGCTTGGCGATCGCGGTCTCCGCGTTGCTCAGGCCCTTGTCCAGCGACTCGTTGCCGCCCGCGACCTTGTTCAGCTCGGCGTCGAGCGGGGTCCACAGCGAGCTGTACTCGGGGAGTGCCGGGCGCGGCTGGGCGGCGGCGAGCACCTTCTGGTAGCCGGCGATACCCGGGTCGGCCTTGACCTCCGCGGTGTAGGCGTCGTCGCGGGTCGGCAGGGTGGAGTTCTTGAGGGCGATCGTCTCCTGGGACTTCGCCGAGGTCATGAACTTCAGGAACTTCAGCGAGGCCTTCTGATGGGCCTGGTCCGAGCCGGCGTACACGGAGAGGTTGTGACCGCCGGTCGGGGCGCCCGCCTTGCCGGTGGAACCGGCCGGGACGGTGGCGATGCCGAGGTTGTCCTTGTCCTTGAAGGCCGAGCCCTTGTAGAAGTTCGTGATCTCCCAGGGGCCCTGGACGATCGAGGCGACCTTGCCGCTGACGAACGCCTCCTGGATATGGGCGTACGCGTCGGCGGTGGTGTCGGCCTTGTGCAGGCCCTTGCCGTCGAAGAGGCTCTCCCAGGTCTCGTACCCCTTGACCGCGGCGGGCGACCTGACGGTGATCTTCTTGGCGTCGGCGTCGACCGTGTCGGCACCTTCGCCGTAGAGGAAGGACTGCGCGTAGTAGGCCTGGGTGGAGCCCCAGTAGCCGTCGACGCCCGTCTTGTCCTCGATGGTGGCGGCGGCCTTCTTCAGGTCGTCCCAGGTGGCGGGCGCCTCGGCGATGCCCGCCTTCTTGAAGAGGTCCTTGTTGTAGACCAGCGCGAGCGTGTCGGTGACCAGCGGCACGCCGTACGTCTTGCCGTCGTACTTGGCCTGCTCGATCAGGCTGGGCTGGAACTTGTCCTGGTCCGCGAGGGCCTCGGTGCCGTCCAGCGGCAGGAAGAAGCTCTTCTTGGCGAAGGCGGGGGTCCAGCCGACCTCGGAGCGCAGGATGTCCGGGGCGCCCTTGGATCCGGCGGCGGTGTCGAACTTGTTCTGCGCCTGGTCGAAGGGCACGTTGACGTACTCGACCTTGATGCCCGGGTTGGCCTTCTCGAAGTCCTTGGCCAGGGCCTTGTACGTCGGTGCCTCATTGGTGGCGTTGGAGGTGTCCCACCAGGTGATGGTGACCGGGCCGTCCGCCTCGCCACTGTCGCTGTCGCCGCCGCAGGCCGTCGCCGCGAGGGCGAGGGACGCCACCAGTGCGGTGGCCGCTATGCCACGCCGCATGAGTTCTCCTTGAGGGTGAAAGCCCGTGTGGTCGAGGAAACGGCCCCGTCCGCCGTCCCTGCCGACTTGGCGACTGCCTCGTTGCCGCCGCCGGGCGACGCCGAACGTAACAGCGCTGAAATGGTTTCGAAAGAGCTTGCAGCAAAAAACTGCAAGGTATCTTGGAAGTTATTCGGACGTGACCCCAGAGCGACCGTCGTGAGACGCTTGTTTACAGCCCTGAAGCAGGTGGGACCGCCTGTGCAAGACTCTGCAAGCCCTTGCCATCACTTTCTTGAGGGAGCGCGATGACCCAGCAGCCCGGACCGGGCCGGTCAGCAGGTCGCCCACGGCGCCGGATCGGTGTGCAAGGCGAGAACCGGCCGGTACAGTCCACCCCTGTGACCACACGGCTTGCCGACATCGCAGCCCAGGCAGGGGTGAGCGAAGCGACCGTCAGCCGCGTCCTGAACGGGAAGCCGGGTGTCGCCGCCGCCACCCGCCAGTCCGTACTGGCCGCACTGGACGTCCTCGGCTACGAACGCCCGGTACGGCTGCGGCAGCGCAGCGAAGGTCTGGTGGGCCTGATCACGCCGGAGCTGGAGAACCCGATATTCCCGGCTCTCGCCCAGGTCATCGGCCAGGCACTGACCCGGCAGGGCTACACCCCGGTCCTCGCGACCCAGACCCCGGGCGGCTCCACCGAGGACGAGCTGACGGAGATGCTCGTCGACCGGGGCGTCGCCGGGATCATCTTCGTCTCGGGCCTGCACGCCGACACCTCCGCGGACATGCAGCGCTACGAGCAGCTGCGCGGCCAGGGCGTCCCCTACGTCCTCGTCGACGGTTTCTCGCCGAAGGTCCAGGCACCCTTCATCTCGCCGGACGACCGCGCGGCCATGACGCTCGCGGTGACCCACCTCGTCTCGCTCGGTCACACGAACATCGGGCTCGCCCTGGGTCCGAAGCGGTTCGTGCCCGTACAGCGGAAGATCGAAGGCTTCGTGCGCACGATGCAGGATCTGCTGGGCCTGCGTACGGACGACATCGAGCAGCGTCTGGTGCAGCACTCGCTGTACACCCTGGAGGGCGGCCAGGCCGCGGCCGCCGCTTTGATCGACCGCGCGTGCACGGCCGTCGTCTGCGCGAGCGACATGATGGCGCTCGGTGCGATTCGCGCGGCGCGGCAGCGTGGCCTGGAGGTCCCGCGGGACGTCTCGGTCGTCGGTTTCGACGACTCACCGCTCATCGCCTTCACCGACCCGCCACTCACGACGATCCGCAAGCCGGTGCCGGCCATGGGCCAGGCGGCCGTGCGGACGTTGCTCGAGGAGATCGGCGGGACGCCGGCTCCCCACAGTGAGTTCGTGTTCATGCCGGAGCTGGTGGTGCGGGGTTCGACCGCTTCGGCCCCTGGGGACCGGAATCGTCCCTAAGGAGTAGAAACGCCGTTCCCCACAGGTCCCTCAGGCGTAGAACGTGCGAGCAGGACCAGACCGACGGATGATCGGTGGGGGAGGGATTCTCTGGCAGACTCTGACCCTATGGGTGAGACGACCGTGACGACACTGGATGGCCGTCAGCAGGCCGGTCCAACGCCCGTCGCGGACGAGAGCGCCGGCCGCGCGGGCCAGAACCTCCTGCGCCGGCTGCGTGCGCCAAAACGCCCCCGGCTCTGGTTCGAAATCCTTCTGATCGCGGTGAGTTACTGGACGTACTCGCTCATCCGCAACGCCGTCCCGGAGCAGAAGGCCGAAGCCCTGCGCAACGCCGACTGGATCTGGAAGGTGGAGCACAACCTCGGGCTCGCCTTCGAGGAGTCCGTCAACCGCGCCGTGAACTCGGTGACATGGCTGATCGTCGGCATGAACTACTACTACGCGACACTGCACTTCATCATCACGCTCGGTGTCCTGGTGTGGCTCTTCCGTAGCCATCCCGGCCGTTACGCGGCGACCCGCATGGTGCTGTTCGCGACCACGGGTGTGGCCCTCGTCGGCTACTACCTGTATCCGCTCGCCCCGCCCCGCCTGATGAACGGCAACGACTTCATCGACACGGTCGTCGTCCACCAGACCTGGGGCTCCATGGCCTCCGGCGACCTGAAGAACATGTCGAACCAGTACGCCGCGATGCCCTCCATGCACATCGGCTGGTCCCTCTGGTGCGGCCTGACGATCTTCGCCCTCGCCTCGGTCCCCTGGGTCCGCGTCCTCGGCCTGCTGTACCCGACGACGACGCTGGTGGTCATCGTCGCCACGGCCAACCACTTCTGGCTGGACGCGGTGGGGGGCATGCTGTGCCTGGCGTTCGGCTACACGGTGGCGCGGGTCTGGTACGGGGTACTGCCGTACGGCTTGCCGCGACTGGTACCGGCACCGACCCGCGGCCGGGAGCCGCAGCTCCTCCCGACCAGAACCTGACTCCCACGGCCTGAACGGCCTCGCCGCCCTCGGAAGGAACCATTCGGCTCGCATGCGCGTGGCCGCCTGGGGGTGACCGGTGAGGGGGGACGGTCGTGGTCGTGGAGGACAGGAGGCCGGGGCTCGGCGGGGTCGTGCAGCGGGGTCTCGGACTGAAAGAGAAGCTGCGGTCGGTGCTGTGGCTGCGTGTGCCCGTCACCGTGGTTCTCTTATGCCTGGCCGGCTACCTCGCCGTGCCGATTGCGCACGAGTACCAGGATCGGCAGACCTACCGGCACGCCCCCGCCTGCCCGGCCGGGCAGAGTCGTACAGCCGCCGCCGATGCCGACTGCCTCGTGCATGCCACCGGGCTGATCACGGACAAGAAGGCCTGGGAGAGTTGCTCGTCGGATTCATACGGCCGACGCTGCGGAACGGTCTACCGTCTGTGGGCTGGCACACGGGTCCACGAGGAGCAGCGCACCGAGTCGATC
Organism: Streptomyces scabichelini; assembly: GCF_011045015.1. Classification (GTDB taxonomy): domain Bacteria; phylum Actinomycetota; class Actinomycetes; order Streptomycetales; family Streptomycetaceae; genus Streptomyces; species Streptomyces scabichelini. Next base: position 30,147 of record NZ_JAAKZY010000053.1, on the reverse strand, counting down.
CGCGTGGAAGAGGACACGTACGAGTACATCCACCGCCGCGACCACGCTGAGCTGCGCTTCTGGCATGACGAGCTGGTGCGGATCACCGTGCGCGACCATACCGAGCGACTCGACCCCTATTTCGGCTTCCGGGAGGGGAAGCTGCTGTGGTGGCTGATGGGAGCCTGGTTCGCCCTGGGAGCCGCCGTCACCGTGGCGACGGGCTACGTCCGACGGGTACTGTCCCACTGGAAGGGCCTGTGGGTCCCGGCGTACTACTTCCTCCCGTACGCAGCGGTCGCCTCCACGATCGAGGGCGTGCTGTTCGACGCGCAGCCCATGTGGGCGTGGATCATGTTTGCGGTCGTGATGGGGCCACCCGGCATCGTCATGATGTGGGTCTTCCTGACGGAAAGGGACTAGTAGGGAGACGGGACGCTACCCCCCGTAGAAAAGCTCCTCCACCACACCCCGAGCCCGACGCGTCGTCCGCCGATAAGCGTCCAGCATGTCCCCCACATGCCCCGGCCCGTATCCCAGATACCGCCCCACCGCCGCCAGCTCACGCCCGTCCGACGGGAACGTGTCGCCGGCCCGCCCCCGCACCAGCATCACCGCGTTCCGCACGCGTGTGGCGAGCACCCACGCCTCGTCGAGTATCGAGGCGTCCTCGCCGGAGATCAGCCCGGCGGCACACGCGGCGGCCAGGGCCTCACGCGTCCGGGTCGTACGCAGCCCCGGCTCCGCCCAGCCGTGCTGGAGCTGGAGGAGTTGCACGGTCCACTCCACGTCGGACAGCCCGCCACGCCCCAGCTTGGTGTGGAGCGTCGGATCGGCGGCACGGGGCAGGCGCTCGGACTCCATACGGGCCTTCAGCCGCCGGATCTCCCGTACGGCATCGTCACCGAGTCCTTCCGCGGGGTACCGCAAGGGATCTATCAGCTCGATGAACCGCCGCCCCAGGTCCGCGTCCCCGGCGACGGGTTCGGCCCGCAGCAGGGCCTGCGACTCCCACCCCAGCGACCACCGCCGGTAGTACGCCTCGTAGGAGTTCAAGGTCCGCACCAGCGGACCCGACTTCCCCTCCGGCCGCAGATCGGCGTCGATCAGCAGCGGCGGGTCGGAGCTCGGGATCTGCAGCAGTCGCCCCATCTCGGCCACCACGGCCTGGGCGGCCTGCGAGGCCTCCTGCTCGGCCACGCCCTCGCGCGGCTCGTGCACGAACAGGACGTCCGCGTCCGAGCCGTAACCCAGCTCGTGCCCGCCGAAGCGCCCCATCCCGATCACCGCGAACCGGGTCGGCAACGTGTCGCCCCACTTGTCGCGTACGACGGCGCGCAACGTGCCTGCGATGGTCGCGGCCGTGAGGTCCGACACCGCACCGCCGACGAGATCGACGAGCGCGCCCTGATCTGCCGCGGCGGGCGACTCCTCCGTGCCGTACGAGCGGACGATGTCGGCGGCGGCCGTACGGAACAGCTCACGCCGCCGCACCCCGCGCGCGGCGGTGACCGCGGCCTCTCCCCCGTCGGCCCGCCCCACCGCGGCGAGGATCTCCTGCTCCAGGTGGGCGCGGTCGCGCGGGCCGAGGCCGCCCCCGTCTCCGTCGCCGAGCAGCGCCACCGCCTCCGGGGCCCGCATCAGCAGGTCGGGCGCGAGCCGCCCGGCGGACAGCACCCGGGCCAGGTTCTCGGCGGCGGCTCCCTCGTCCCGGAGCAGCCGGAGGTACCAGGGGGTCTTGCCCAGGGCGTCGGACACCTTGCGGAAGTTGAGCAGCCCGGCGTCGGGGTCGGCTGAGTCCGCGAACCAGCCGAGCAGCACGGGCAGCAGCGTCCGCTGGATCGCGGCCTTGCGCGTGACCCCGGAGGCGAGCGCCTCCAGGTGGCGCAGTGCGGACGCCGGGTCCGCGTAGCCGAGCGCGACCAGCCGCTCCCGTGCCGCGTCCGCGCTCAACCGGGCCTCGCCGGGCGCGAGTTGGGCGACGGCGTCGAGCAGCGGCCGGTAGAAGAGCTTCTCGTGCAGCCTTCGTACGACGGACGCGTGCCGCCGCCATTCACGGTTCAGCTCGGTGACGGGGTCGGTGCGCAGGCCCAGCGAGCGGCCCATGCGGCGCAGGTCGGCGTCGTTCTCGGGCACAAGGTGCGTACGCCGCAGCCGGTAGAGCTGGATGCGGTGTTCCATGGAGCGCAGGAACCGGTACGCCTCGTCGAGCTGTACGGCGTCGACACGCCCCACATAGCCGCCGGCGGCCAGGGCCTTCAGCGCCTCAAGCGTGGTCCGGCTCCGCAGCGACGTGTCGGCCCGGCCGTGCACCAGCTGAAGGAGCTGTACCGCGAACTCGACGTCCCGCAGCCCGCCGGGACCGAGCTTCAGTTCGCGCTCGATCTCGCTCGCGGGGATGTTCTCGACGACGCGGCGGCGCATCTTCTGCACGTCGGGGACGAAGTTCTCGCGTTCGGCAGCCTGCCAGACGAGGGGGGCGAGCGTGGCGACGTACTCCTCGCCGAGTTCGATGTCCCCGGCGACCGGCCGCGCCTTGAGCAGGGCCTGGAACTCCCAGGTCTTGGCCCAGCGCTGGTAGTAGGCGAGGTGGCTGGACAGCGAGCGGACGAGCGGACCGTTTCTGCCCTCCGGCCGCAGATTGGCGTCGACGGGCCAGATCGAGCCCTCGACGGTGGTCTCGGAGCAGATCCGCATCAGGTGGGAGGCGAGCCGGTTCGCGGCCTGCAGGGCCTTGGCCTCGTCGGCCCCGTCCATGGCCTCGGCGACGAAGATGACGTCGACGTCGGATACGTAGTTCAGCTCGTGGCCGCCGCACTTGCCCATCGCGATGACCGCGAGCCGGCACAGCGCGGCGTCCTCGGGGGCGGCGGCCCGCGCGATGGCGAGCGCGGCGCGCAGCGTGGCGGTCGCGAGGTCCGCGAGCTCGGCGGCCGTCTCGGCGAGGTCCGTGGTCCCGCACACGTCACGCGCGGCGATGGACAGCAGACAGCGCCGGTAGGCGACCCGCAGCGCGACCGGGTCGGAGGCCTCGGCGAGCCCGCGCTCGAACTCCGCGATCCCGGGGTGCAGGTCCTGCGGCTCGTACATCGCGAGGACGTGCCAGTCGAGCGGATGCCGCGCGAGATGGTCGGCGAGCGCGGCGGACGCGCCGAGCACTCCGAGCAGCCGGTCGCGCAGCGGCTTCGACGCGATCAGCGTGTCAAGCAACTCACGCTGCCCCGCGTGATCCTTCTGCGCCTCGACGAGACGCCCGAGCCCGAGCAGCGCCAGATCCGGATCGGCGGTCGCCCCGAGGGCGTCGAGCAGCACCGGATCGTTCCTTATGGGCGCCAGCTCCGTGCTCTCCAGGAGCCGCTCGGCGGCCGACGGATCGGTGAAGCCGTGCCGCAGCAGCCGCGTGAAGGTACTGCTTCTGCGCCCCGGCGTCGCCATGCCCGGCCTCCCCTCGGATCAAGGTCGTACGGCCCTGAGCCTAACCGGAGTACCTGAGGGAAGCGCCCGGGCGGGACCAGGCCTGTCTCGTGCCGCGATGAGTTCGGGCGGGCCGCGGAGTCTGTTCTGGTGAGGAGGAGAAAACGTATGGAACCACGAGCAGAACTCGACACCCGCTACAGCAGCGAAGGCGCCACCGCACCCCCCTGGCCGGAGGCCGAGGCGCTGATCTCCGAGGCCGAGCTCTTCTGGATCTCCACCGTGCGGCCCGACGGACGGCCGCACGTCACGCCGCTGCCCGCCGTGTGGGCGGACGGCGCGCTGCACTTCTGCACCGGTCCGGAGGAACGCAAGGCGAGGAATCTCGACAGCAACCCGCACGTCGTGCTGACCACCGGCACCAACACCTGGAACAAGGGCTACGACCTGGTCGTGGAAGGCGAGGCGGTCCGGATCACCGACGACGGCAGGCTGCGCGAACTGGCCGACGCCTGGGAGCGCAAGTACGGCAGCTTCTGGCATTTCGAGGTGCGCGACGGCCGCTTCCACCACGGTCCGGGGGCCGCTTTTGTCTTTTCTGTGGCGCCCCGGACTGTTTTCGGCTTCGGTAAGGGGGAGCCGTTCAGCCAGACCCGCTGGCGGTTCGGGTGACACTCCCACGGGGCGAACTGGAGGACCAGTACATGGAGTACACGCTCGAAGTGATCCCGCTGCCTGTCAGCGACATCGACCGGGCCCGCGACTTCTACCGGGACAAGGTCGGCTTCCATGTCGACGTCGACCGGGAGGTCATGCCGGGCATGCGCATCGTCCAGCTGACGCCTCCGGGCTCCGGCTGTTCGGTCGCCCTGGGTGACAGCATCTGGGAGACCATGGACGGACCGCGGCCGGCACCCGGCTCGTACCAGGGCCTTCAGCTGTGCGTCACGGACATCAAGGCGGCCCACGCCGAACTGACCGAGCGGGGCCTGGAGGTCTCCGAGCCGATGCAGCTGGCGCCGGACGACGGCGCCACGTTCATGTACTTCAAGGACCCGGACGGCAACGGCTGGGCGATCCAGGAGTACCGCCGCCGCGCCACCGAGCCGCTGCACGAGCTGCTGGCCGAGCAGAAGAGGCAGCGGGAGAGCTGAGCGGGAACGGGGAACGGTCGGGGGCGCCGATCCGGCGCCCCCGACCGCCCACGCGCCTACAGAACCGGCAGGTTCTTCCGCAGCTCGAAGGCCGTGACCTCGCTGCGGTACTCCTCCCACTCCTGGCGCTTGTTGCGCAGGAAGAAGTCGAAGACGTGCTCGCCGAGCGTCTCGGCGACCAGGTCGCTGCGTTCCATCAGGGACAGGGCCTCGCCGAGGTTCTGCGGGAGGGGCTCGATGCCCATCGCGCGGCGTTCGGGGTCGGTGAGGGCCCAGACGTCGTCCTCGGCGCCCGGCGGGAGCTCGTAGCCCTCCTCGATGCCCTTGAGGCCGGCGGCCAGCAGGACCGCGTACGCCAGGTACGGGTTCGCGCCCGAGTCCAGGGAGCGGACCTCGACCCGCGCGGAGCCGGTCTTGCCGGGCTTGTACATCGGGACGCGGACCAGGGCCGAGCGGTTGTTGTGGCCCCAGCAGATGTACGAGGGGGCCTCGCCGCCGGCGCCCGCGGTGCGCTCGGCGCCGCCCCAGATGCGCTTGTAGGAGTTGACCCACTGGTTGGTGACGGCCGCGATCTCGGCGGCGTGCTTCAGCAGGCCCGCGATGAAGGAGCGGCCCACCTTGGAGAGCTGGTACTCCGAGCCCGACTCGTAGAACGCGTTCCGGTCACCCTCGAAGAGCGAGAGGTGCGTGTGCATACCGCTGCCGGGGTGCTCGGAGAACGGCTTCGGCATGAAGGTCGCCTGGACGCCCTGCTCCAGCGCCACCTGCTTCATGACCAGGCGGAACGTCATGATGTTGTCGGCCGTGGACAGCGCGTCCGCGTAGCGGAGGTCGATCTCCTGCTGGCCCGGCGCGCCCTCGTGGTGCGAGAACTCGACCGAGATGCCCATCGACTCCAGCATCGTGATCGCCTGGCGGCGGAAGTCCATGCCGACGTTCTGCGGGGTGTGGTCGAAGTAGCCGGAGTTGTCGGCGGGCGTCGGGCGCGAGCCGTCCAGCGGGCGGTCCTTCAGCAGGAAGAACTCGATCTCCGGGTGGGTGTAGAAGGTGAAGCCCAGGTCGGAGGTCTTGGCGAGGGCCCGCTTCAGGACATAGCGCGGGTCCGCGAAGGACGGCGAGCCGTCCGGCATGAGGATGTCGCAGAACATGCGCGCCGTGCCGGGGGCCTCCGCGCGCCACGGCAGGACCTGGAAGGTCGACGGATCCGGCTTGGCGATCATGTCGGACTCGTACACCCGGGCGAAGCCCTCGATCGCGGAGCCGTCGAAGCCGATGCCCTCGTCGAAGGCCTGCTCCAGCTCGGCCGGGGCCACGGCCACGGACTTGAGGAAGCCCAGCACGTCCGTGAACCACAGCCGTACGAACCGGATGTCGCGCTCCTCCAGCGTCCGGAGCACGAACTCCTGCTGCTTGTCCATCTTCCGCTTCCACCCATCCTTGCTGGTCAGGCCACCTGCTCCGCGCCCACGGGAGGCGGTCGAGCACCTGAGCATCACACCACAACACCATTTCGTGCGCGTTGCCGACCTTGATCGGGCGGCCGACCACGGTCTGAACGCCTCGCGTACGTCAGGTGTCCTGCTCTGCTGCCCATACTGCCTGCTCACCCGAGTCCCTGTAATGCCCGGCCCCCACACTTTCTCCATGGAGGCCGTGAGAGGCCGGGGGCAGGCGGGGCGGGAGGCCGGGCCTGGGCGCGAAATGTGCGGCCGTCGGACAGGGGCCCTACATATGCCCCGTCCGGCCGGACTACGATCAATCCCACCCGACCGTCCCTCCCCCAAGGCCCCTAAGGACTCACCATGGGTTCCGCGAAGAAAACCGGCTCCGCGTCGCGCAAGGCGCGAATAGAGGAGATGCGCCGCGCCGAGAAGTCCCGCGAGCGCCGCAACCGGATCCTCACGATCACCGCGAGCGTGGTGATCGTCGCCGGTCTCGTGGCCGGCGGCGCGTACCTGATCAGCTCGCAGTCCGACGACGACAGCAGCAGCTCGTCGAACAGCGCGAAGGGGAAGTTCGTCGCGGGCACGGACGGCGTGAGGTCCTGGAGCGAGAAGCTGTCCCAGACGCACGTCAGCGGTGACGTGAAGTACCCGATGAACCCGCCGGTCGGCGGCGACCACAACCAGGTGTGGATGAACTGCGACGGCGACGTCTACACCGAGGCGATCAAGAACGTGAACGCCGTGCACTCGCTGGAGCACGGCGCGGTCTGGGTGACGTACAACAACAAGGCGTCGGACGCCGATGTGAAGGCGCTCGCGGACAAGGTCGAGAAGACGCCGTACTCGCTGATGAGCCCCGTCGAGGACCAGAAGGACCCGATCATGCTCTCCGCGTGGGGCAAGCAGCGCACGGTGACGAGCGCGAGCGACCCGAACGTGAACAAGTTCTTCGAGACGTACGTACAGGGCAAGCAGACCCCTGAGCCGGGTGCCGCCTGCACGGGCGGGCTCTCGAAGTAGGAAGCCGTCAGGAAGCCGTGAGGACGATGAAGCACCTGGGCTGGATCGCCGGAGCCGCAGCGGCCGTCCTCGTGGCGGCCGGGGGGATCACGTACGCGGTCGCCGACGGCGACGACTCCGCCATGAAGGCCCCGTCCGCGGACTCCGCGGACGCGGGCTTCGCGCGCGACATGGCGGTCCACCACCAGCAGGCCGTCGAGATGTCGTACATCGTGCGCGACCGCACCAAGGACGAGGACGTACGCCGCCTCGCGTACGACATCGCCCAGACGCAGGCCAACCAGCGCGGCATGATGATCGGCTGGCTGGACCTGTGGGAGCTGCCGAAGGTGTCGGCGGACCCGCCGATGACGTGGATGGGCATGGGCGACATGGCGTCCGGTGAGGACGGCGCGCTGATGCCGGGCATGGCGACCGACACCGAGCTGAAGTCCCTGAACGAGGCGAGCGGCAAGGACGCGGAGATCCGCTATCTCCAGCTGATGTACGCCCACCACATGGGCGGCGTGCACATGGCGGAGGGCTGTGTGAAGCGGTGCGAGGTCGGTGTCGAGCGCCGCCTCGCGCAGGGCATGGTCGAGGCCCAGGAGTCGGAGATGGGGCTGATCACCGACCTCCTCAAGGAGCGCGGGGCGAAGCCTTCTGCGTAGCGCCCCGCAGGGCGGCAACCTCCCCCAAATCGCTTGAACGTCCCCCGAATCCCTTGTGGTTACGGTTCTTTGGGGCCCCATACGTTTGCATGGGAGCTTCTTGGCCCATCCCATGCCCCGGCATTCCCCTGGCATGAACGGTTCATCGGGAGAGTGATCACCGGCGGGTGATCCACTCGCACGAACCGCATCGCAGGGGGCTTCATGAGATCCAAACGCGCCACCGTGCGCGCCGGTGTGAGCATGGCGGCGACACTGCCTCTGCTCGCCGGCGCACTGGCGCTCGGTATACCCGCGGCCCACGCCGCCGGCCCGGACAGCCGTGACCCGCTCCAGGGCACCAGGCCCTTGTGGGCCACGGCCAAGGCGGACAAGGGAGCCACGGCCGACGGCTCCCGGGTCTCCGCCCGGGTCTACCTCGCCGGCCGGAACGCGGCGGGACTGACCGCGTACGCCAAGGCCGTGTCCGACCCGCAGTCGGCCTCGTACGGGAAGTACCTGAGCGCCGGGCAGGCGCAGGAACGCTTCGGAGCGACCAGGACCCAGGTGGCCGCGGTGAAGGCCTGGCTGAAGTCGGCGGGCCTGAAGGTCACCGGCACCACACGGCACTACGTCTCGGTGACCGGTGAAGTGGCCGCCGCCGAGAAGGCGTTCGGCACGCAGCTGCACAACTACACCAAGGGAGCGAAGACCTACCGGGCGCCGGCGTCGGCGGTCTCGGCCCCGGCGGACCTGAACGGCGCCGTCCTCACCGTCACCGGCCTGGACAACGCCCCCCACAAGGCGAGCCACCAAGACCAACTGCCGCCGCCGGACGCGGTGTTCCGCAACTCCGGGCCGTTCTCCTCGTACCACGGCTCGAACGTGGCGAGCACCCTGCCGGACGCGTACGGCACGAAGATCCCGTACGCCGTCGAGGGCTACACGGGCAGGCAGCTGCGGGCCGCGTACGGCGCGGGCACCCGCACCGGCAAGGGGGTGCGGGTCGCCATCACCGACGCGTACGCCTCGCCGACCATCGCCTTCGACGCGGCCACCTACGCGAAGAAGCACGGCGACGCGGCCTACGGCAGCGGTCAGCTCAGTCAGGTGCTGCCCGGCAAGTACACGAGGACCAAGGAGTGCGGCGCGGCGGGCTGGTACGGCGAGGAGACCCTCGACGTGGAGGCCGTGCACGCGCTCGCGCCCGCCGCGGACATCACGTACGTGGGCGCCGCCTCCTGCTACGACGACGATCTGCTGGATTCACTCGGCAAGATCGTCGACAGTCACCTCGCCGACATCGTCTCCAACTCGTGGGGCGACATCGAGGCCAACCAGACGCCGGACCTCGCGGCCGCGTACGACCAGGTCTTCGAGCTGGGCGCGGTCCAGGGCATCGGCTTCTACTTCTCCTCCGGCGACAATGGCGACGAGGTCGCCCACACCGGTACGAAGCAGGTCGACACCCCGGCCAACTCGGCGTGGGTGACGGCGGTCGGCGGCACCTCCCTCGCTGTCGGCAAGGACGACGCGTACCTCTGGGAGACCGGCTGGGGCACCGAGAAGGCCACGCTGTCGGACGACGGCAAGAGCTGGACGGACTTCCCCGGCGCGTTCACCTCGGGCGCGGGCGGCGGCACCAGCAGGACCGTGCCGCAGCCCTTCTACCAGAAGGGTGTCGTGCCCGACTCGCTCGCCGGGGCGAACGGTGCCACGCCGATGCGCACGGTGCCGGACATCTCGGCGGTCGCCGACCCCAACACCGGCTTCAAGGTCGGCCAGACGCAGACCTTCCCGGACGGATCGCAGCAGTACAGCGAGTACCGCCTCGGCGGCACCTCGCTGGCCGCGCCGGTGATCGCGGGCGTCCAGGCCCTGGCCCAGGAGGCACGCGGCGGCAAGCCGATCGGCTTCGCCAACCCGGCCATCTACGGGAAGTACGGCTCGAAGGCGTACCACGACGTGACGGACGACCCCACGGGGTCCCCTCTCGCCGTGGCGCGCGTCGACTTCGTGAACTCCTTCGACGCGTCCGAGGGGCTGGCCACCTCGGTCCGCAGCCTCGGCAAGGACAGTTCACTGACGGCCGTACGCGGCTACGACGACGTCACGGGGGTCGGCACTCCTGCCTCCGGTTACGTGCGGTCGTACCGCCGCTGATCCCGGCACCCCACGCCCGTCCCTCGCGGAGGGGCGGGCGTGGGGCTTGCCACAGCCATCGCGTCGCTCTGACGATTACACTGGACCGCGTGCCTCAACTACGCCTCGCTCTGAATCAGATCGACTCGACCGTCGGCGATCTCGCCGGGAACGCCGAGGCGATCGTCCGCTGGACCCGGCACTCCGCCGAGCAGGGAGCGCATCTGGTGGCGTTCCCTGAGATGGTGCTGACCGGGTATCCCGTCGAGGACCTGGCCCTGCGGTCGTCCTTCGTCGAGGCGTCCCGCGCGGCGCTGAGGAACCTCGCCGCGCGGCTCGCCGACGAGGGCTTCGGGGAGCTGCCGGTGATCGTCGGCTACCTCGACCGGTCCGAGGCCGCCCAGCCGAAGTTCGGTCAGCCTCCCGGGGCTCCGCGCAACGCCGCCGCCGTGCTGCACGGCGGCGAGGTTGCGCTCACCTTCGCCAAGCACCACCTGCCGAACTACGGAGTCTTCGACGAGTTCCGCTACTTCGTGCCCGGCGACACCCTGCCGATCGTGCGGGTCCACGGAATCGATGTGGCCCTCGCCATCTGCGAGGACCTCTGGCAGGACGGCGGCCGCGTGCCGGCCACACGGACCGCCGGAGCCGGGCTGCTGATCTCCGTCAACGCCTCCCCGTACGAGCGCGACAAGGACGACACGCGCCTGGAGCTGGTGCGCAAGCGCGCCCAGGAGGCCGGGTGCACGACCGCGTATCTCGCCATGATGGGCGGGCAGGACGAACTCGTCTTCGACGGGGACTCGATCGTCGTCGACCGGGACGGTGAAGTCGTCGCGCGGGCCCCGCAGTTCGCCGAGGGGTGCATCGTCCTCGACCTCGAGCTGCCCGCCGCCGCGGCCGAGGCCCCGTCCGGCGTCGTGGACGACGGGATGCGGATCGACCACCTCGTCATCTCCGAGGAGCCGGTGCCCGCGTACGAGCCCGAGCACGCCGGTGGATACGCCGAGCGGCTCGACGACGACGAGGAGGTGTACTCGGCGCTCGTGGTGGGCCTGCGGGCGTATGTGGCGAAGAACGGTTTCCGCTCCGTGCTGATAGGGCTCTCCGGCGGCATCGACTCCGCCCTCGTGGCCGCGCTCGCCTGCGACGCGCTCGGGGCGCAGAACGTGTACGGGGTCTCGATGCCGTCGAAGTACTCCTCGGAGCACTCCAAGGGCGACGCGGCCGAGCTGGCGCGGCGGACCGGGCTCAACTTCCGGACCGTACCGATCGAGCCGATGTTCGACGCCTACATGGGGTCGCTGGGGCTCACCGGTCTCGCCGAGGAGAACCTCCAGTCGCGGCTGCGCGGCACGATGCTGATGGCGATCTCCAATCAGGAGGGCCACATCGTGCTGGCGCCGGGCAACAAGTCCGAGCTCGCGGTGGGGTATTCGACCCTCTACGGCGACTCGGTGGGCGCGTACGGCCCCATCAAGGACGTGTACAAGTCGTCGGTCTTCCGGCTCGCGAAGTGGCGGAACCGGGCGGCGGCCGAGCGCGGCCAGACCCCGCCGATCCCCGAGAGCTCCATCACCAAGCCGCCGAGCGCCGAGCTGCGCCCGGACCAGGTCGACACCGACTCGCTGCCGGACTACTCCGTCCTGGACGCGATCCTGGAGCTGTACGTCGACCGTGACGCGGGCGCCGACGCGATCGTCGCCGCCGGCTTCGACCACGACCTGGTCACGAAGACGCTCCGGCTGGTCGACACGGCGGAGTACAAGCGGCGCCAGTACCCGCCGGGCACCAAGATCTCGGCGAAGGGCTTCGGCAAGGACCGCCGGCTGCCGATCACGAACCGGTGGCGCGAGAACGTGTGAGCCGAGAACGCGTGAGCCGAGAACGCGTGAGTCGGGAGCGTCGGTGAGAGGCGTCAGCGCACAGTTGCGGGGCGTGTGCGTTTACATGCGCGTTTAAGCGTGTGTGTTTAGAAGTGGCGTTTCGTGAGACTTATGGCCGGGTCCGTGAAAGGGCCGGTCCGGTGATGACGCCGGCCGGTCAACCGCCGATCCCGTCAGGGGAGATCGCCCATGAGTGTCACCGCTTACCGTCGCGGCCGTACCGTCCGCACCGTCTCCGCTTCCGTGCTGACTGTCGCCGCCCTGACCCTGACCACCGCGTTCAGTGGGAGCGAGGCCACCGGCAGCACAGCCGGAGACAAGGCCGACGCCGCAGGCTTAAGCAGCACGGCCGGCAGCAACACGGCCGACGGAAGCTCGAAGGGAGAGCCGATCGGAGACTGCGACATCAACAAGACGGTGTTCTCCGTCCAGAGCGTCGAACGGCCCGTCAACCATCTGCTGCTCACGGCGACCAACGGGGCCGGGGTGGACTGCAAGCTCTCGGGCTTCCCGTTCCTGAAGTTCGGCGACTCGCAGGCCGCCACCCCGCAGATCGAGGCGAGCAAACCGCAGTCCGTCCCCGTCCTCGCCCCGGGAGAGAGCGCGTACGCCGGTATCACCACGTCCGCGGCCGACGGCTCGGGCTCCCACGGCCGCGTGGAGAACTCCCTGGAGGTGTTCATCCAAGGCAACGAGGACGGCACGGACGTCGAACTGCCCGGCGGTTCCGTCTTCGTCGACAGCAGCGCCGAGGTGACCTACTGGCAGACCGATGTGGAGGACGCCCTCGCCTGGTGACTCCGGCGAACACGCGGTGCGGCCCGGCGGACGGTTGTCCGCCGGGCCGCGGCCAGCGGTCAGCGGCGAGCAGCCGTCTGCGCCCGCTGCGGCACGTGGGTGGCCACCAGGCGACCGGCGCGGACGGTTCCCCGGCGCAGGTCGACGCCGTACGCGACCGCCGCGACCCCGAGGCCCAGCACGGCGAGGACCGCGCCCGCGAGCGCCGGGGAGGTCACGCCGAAGCCCGCCGCGAGGGCGAGGCCGCCGATCCAGGCGCCGCCGGCGTTGGCGAGGTTGAAGGCGGCCTGGTTGGCCGAGGACGCCAGCGACGGGGCCGAGGACGCCTTCTCCATGACCATCAGCAGGAGCGGGGAGCTGGTGACGAACGCCGCCGTGCCGAGCAGCACGACCGCCAGGGCCGCGCTCCACGCCGTGCCCATCAGGACCGGGAAGAGGGCCAGGACCGCGGCCAGCGAGACAAGGCCGCCGAACAGCGTGCCCCGCATCGAGCGGTCGGCCAGCCGGCCACCGAGCAGATTGCCCGCCGTCGCGCCGACGCCGAACAGCGCGAGCAGCAGCGTCACGCTGGAGTCGGCGTACCCGGCGGAGTCCGTCAGCATCGGCGTGATGTAGCTGTACGCCGAGAACAGCGCGCCGAAGCCCGCGACCGTCGTACCAAGGGCCAGCCAGACCGGGAGCGACCTGAGCGCGGCCAGTTCGCCGCGCAGCCCGGCGGAGGGAGCGTGCGAGCCGTCGCGGGGCAGCAGCAGTGCCAGGGACACGATGGCCGCGAGGCCGATCACGCTGACGCCCAGGAACGTCGACCGCCAGCCGAGGGCCTGGCCCATCAGGGTCGCGACGGGCACACCCGCGATGTTCGCGACGGTCAGGCCGAGGAACATCAGCGAGACCGCGCGGGCCTTGCGCTCGGAGGCGACCATGCCGGTGGCGACGACGGCTCCCACACCGAAGAACGCGCCGTGCGGCAGACCGCTCAGGAAGCGGGCGGCGAGCAGCCAGTGGTAGTCGGGGGCGAGTGCGGAGAGCGCGTTGCCCGCGACGAACAGGACCATCAGGCCGATCAGCACCTTGCGGCGGGACATCTTCGCCGTGACCGCGGCAAGGAGCGGGGCACCGATGACGACGCCCAGCGCGTACGCGGAGACGAGATACCCGGCGGTGGGGATGGAGATGTGCAGGTCTTCGGCGACGTCGGGCAGCAAGCCCATCATGACGAATTCGGTCGTACCGATGCCGAAGGCCGCCACGGCGAGGGCCAGCAGGGCCAGGGGCATGAGAGGGCCTTTCAAGGGAGAGCGAGCGGGGTTCCGTACATCATATGTTCACGTGCGGAACAAACTCTCTCAGGCCCAGTATTCCCACGGGTTACGAGCCGGTTGCCGCAACCTTCACGCGGGCGGCGATCGGGAGATGGTCACTGCCCGTCTCCGGCAGCGTCCACGAGGTGACCGGCTCGACGCCCTTCACCAGGATCTGGTCGATCCGCGCCATCGGGAACGACGCCGGCCAGCTGAACCCGAAGCCGCTGCCCGCCGCGCCCTGCGTGGAGCGCATCTGCGCGGTGACGGCGTTGAGGGAACGGTCGTTCATGGTGCCGTTCAGATCGCCGAGCAGGACGACCCTCGACAGCTTCTCGTCGGAGATGGCCTCACCCAGCGCGTCGGCGCTCTTGTCGCGCTGCCGCGCGGTGAACCCGGCCTCGATCTTCACCCGCACCGAGGGCAGGTGCGCGACGTACACCGCGACCTGCCCGCCCGGCGCGGTGACGGTCGCCCGCATGGCGCGCGTCCACCCCAGCTTGATGTCGACCTCGTTGACACCGCTCAGCGGGTACTTGCTCCACAGGCCGACGGTGCCCTGCACGGAGTGGTACTTGTACGTCGCGGCGAGGGCCTTCTCGTACACCGGGACCGCCGTCTCCGTCAGCTCCTCCAGAGCCACCACGTCGGCGCCGGACGCGGCCACGTCGCGGGCGGTGCCGGACGGGTTCGCGTTGTCCGCGTTGACGTTGTGCGTGGCGACGGTGAGGTCGCCGCCGCCGCCGGTCTTGTCGCCGATGAGCCCGCCGAAGAGGTTGAGCCAGACGATCGCGGGCAGGAGCACGGCGATCAGGGCGGTCGCGGACCGGCGGATCAGCGCGAGAACGAGCAGCACCGGGATGAAGACGACGCCCAGCCAGGGCAGGAAGGTCTCGTTGAGACTGCCGAGGTTGCCGAGGGCGTTCGGGATCTGCGCGTGCAGAATCATCACGAGGGCGAGGAGGACCGCGAACACGGCGAGCACGATGCCGCGACGCCAGATACGGCGGTCGCTGCGCACGGAGTCGAACAGGCGCCGAAGCCGGGTCCCTCTGCGGTCCGGCCCCTGGCCGCCGCTTCCCGTCTCCGTCACATACGCCTGCGCCATACCGTCGCCTCACTACATGCCGTTCACACCATCCCCGCGCCTAAAACCCTAGGGGATGATCGCGTCCATTCCCGCCGTCCCACGACGGCCGTACTGGGACGTTGACGTACTGGCCTGCATACGGAGTTCCGAACCCCGGCCCGGCGGAAGCCGTCTGTGACGAAACACGCACATTCACTCAGGGGCCGGCCGGGTTTCACTCCTTGGCGGGGCGCAGTCCCTCCAGAACGGTGTCGACGATCATCGCGGCGAGGTCGTCGGGGAGTTCGGCTTCGGGGCGCATGACGGTGCGCAGGAGCATGGGACCGGCGACCAGATCGCCGATCAGCTCCAGATCGACGTCGGAACGGATCTCGCCGCTCTCCTGCCCGCGGCGCAGCACCTCGAAGGTGAGCCGGCGCCGCGGCTCGACGACGTTCGCGTGATACGCCTTCCACAGCTTGGGGCTGCTCTTCATCTGGGCGAAGACGTTGTGCACGAGCGCCGAGGTGCGGTTGGCCAGGCCGCGCCTGCGCAGCGACTCGAGGAGGGCGATCAGGTCGTCGCGCACCGAGGTGCCGGGCAGCTCCGTCTCGGACTGCTCGGCGACACGCATGACGTCGCAGAAGAGCTCCTCGCGGCCGCTCCAGCGGCGGTAGATGGTGGCCTTGCCCACACCGGCGGTGCGGGCGACCCGCTCGATGGAGATCTCCGCGAGCGGGACGCCGTCCTCCAGGAGCTTCATGACGCCGTCGATGATCGAACGCTCCACGCTCTCACTGCGCGGACGCCCTCTCACCGGCCCGTCACGTCCGGATTCCTGCGCCGCGAGGTCCACGCCAACTCCGTTCGTCCGCCGCCCGATACGGGATCGATTCTCTCAGTGTTCGGCGCCCACCAGCTCGGTTCCCTCGTCCTTAGGCTGGGGCGGGGCCGGGTTCCGGCCCGGCAGGAACAGCGCCACGACCAGGGTGCCGACGAGGGCGACACCGGCTCCGCACAGGGCGGTGACATGCATGGCGTGCAGGAAGGCATCGTTCGCCGGGCCGACCAGGGCCTTGCCCTCGGGGCCGAGTTTCGCTGCGGCACCGAGCGTGGCCTCGATGGACTCGCCCGCGTGGTGCCGAAGGCCTGCGGGCAGCAGGGTGAGCTTGTCCTCGATGCCCGAGCGGTACGCCGCGGAGAGGACCGAACCGAGTACGGCGATGCCCAGGGCGCCGCCGACCTGGCGGAAGGTGTTGCTGAGCGCGGAGGCGGAACCGGCCTTCTCCCGCGGCAGCGCCTGCATGATCACGACACTGGTGGGCGTCATGACGTGCGCCATCCCGGTGCCCATCAGGAAGAAGATGACCTCCAGGATCCAGATCGGCGTGTCCGCCTCCAAGAGGGTGAACGCGGCCAGCGTCGCAGTGAGGAGCAGCATGCCGCCGGCGGTCGTGGCCCTGTTGCCGAAGCGGTCGACGACCAGCCGGGCCCGCGGCGCGAACACGAGCTGCGCCGCGGCCAGCGGCAGCATCAGCAGCCCCGTCTGCAGAGGCGAGAAACCGCGCACCGTCTGCGTGTAGAAGACGGCGAAGAAGGTCACACCCATCAGCGCGAAGAAGACCAGCGCGATGGCGGAGATCGCCGCCGAGAAGACCCGGTTCTTGAAGTACCTGACGTCGATGGACGGATGGTCGCTGCGCTTCTCGTACCAGACGAAGCCGACGAGTACGGCGAGTCCTGCGCCCATGGTCGCCAGCACCGCGGCATCGGCGAAGTCGGCTAGCTGGCCGCCCTTGATGATGCCGTACACCAGCAGGACGAGCCCGACGACGGACAGCAGCACACCCACCGGATCGATCCGCCCCGGCTTCGGGTCGCGGGAGTCGGGAACGAGCACCACCATCAACGCGACCGCGATGATCACGATGGGCACGTTGACGAGAAAGACGGATCCCCACCAGAAGTGATCGAGAAGCGCCCCTCCCGTGATGGGCCCGATGGCGATGGCGAGCCCGACACCGCCCGCCCAGATACCTATGGCCTTCGGCTGCTCGTCCCGCTCGAAGACGTTCATGAGGACGGCGAGGGTGGCGGGCATCACGAAGGCGGCGCCGAGCCCCATCAGGGCGCGGAAGCCGATGAGCTGCTCCGGCGATCCCGAGAAGGCGGCGAGCGCCGAGGCACTTCCGAAGACGGCGAGCCCGCCGAGCAGCACCTTCTTGCGCCCGAGCCGGTCTCCGAGGAGCCCGGCCGTGAACAGCAGCCCCGCGAAGACGAGCGTGTACGCGTTGATGGCCCACTCGAGCTCGCTCTGCGTGGCGCCCAGGCCGGTCGGGGCGGGCGTGGAGATCGTCTTGATCGCGACGTTCAGGATCGAGTTGTCGAGCACGACGATCAGCAGGCTCAGCATCAGTACGCCGAGGATCGCCCAACGACGCCGATGCACGGCTTCCGGTACACGGGAGTCAGGAACGGCGGGAGTAGTCATGCTGTCGAGGCTAGCGAATAACGATACGAGACGGTCTCGTATCTAAAATCTTTTACCGAGAGCTTACGCAGCGCAAGTCGCAGCCGTCACAACGGGCCGCGGCGGGAGCCCCCTAGCCGTTCTGTGGCACGAGGTGCCACCATGGAGGGGATCCGGGGACGCCGTCAGGGCGCCTCGAGATGACAGAAGGAGCCGTTGCGATGACGCAGCTCTCGCCTGCACTGAATCAGTCCGCGGGACGATCCCCCGACAGCAGCAAGGCGCTGTACGGCGGGAAGGGCACTCGCCGCATCACTGTCCGCGACATCAGCGCCGCCAAGGAGCGCGGCGAGAAGTGGCCCATGCTCACCGCGTACGACGCGATGACCGCGTCCGTCTTCGACGAGGCCGGCATCCCGGTCATGCTCGTCGGCGACTCGGCGGGCAACTGCCACCTCGGGTACGAGACGACGGTACCCGTCACACTCGACGAGATGACCATGCTGTCGGCCGCGGTCGTACGGGGCACTTCGCGGGCCCTGATCGTCGGCGACCTGCCCTTCGGCTCGTACCAGGAAGGCCCGGTCCAGGCCCTGCGCTCGGCGACGCGCCTGGTGAAGGAGGCGGGTGTGGGCGCCGTCAAGCTGGAGGGCGGTGAACGCTCGCACTCCCAGATCGAGTTGCTGGTCGAGTCCGGCATCCCGGTCATGGCGCACGTCGGCCTGACCCCCCAGTCCGTGAACACCATGGGCTACCGCGTCCAGGGCCGTGGCGAGGAGGCCGCCCAGCAGCTCCTCCGCGACGCCAAGGCCGTCCAGGACGCCGGCGCGTTCGCGGTCGTCCTCGAACTCGTTCCGGCCGAGCTGGCCGCGGAGGTCACGCGCGTCCTGCACATTCCGACGATCGGTATCGGCGCGGGTCCCGACACCGACGCGCAGGTCCTCGTCTGGACGGACATGCTCGGCCTCACGGCCGGCAAGATGCCCCGCTTCGTCAAGCAGTACGCCGACCTCCGGTCGGTCATGGGCGACGCCGCGAAGGCTTTCGCCGAGGACGTCGTCGGCGGAACGTTCCCCGAGAACGAACACTCCGTCCACTGATTGCCTCCGGCGGTTGGGTTCGTTGTCGGCTGCAGCGCCGTCGTGGCTGGTCGCGCAGTTCCCCGCGCCCCTAAAGGGGCGCTCCCGGAGCCCTCAGCCACGACGTGCCCACCACTTGCCCACCGGCGGGAGGGGGCGTGGGTCGGTGCGTCGTATGCCCGTCGCGTAGGTTCGGTCTCAGGTCACCAGGGCCGTGTACCGACACCGGGCCGTATGCCCACCCTGCGACGGGCTGACGCACCGGCCCACGGCCCCGACCCCCAACGAACCCAGGGGCGCGGGGAACTGCGCGACCAGCCACCCACACACCCGCACAAGACAACGAACCCAAACCGCTCAACCGTGCCAAGACCGCCACAGCGCGGCATACGCCCCACCCCCCGCCACCAGACTCTCGTGCGTGCCCACCTCGCTCAGACAGCCGGCCTCCATCACGGCCACCCGATCCGCGTCATGCGCCGTATGGAGGCGATGCGCGATAGCGATCACCGTGCGGCCGGAGAGCACGGCCGCCAAGGCGTGCTCGGTGTGCCGCGCGGTGGCCGGATCCAACAGCGCCGTGGCCTCGTCGAGAATCAACGTATGCGGATCGGCCAGCACCACACGGGCCAGCGCCAGTTGCTGCGCCTGTGAACCGTCGGCGCGATGGGCGCCGCCGCCCAGCGAGCCCAACTCGGTGTCCAGACCGCCCGGCAGCTCCGCCACCCAGTCGGCGCCGACAGCCGACAGCGCCGCCCACAACTCGGCGTCCGTGGCGCCCGGTTCAGCGATCAACAGGTTGTCACGGACCGTGCCGAGGAACACGTGGTGCTCCTGGGTGACAAGAACGACCTGCCGCCGCAACTGCTCGGGGCCGAGCGCGGCGATCGGCACCCGCCCCACCGTCACCGTCCCGGAACTCGGCGCATCGATGCCGGCGAGCAGCCTGCTCAGGGTGGTCTTGCCGGCGCCGGACGGGCCGACCACAGCCAGCCGCTCCCCGGGCCGCACCGTCAGATCCACGCCGCGCAGAACCTCACCCCCGCGGTCGTACGCGTACCGCACCCCGACGACGTCGATCCGGTCGTCCACCGGCGCCGGCGTGGGAGAACCCCCTGCGCGGCCCGCGGCCCGCGGCGCCCGCCCGAGCCCCTCCACGCGGGCGAACGACGCGCCGCTGCTCTGCAACTGCTCGACCCGCATCAGGATCGTGTCGAGCGGCGACTCGAGCTGACGCAGATACAGGGCCGCCGCGACCACCGCGCCCAGGCTCATCAGGCCCCGCTCATGCAGGACGCTGCCCGCCAGCAGCACACCGACCACGGGGACGACGTACGAGACCTCCACGACCAGGAAGAACACGGAGCGCAGGAACAGCGTGTACATCCGGGTGCGACGGGACGTCTCCAGCGCCTCTCGGCTCGCGGTGATCCGCCGCCGCTGCAAGCCGAAGGCCTCGACCGTGCGGGCACCGGCGGCGGTGGCCGCGACGATCTCGGCGATCTCCGACGTGGCGGCGCCCTCGGCGAGATACGCGGTGCGCGCCCGGCGCAGATACCAGCGCAGGACGAACCAGATGCCTGCCTGACCGAGCACCGCGCAGGCGCCGAGCAGCGGATCGAGTACGAAGACCGCGCCGATGATGAACAGGCACTGGACCGAGGAGATCAGCAGCTCGGGACCGGCATCGCGCAGGGTGGTGCCGACCGCGGCGACGTCGGCGGTGCCCCGGGCCGTCAGATCACCCGTACCGGCCCGCTCCACGACCGAGGCGGGCAGCGACAGGGCCCGCTCGACGAAGTCCTCGCGCACGCGCGCCAGCGTCCGCTCCCCGAACCGGTGGCCCACATACCGGGCCCACCGCGCCAGCAGCAGCTGCGCCAGTGCGCACAGCAGGATGACGAACGCCAGCCGGTCCACG
The DNA here is from genome assembly GCF_011045015.1 of Streptomyces scabichelini. Taxonomy (GTDB): domain Bacteria; phylum Actinomycetota; class Actinomycetes; order Streptomycetales; family Streptomycetaceae; genus Streptomyces; species Streptomyces scabichelini. The sequence goes on along the minus strand of NZ_JAAKZY010000053.1, from coordinate 9,840 downwards.
ACGTCCACGCCACCGCCGGCCCGGACCTCGTCGATGATGCGGCCGAGCAGCCAGGGGCCGACGAGTCCGACGGCGGCGGCCAGCGAGTTGAGGGCGAGCACGGTGGCGAAGGCCCGTCCGTCCGCCCGGATCAGCCGTCCCACCGCCCGCCGCACATCGACCGGCTCGGCGACGGGCAGCTGACCAGAGGACCCGACGGTCACCGGACCACCTTCTCCACGTCCACGTCCACGTCCGTGTCCCGCTCCTCCACGCCCACGTCCACGTCCGCGTCCCGGGCCACGAGCGCCCGGTATCCGGGCTCCTCGTCGAGGAGCCGGTGATGGCTGCCGCTCGCCGCGACCTTGCCGTCGACCAGGTAGTACACGGTGTCCGCCCGGTCGAGTACGAGCGGTGAGGTGCTGGCGACGACGGTCGTACGGCCCGAGCGCGCGGCCCGTAAGCGGTCCGCGACGGCTGCCTCGGTGTGGGCGTCGAGCGCCGAGGTGGGTTCGACGGCGAGCAGCACCTCGGGGTCGGCCAGCAGCGCCCGTACGAGCCGTACGCGCTGCCGCTGGCCTCCGGACAGGCTGCGGCCCTGCGCGTCGACGGCCGAGTCGAGTCCGTCGGGAAGGCCTTGGACGATGTCGTCGGCCACAGCCGCGTGCACGGCACGCGCGATGTCCTCCTCACCACGGTCCCGCTCGTCGTGGTCCCGGCTGCCCGACACCAGCTCCCGCAGCGTGCCCGCGAACAGGTCGGCCTCGTTGTCCGCGACCAGGATCCGCTCGCGGATCTGCGCCAGTTCGATCTCGTCGAGGCGTACGCCGCCCCAGGTGGCCGACGACTCGGCGTACCGGCCGAGGCGGTCGATCACGGCCGCGGACTCGGCGGGACGGGCACCGGCCAGCGCGGTCAGCCGGCCCGGCACCACCCGCACACCGGACTCCGGGTCGTGCAGCACCGACGGCTCCGCGGGCGCGTCGAGCGTGCCGATGTCCGGCACCGGCTCCAGCCGCAGGAAGTCCACGACGCGTCGCGCCGCCACCAGGCCGCGGCTGATCCCATGGGCCCACTCGACGAAGACCGCCACCATCGGTACCAGGACGGCGACATAGCCGTATACCGACACCAACTCGCCCACGGTGAGCTTCCCTTGGGCGGCCAGCCGGGCCGCCAGCCAGGTCACCACGGCGAGGAACACCGTCGGCAGTCCGACGCCGAGGGCCTGGAGCCAACTCGTCACGGCCCCGACCCGGTACCCCTGTTCCCGCAGCCGCTGCGAGTCCCGGTGGAAGGCGTCGGCCATCAGGCCTTTGCCGCCCAGGCCGTTGAGGACGCGCAGGCCGCCCGCGAGGTCGCTGATCCGCGCCGTCAGCACGCTCTGCCGTTCGCGGTACGCGGTCTCCGCGCCCTGCAACCGTCCCAGGAGCGGACCGGCCACGACGGCCATCACGGGGATGCCGAGCAGGACGACCCCGGCCAGCAGCGGTGAGACCGACAGCAGCAGCCCCGCGACGACGAAGTACGTCACGACCGCGCCGACCCCGGGGCCGACCACGGTCAGGGCGTTGCTGATCGTGTGGACGTCGCCCACACCGATCGTGACGACCTCCCCGGCCCCGGCCCGGCGCGACAGCGCGGCGCCCAGCCGGACCGCGTGCCCGACCACGACCTTCACCGTGCGGAAGTTGGCGTCCATCCGGAGCCTGGTCATCGTGCGGTGCCGCATGATGCTCAGCCAGGAGTTGAACGCCCCCATGCCGAGCAGCGCGGCGGCCCAGCCGGTCAGCGCCGTCCGGTCGCCCGGCTCCAGGCCGTCGTCGATGGCACGGGACAGCAGGTACGGCGCGAGCGCCATCAGTACGAACCACACGCTGGCCAGCAGCGCACCGGCGGCGGACCGGCCGGGCTGGCTCCTGACCAGCCACCACAGATACCAGCCGCCGCCTCGACAGTCGGGCGTCCCCGGATCCCCGTACGTGTCGACCGTCCGCCCCACCCTCTGCCCGTCCTCCCCGTCGACCCTCTGTGAACCGCTGGGTGTCAGTGACCGCCCGTACGCCCCGTCGCTAGACCAGGCTGTCCCGCCACGCCTGGTGCAAATCCGCGAACCTGCCTGTCGCCGTGACGAGTTCGGCGGGGGAGCCGTCCTCCACGATCCGCCCGTGCTCCATGACCAGCACCCGGTCGGCGATCTCCACCGTTGACAGACGGTGCGCGATGACGACGGCCGTGCGGCCCCGCAGGACGGTCGACATGGCGCGCTGGACGGCCCGTTCGCCGGGTATGTCCAGGGAGCTGGTCGCCTCGTCGAGGATCAGGACCGCCGGGTCGGCGAGCAACGCCCGGGCGAACGCGACGAGTTGGCGCTGACCTGCCGAGATACGGCCACCCCGTTTGCGTACGTCGGTGTCGTAGCCCTCGGGCAGGGCGCTGATGAAGTCATGGGCGCCGATGGCCTTCGCGGCGTGCTCGATCTCCTCGCGGCCGGCGTCGGGACGGCCGATGGCGATGTTCTCGGCGACCGTGCCGGAGAAGAGGAAGGCCTCCTGGGTCACCATCACCACACCGCGCCGGAGTTCGGGTACGGCGAGCTCGCGCAGATCGACGCCGTCGAGGAGGATGCGTCCCGCGGAGGGGTCGTAGAAGCGGGCCAGGAGTTTGGCGAGCGTCGACTTGCCCGCGCCCGTCGAGCCGACCACGGCGACGGTCTGCCCGGCGGGCAGCGTCAGGTCGAAGCGGGGCAGCACCTCACCGCCCGTCCGGTAGGTGAACCGCACGCTCTCGAAGACGACCTCACGGCCCGGGTGTTCGGATGCGAGATCGGGCAGCGACCGCGGCTCGGCGGGCTCCGGCACCGTCGGGGTCTGGGCGAGCAGACCCGCGATCTTCTCCAGTGAGGCGGCCGCCGACTGGTAGGAGTTGAGGAACATGCCCAGCCGGTCGATGGGGTCGTACAGGCGCCGCAGATACAGGACCGCCGCGGCGAGGACACCCAGCGCGAGCGAGTCCTCGGCCACCCGGTACGCGCCCCACAGCACGATCCCCGCGACCGTCGTGTTGGCGACCAGCCGGGACTTGACGACGTAGCGGGCCATCTCCAGCAGCGCGTCGCCGTTCTTGCGCTCGTGCCGGTGGTTGAGGACCCGGAACTCCTTGTCGTTCGCATCCTCGCGGCGGAACGCCCGCACCGGCCGGATCCCGTTCATCGTCTCCGCGAACTTCACGATCACGGCGGCGATCGCGGTCGAGCGGACGGCGTAGATACGGCCCGCACGGCGCCGGTAGCGCCGTATGAAGAGGTAGAGCGGCACGAACGACGCCACGGCCACCGCGCCGAGGCCCAGGTCCAGCCAGAGCAGCATCGCCGAGATGTAGACGAAGGAGATGATGACGGTGACGAGTTCCTGCAGACCCTCGTCGAGCAGCTCGCGCAGGGACTCGACGTCCGTGGTGGAGCGGGAGATGAGGCGGCCCGAGGTGTAGCGCTCGTGGAAGTCGATGCTCAGCGCCTGCGCATGACGGAAGATCCGGCCGCGCAGGTCGAGCAGCACGTCCTGGTTGACGCGCGCGGACGCGGTGATGAACGCGTACTGGAGCCCGCCGGAGGCCAGCGCGCACAGCAGATACCCGACCGCCACCGCGATCAGCGGCCCGTGCCGGTCGTCCCGGAACGCGGGGACGGCACGGTCGATGGCGTACGCCACGAGCAGCGGGCCCGCCTGCACCGCCGCCTGCTGGAGCAGGAGCAGCAGGGAGGTGACGGCGACGCGGGCCTTCATCGGGGCGAGCAGGGAGCGCAGCAGGGCGGCGGTCGCGCCCGGGGGAGTGGGGAGGGCGTCGCGGTCGAAGGGGTCGTTGGTGTCCTGGGGGTCGCCTGCCGGCCGGTCCTTGCGCGGGTCCTGGTTCGGCGCGGTGGTCGTGGGCGCCGCGGTCATCGGTAGTCCTCCTCCTCGTCTGTGCCGTCCGCTTCTGGGTGCTCCGCCGCTCCCGGATGCCCTGTCTCTGGGTGTTCCGCGCCGGACATCAGATGGGCGTACTCGGCGTTCGTGCGCAGCAGCTCGTGGTGTGTGCCGGTCGCGGCTATCCGGCCGCCGGAGAGCAGGGCCACGCGGTCGGCGAGCAGGACCGTGGAGGGGCGGTGGGCCACGATCAGGGCGGTCGTCTCCGCGAGTACGCGGCGCAGGGCGGCCTCGACCGCGGCCTCCGTGTGAACGTCCAGGGCGGAGAGCGGGTCGTCGAGGACGAGGAAGCGGGGGCGGCCCACGACCGCCCTCGCCAGGGCGAGCCGTTGCCGCTGGCCACCGGAGAGGCTGAGGCCCTGCTCGCCGACCTGGGTGTCGATGCCCCGCGGGAGGGCGTGCGCGAAGTCGGCCTGGGCGATGGCGAGGGCACGCTCCACCTCCCGTTGCCCCGCGTCCGGTCGGGCGCCCATGAGGACGTTCTCCCTGACGGACGCCGAGAACAGGGTGGGCTCCTCGAAGGCCACGGCGACGAGTTCGCGCAGCGTTTCCCGGGGCATCTCGGTGATGTCCCGGCCGTCGAGCGTGATGCGTCCGGCGGTCACCTCGTGGAGGCGCGGGACGAGGGCGGTCAGTGTGGTCTTGCCCGTGCCGGTGGCGCCCACGAGGGCCATGGACTCGCCGGGGCGTATGTGGAGGTCGATCCGGTCGAGGACGGGAGGAGCGTCGGCGGGGGCGTCGGGGTAGCGGAACGACACGGAGTGGAACCGGAGACCGCCCTGGCCGCCCACAGGGGCGTCCGCGGCGGCGTCCACCGGGGCGTCCTTGGACAGTGACGTACTCCCCGAGGGCACAGCCGTACGCTCCGTACTCCCCGAGGACACGGCCGTACTCTCCGTACTCTCCGGCTCCGAATCCATCACCTCGAAATACCGTTCCGTCGCCGTCGCCGCCTCCTGGGTCATGGCCAGCAGGAACCCGATGGAGTCGACCGGCCAGCGCAGCGCCAGTGCGGTGGAGAGGAAGGCGACGAGCGTTCCCGCGGACAGCGCGCCGTCCGCGACCTGCACGGTCCCGAGGACGAGCGCCGCCCCGATGGCCAGCTCGGGCAGCGTCACTATGACAGCCCAGATCGCGGCGAGCAGCCGGGCCTTGCGCAGCTCGGTGCCGCGCAGGGTCCGGGACAGCTCCCGGAAGTTCCGCGCCTGGCTGCGGTGCCGCCCGAACCCCTTGATGATCCTGATCCCGAGGACGCTCTCCTCGACGACCGTCGTCAGATCGCCCACCTGGTCCTGCGCGAGCCGCGCCACGTCGGCGTACCGCTTCTCGAAGACGACGCACACGACGATCACGGGCACGGCGGGCCCCAGTATCACCAGACCGAGCGTCCAGTCCTGCGCCAGCATGATGAGGACGCCGACGACGATGGTCACGCCGTTGACCAGCAGGAACGTCAGCGGAAAGGCCAGGAACATGCGCAGCAGCATCAGATCCGTCGTGCCCCGCGACAGCAGCTGGCCCGAGGCCCAGCGGTCGTGGAAGGCGACCGGCAGCCGCTGAAGATGCCGGTACAGATCCGCTCTCATCGACGCCTCGACACCGGCCAGCGGCCGTGCCACCAGCCACCGCCGCAGCCCGAAGAGCAGCGCCTCGGCGAGCCCGAGCAGCAACAGGTACAGCGCGCCGAGCCACACCCCGCCCGTGTCGCGGTCGGCCACCGGCCCGTCCACGAGCCACTTCAGGACGAGCGGGATCACCAGCCCGGTGCACGACGCGACGATCGCGACGAACGCCGCCGTGAACAGCCGGGCCCGTACAGGCCGTACGTACGGCCACAGGCGCAGCAGAATCCGTACGACGGAACGGTCGCCGTCGGGAGGGCCGGCCGGCGTGGATGGGTCGGGGAGGTCCTTGTCCTTGGTGACTGCGGGTGTGGTGGCCATCATGAGTGAGCCTACGGATCGGCACTGACAGAGCCCACCGAGTTTTGGCCGGACCTGCGCTGGTCCGCTGGTCCTAGGACCGGCCCGGCCTGCGGAGACGCTCCGCTGGAGGTGCGGTGATGCTGTGGCGATATGCGGGCTCCGCCGCGGGTGCGGGCCGGTGGGGGCTGGTCGCGCGCCCACGCGGCGGAGCCGCACATTGATACAGCCCCGCGCCCCTAAAGGGGCGCGGTACCGCACCGGACCCCGCGGAGTCGTACTCCCGCATCAACCGATCGGTCGATGCCCCTTCGAGCGAGACGGCCGATGTGCGGCACCCCGGCGCCCGGGACCCTCGGAGCATGACCACCGAACCCGTCATCGAAGTCACCGGACTGCGCAAGTCGTACGGCGGCAGGGCCGTCGTCGACGGTGTCTCCTTCGCCGTGGAGGAGGGGGAGATCTTCGGCATCCTCGGCCCGAACGGAGCCGGAAAGACGACCACCGTCGAGTGCGTGGAAGGCCTGCGGATCCCGGACACGGGCCGCGTACGCGTCACCGGCCTCGACCCCGTCGCCGACCACGAAGCCGTCAGCCGCGTCCTCGGCGCCCAGCTCCAGGAGAGCGAACTCCAGGAGAAACTCACCGTCCGCGAGGCGCTGGAGCTGTACGCCTCCTTCTACCCGAGCCCCGCCGACTGGCGCCCGCTCGCCGAACGCCTGGGCATCACCGCCAAGTTGGACACCCGCTTCGGGAAGCTCAGCGGCGGCCAGAAGCAGCGCCTGTTCATCGCGCTCGCGCTGATCGGCGATCCGAGGGTCGTCGTGCTCGACGAGCTGACCACCGGCCTCGACCCGCGGGCCCGCCGCGACACCTGGGAACTCATCGAGGAGATCCGCGCGAACGGCGTCACCGTCCTCCTGGTCACCCACTTCATGGAGGAGGCACAGCGGCTGTGCGACCGGATCGCGGTCATCGACCAGGGCCGGATCGCCGCACTGGACACACCCCAGGGACTCATCAGCCGCGCCGCGAACTCCACCGTCATCAGCTTCACGCCCTCGGCGCCGCTCGACGAACACGAGCTGGCCGCGCTGCCCGCCGTGGCCTCCGTCGAGTCCAAGGACGGCCGGATCACGCTCGGCGGCACCGACGAGACCGTCAACGCCGTCATCACGATGCTCGCCCGGCAGCACATCACCGCCCATCAACTCCGCGTCACCGACGCCACGTTGGACGACGCGTTCCTCGATCTGACGGGAGTCGCACGATGAGCAGCACCGCCGTCCTGAAGGCCGAGGCCCGGCTCTTCAGCCGTGAACCCGGGGCCCACTTCTGGATCTTTGCGTTCCCCACCCTGCTGCTGGTGATCCTCGGGAGCATCCCGTCGTTCCGGACCGCCCAGGAGGAGCTCGGCGGCATCCGGCTCATCGACACGTACGTACCGGTGACCGTGCTCCTCGGCATGATCGTGGCCGGTCTGCAGTCCCTGCCGCCGGGCATCACCGGCTATCGCGAGCGTGGCATCCTGCGCCGTATGTCGACGACTCCGGTGCGCCCGAGCGCGCTGCTGTCCGCGCACATGGGGCTGCACGGCGCCGCCGCCCTGCTGTCGGCGCTGCTGGCGCTCACGGTGGGCCGGATCGTGTTCGACGTGCACCTGCCGCGCCAGCCCCTCGGTTACGTACTGGCGCTGCTGCTCGCCGTGGCCGTCGCCCTCGCCCTGGGCGCCCTGCTGTCGGCGCTCGCGCGCACCTCGAAGGTCGCGACCGCCGTCGGCACCGCGGTGTTCTTCCCGAGCATGTTCTGCGCGGGTGTCTACCTGCCCGTCCAGACCATGCCGGACGTCCTCGCCCGCGTCGTCGAGTTCACCCCGTTCGGCGCCGCCGCGCAGGCCCTGAACGAGGCGGCGGCGGGGGACTGGCCGAGCTGGGACCACCTGGGGGTGCTCGTCGCCTGGACGGTGCTGCTCACGGCGGCGGCCGCGCGCTGGTTCCGCTGGGAGTAGGCGGCGAGCCGTGCAGACTGGGGAGATGACCGCGGCGGACAATCAGGACCGGCAGATCGAGAAGCGGTGGGAGCAGTTCCACACCTGGGGTCCGTACGGGCTGCTCGGTATCTCCACAGCCCTCTCGGCCGTCACCGCCGAGCTGTTGGGCAGTCCCGTGGAGTGGGCCGTGGGCGGGGTCCTGGTCATCGCCGCTCTTGGGCTCCAGGTGTGGTGGGACCGGACCCGCCACCGCCGGCCCGACCGCGGACTGGTCCCCACCCGGACCGGGACGACGTACTACATCGCGCGCTGGGTGATCGCCTTCGTCCTCACCTGGATCAACCCGTTCTGCGCGTTCTACGCGGTCATGGGCTACTTCGACGCCGACAAGCTGATCCCGGGCAGACGTCGGCAGCGGCTCGCGCTGTTCCTCACCTCGATCGTCATGGCCGGCTCGCAGTCCGGCGGACTGCCGCCGAAGAACGGGATCCAGTGGGCGGTGTTCGCCGGGCTCCTGGTCGCCAACAACGCGATTCTGATGGTGTTCGCCCACCTCTCCGAACAGGAGGAGATCCGCTCCGAGGCCCGGGCCGCCACCATCACCGAACTCGAGCGCACCAACACCGCGTTGCAACAGGCCCTCGACGAAAACGCCGCCCTCCACGCCCAACTCCTCGTCCAGGCAAGGGAAGCGGGCGTCGCCGACGAGCGGCGGCGGCTCGCCGCCGAGATCCACGACACCATCGCCCAGGGCCTGACCGGCATCATCGCCCAACTCCAGGTCGTCGCGAACGCCCCCGACCTGCCGACCGCCCGCACCCACCTCGACCGCGCCTCCGCCCTCGCCCGCCACAGCCTCGGCGAGGCCCGCCGCTCCGTGCAGAACCTCGCGCCCGTCGCCCTGGAGCACGACGGGCTGCCCCAGGCGCTGAAGAAGACGGTCGCCGAGTGGGGCGAACGGACGGGCGTACGCGCCGAGTTCACGACCACGGGCACCGCCGAGCACCTGCACGAGGAGGTCTCGGCGACCTTGCTGCGCATCGTCCAGGAGGCCCTGTCCAACGCCTCCCGGCACGCCCGCGCCGGCCGCCTCGGCGTCACCCTCTCCTTCATGGGCAACGAGGTCGTCCTCGACGTACGCGACGACGGCTGCGGCTTCGACCCTCTCGCCCTCCCCTCCCGCAACGGCCACGGCGGCTTCGGCCTCGACGGAATGCGCGCCCGCGCCGAACGCATCGCCGGGTCGCTGACCGTCGAATCCGAACCGGGGCACGGTACGGCGGTGTCGGCTCGCGTACCGTTGGTGCGCCATGACCGATGACGCCGCCATCACCCTCCTCATCGTCGACGACCATCCCGTCGTACGGGACGGGCTGCGCGGCATGTTCGAGTCCGCAGCGGGGTTCGTGGTGCTGGGCGAGGCGTCGAACGGGGTCGAGGCCGTGGCCCTGGCGCGGTCCCTGGACCCGGACGTCGTCCTGATGGACCTCCGCATGCCCGGCGGCAACGGCGTCGAGGCCATCGCGGAGCTGGCCCGCCGGGGTGCTCGCGCGAAGGTCCTGGTCCTGACGACGTACGACACCGACTCCGACACCCTCTCCGCGATCGAGGCGGGCGCGACGGGGTACTTGCTGAAGGACGCACCGAGGGACGAACTGTTCACCGCGGTACGCGCGGCTGCGGAGGGCCGTACGGTCCTGTCGCCGGCGGTGGCGTCCCGTCTGGTCTCGGCGGTCCGGGCCCCGGCCAACGAGCCGCTGTCCGCACGGGAACGCGAGGTTCTCGCCCTGGTCGCCAAGGGCACGTCCAACCGAGAGATAGCCCGCGTCCTCTTCATCAGCGAGGCCACGGTCAAGACCCACCTCACCCACCTCTACGCCAAGCTGGGTGTCAAGGACCGGGCGGCGGCGGTGGCGGTGGGGTACGACCGGGGGATTCTGGGCTAGGGGGGCGCCTGCGGCGGGCTCCTTCCCCAGCCCCACCC
>NZ_JAAKZY010000052.1 GCF_011045015.1 Streptomyces scabichelini | reverse complement strand
GCGCGGAAGGACGGGGCGCGGTCGGAGCGGCGGTGCCCCCGGAGCCGTAACCACCGCCGAATCCGGACCCGGTCGACCCGGTCGACCCGGTCGATGGGGGCGGCGGCGCCGAACCCCCCGACGTGTCGACGACCGCCTCGATCTTCCACTGCGCGTTGAACTGCTCGATCAATGCCTGCCGCAGTACGTCCTCACTGCCGCTGCTCGCGAAGTTGTCCCGCGCCCCCGCGTTCACGAAGCCGATCTGGAGGGTCGTACCGTCGAAACCCGCCACGTGCGCATTCTGACTGAGCAGGATCCAGGTGAAACGGCGCCGGTTCTTCACCGCCTCAAGGATGTTCGGCCACAGCATGCGGGGATCGAGCCCACCGCTCGCGGAAGCCGGAGGGTTGGCAGGAGCAGCAGAGCCGGCAGGAGCCGGTGGAACCGCGGGAGCGGATGAAACCGCAGGCGTCGGGCCGGTCGAGGCCGGAGCAGTGGGGGATGCGGACGCGGCCGGGGTCTGGCCCCCGCCCGCGGGCGCCGCTGTCGGCCAGCCACCGGGTCGGCGACCGCTGCCCGCAGTCGTCGTGGTGGGCCAGGCGCCGGGTGTTCCCCCGTTGGCAGGAGCGGGCGCAGATGCCGGTGGCGGCTGCTCGGGGGGCGGTGCGGCGGGCGCGGCCTGAGTCGAGGCCGGAGCCGGTCCCGGTCCGGGTCCTGCCTCCCGTGACCCGCCGGCACCAGGAGCAGAAGGTCCCGGCCCCCTCACCGCCGCCCGAGCCGCCTCCGGTCCGCCACCCGGCGGAACAGGCGGAACAGGCGGAACAGAAGGCGCCGCCGCGGAGGCCCCCTGTGCACCACCATGAACATCAGGTCCAGGCACGTAGCCCATGGCAGGCCCGGCCCCGGCCCCCGTGAAGTTGACCCCTCGCTCCAGGCGATCGAGCCGGGCCATGACCGACCGCTCATCGCCGTACGCCGCGGGCAACAGCACCCGCGCACAGATCAACTCGAGCTGAAGCCGGGGCGAGGTGGCCCCCCTCATCTCCGTAAGGCCGTCATTGACGATGTCGGCGGCCCGGCTCAACTCGGCCGCACCGAAGACACCGGCCTGAGTCCGCATCCGGTCCACGACGTCGGCGGGAGCGTCGATGAGCCCCTTCTCACCGGCGTCGGGCACCGCCGCCAGAATCACCAGGTCCCTGAGCCGCTCCAGCAGATCCGCGACGAACCGCCGCGGATCGTTACCCCCCTCGATGACCTGGTCCACGACCTCGAAGGCAGCGGCCCCGTCCCCCGCCGCGAAGGCTTCCACGACGGCGTCGAGCAGCGACCCGTCCGTGTACCCGAGCAGCGAGGTCGCCATGGCATACGTCACACCGTCCGCACCGACCGCGGCCAGCAACTGATCCATGACGGACATGGAGTCACGTACGGACCCGGCTCCGGCCCGCACAACAAGCGGAAGCACCCCGTCCGCGACGGGGATGCCCTCGCGCCCGCAGACCTCGCCCAGGTACTCCCGCAAGGTCCCCGGCGGCACGAGCCGGAACGGGTAGTGGTGGGTCCGCGACCGGATGGTCCCGATGACTTTCTCGGGCTCGGTCGTGGCGAAGATGAACTTGAGGTGCTCCGGCGGCTCCTCGACCACCTTCAGCAGGGCGTTGAACCCCGCCGAGGTGACCATGTGCGCCTCGTCGATGATGTAGATCTTGTACCGACTGCTGGCCGGCCCGAAGAAGGCCTTCTCCCGCAGGTCACGCGCGTCGTCCACACCACCGTGCGAGGCGGCGTCGATCTCGATGACGTCGATGGACCCCGGCCCGTTCCTCGCCAGGTCCCGGCAGGACTGGCACTCCCCGCACGGCGTGGGCGTCGGACCCTGCTCGCAGTTCAGACAACGCGCCAGGATCCGCGCACTGGTCGTCTTTCCGCACCCGCGCGGCCCGCTGAACAGGTACGCGTGATTGACCCGGTTGTTCCGTAGCGCCTGCTGCAGCGGGTCGGTGACATGCTCCTGCCCGATGACCTCGGCGAACGACTCCGGGCGATAACGGCGGTACAGCGCGAGAGACGACACGCATACGAGGTTATAGGCGCCCACTGACAACCCGAACCGCCCGCAGGACAAACCCTGGGAAGCTCCCCCGAAGCGCCTGCCCGTACGGCCACCGGGGGGCGGCCCCAGCCCCCCGGGAACGCCTGCCCCGTACGACCACCCGGGGGGCGCCCCGGGCCCCCGGGAACGCAAGCGCCCCCCACGCACCCGCCAGAGCCGACCTACCCTTGCTGCCTTCCGGCCCTGGGGGAGTTCAGTCAGATAGCGCCGCGTGAGGGGCTCCGCACAGGGTACAGGATCTGACCGGCACGAACGAGTTCGCGACCACTCCCCACCGTCCTGTAATGTTTCCGGCGGAGGATTCGCCTAGAGGCCTAGGGCGCACGCTTGGAAAGCGTGTTGGGGGCAACCCCTCACGAGTTCGAATCTCGTATCCTCCGCCATTGCTCTCACCGGGCAATACGTCGAAGGGCCCCACCGCGAGGTGGGGCCCTTCGACGTTGGAGAAGCTCCTCGCGGACACCATCGTCGCCAGGAGGGTATGACCAACCTGCACCCTCGGGCCCTGGCCGGCGCACAGGCGGCAGAGACGGTCGGCAGACGGAGCGCCGCCGGCCGGTCGGGCCGGACGCCACCTCGTCCGTCATCCCCCGCACTCCTTGATCACCCGGATGAGTGCGTGTCCCGATTCCGCTGTTGCCTCTATTGCGTCTGTTGCGTTTCGTTGCGCCGAGCGCTTGATCGGGCGACGTCAGCCCTGAGCAGCTGTTTTCTCCTCACCCTGCCCTGTCGACGATCAGACGACGGGTCACACGATCGGGTCGAGTTGCCTGTGCAAGGGGCTGTCAGCCTTCCTCCCGGAGTTCACTCCGCTCACAGTGTGATCATGAAGACTTCGCGATCGCACTCTCTGCACCGGTCCCTCGCGCACTCGGCTGCTGCAGCCGTCATCGGCCTCACAGCAGCCGTGGCCTCCGCCTCAGCTGCCACGGCGCACGCCGCGGCAGCGTCTGACCGGGACAGATGCGCAGTGTCCGTCAAGACGAACCATGGCCTTGACAGCATCCTTTGGTCTGTCCTGCTCGGGCCTGTGAAGCCCACCAAGGAGCAGGACCACTGCAATTCCCAGGGTGAGGGCTCCCACAAGCCCGGCTCTCACACGGAGGGCTACATGAAGGGCCACATGAAGGGCCACATGGAGGGCTCTCCGAGAGAGGGATCCCAGAGTGAGGGCGAGGGGTCCCGAAGTGAGGATTCCCAGACCGAGGGATCTCAGGATGAGGGATCTGAGACTGAAGGATCTGAGGCTGAGGGGTCTGAGACTCAGGGATCTGAGACTCAGGGATCTGAAACTGAGGGGTCTGAGACTGAGGGCGCAGGCTGACGGTCGCCGCACCCGCCCTCGAACGCTGTCTGTGCGTGTGGGGGGTGAGGGCCAGTCACTGGCACCGTGGGCACCAAAGCGTGCTGCGGCCCGCCATGCGGGACCGGTGCAGGGGGCTGCCGCAGCGTGGGCAGGTCGGGGACGGGTCGTCGCGGTGGCCGGTGAGCCAGGAGTTGTGGGGTGGTACGCAGCCGGCGGCGACCGCGGAACGCAAGGTGCGCCGCATGTGGGCGTACAGGCGGCGGCGTTCGGCCTCGGTGAGGTCGCTCGCGCGGCTGGCCGGGCTCAGCCTCGCCCGCCACAGGATCTCGTCGGCGAGCAGGTTGCCGAGTCCGGCGAGGACGGACTGGTCGGTGAGGACGGTCTTGACGCGGCCGCGGCGTACGGCGAGCGCGGCCTCGAACTCTTTGCGGTCCACGGACAGCGCGTCGGGGCCCTGTCGGTCCAGCAGCCGTACGACGGCGGAGTCGTCGTCGGCCAGCCAGAGTCCCTGGAGCTTGCGCTGGTCGCGGTAGCGGAGTTGGCGGTCGTCGCCGACGGTGAACAGGACGCGGTCGTGGGGAGCGGGCGCCTCGTCGGGAGGGGCGCAGACCAGCCGGCCGGTCATGCCGAAGTGCAGCAGGAGGGTGGGGCCGTCGCCGGTGCGGGCGAGCAGCCACTTCCCGTGCCGCTCCGGCCTGGTGAAGCGCCGGCCTTCCAGCGCGTCGCGCAGCCGCCATGCGCTCACTCCGTGCAACACACCTGCGTCACGCACGTCGACGCGTTGGATGAGCCTGTCCGTCGCGCATGACTCGAGCACCTTCCGGAATCCCTCGACGTCTGGCAGCTCGGGCATGAGCTGTCAGGGGGATTGGCCGGGCGGGGGCGGCTCGAGGGTCTGTTCCGCCCAGATGGTCTTGCCGTTGGTGGTCTGGCGGGTGCCCCAGTGCTGGGTCAGCTGGGCGACGAGGAGGAGGCCGCGGCCGCCCTCGTCGTACGTGCGGGCGCGGCGCAGGTGGGGAGCGGTGCTGCCGCCGTCGGAGACCTCGCAGATGAGGGTGTTTTCGTGGATCAGGCGGAGTTGGATGGGGGGCTCGGCGTGGCGGATGGCGTTCGTCACGAGTTCGCTGACGACCAGCTCGGTGACGAAGGCGGCGTCGTCCAGCCCCCAGGCCTCGATCTGTGCCACCGCGTCCTTGCGGGTCTGGGCGACGGCGGAGGGATCGGCCGGTACGTCCCAGGTGGCGACCTGGGAGGCGTCGAGTGCGCGGGTGCGGGCGAGGAGAAGTGCGACGTCGTCGGCCGGGCGCTGGGGCAGGAGATCGGCGAGCACCGTGTCGCACAAGGCGTCCAGGGAGGGCGCCTGCCGGGTGAGCAGTTGGCCGAGCCGGTGGACGCCGTCGTCGATGTCGCGGTCACGGGATTCGACCAGGCCGTCGGTGTAGAGGGCTAGCAGGCTGCCCTCGGCCAAGTCGATCTCGGCCGCCTCGAAGGGCAGGCCGCCCAGGCCCAGCGGAGGGCCCGCCGGGAGGTCGACGAGTTCGGCGGTGCCGTCGGGGCTCACCACGAGCGGTACCGGGTGTCCCGCCCGGGCCAGTGAGCAGCGGCGGGAGATCGGGTCGTACACGGCGTAGAGGCAGGTCGCGCCGACCTCGCCGCCGGTCTCCGGGTACCAGCCGGCCGGCTGGTCGCTCCCCGACTCGGTGGAGAGGCGGGCGACCAGGTCGTCGAGGTGGGTGAGCAGTTCGTCGGGGGGCAGGTCGATGTCGGCGAGGGTGCGTACGGCCGTACGCAGGCGGCCCATGGTCGCGGAGGCGTGGAGGCCGTGGCCGACGATGTCGCCTACGACCAGTGCCACCCGGGCCCCGGACAGCGGGATCACGTCGAACCAGTCGCCGCCCACGCCTGCGTGTGCGCCGGCCGGGAGGTAGCGGGAGGCGACCTGCACCGCCGCCTGTTCGGGCAGCCGCTGGGGCAGCAGGCTGCGCTGCAGCATCACCGCCGTACCGCGTTCGCGGGTGTAGCGGCGGGCGTTGTCGATGCAGACGGCCGCACGGGCCACCAGTTCCTCGGCCAGTACCAGGTCGTCCTGCTGGAAGACCTCGGGATGCCGGTAGCGCACGAAGACGGCGACGCCCAGAGTGGTTCCGCGTGCCGACAGGGGCACCGCCATCACCGAGTGGATCCCGAGTTCGCGGACCCGGGCGGACCGGACCGGATCGCGGGCGGTCACCTTGGCGATCTCGGCGTCGTTCATCTCGCGCAGCGTGGCCCGTCCCGACCGGAGAGTCTCGACCGGTGCGGAACCCTCCGGGTACTCGTCCACGTCGCCCAGGGCGACGACCGTCTCCGGGACGCCCGGAGTCAGGGACTGGTGGGCGACACGCCGCAGCAGGACAGGGCCGGCCGTCGTCACGCCGTCCGGGGGCGGCTCATGCAGATCGTGCAGATCATCCAGATCGTCGAGGGAGGTCAGGAGGTCGACGCTGGCGAAGTCGGCGAGTTCCGGGACCATCACGTCCGTCAGTTCCTGCGCCGTACGCATCACATCGAGGGTGCTGCCGATGCGCCGGCCCGCTTCGGCGATCAGCTGGAGCCGCTTGCGGGCCCAGTGCTGTTCCGTCATGTCGTGGGCGGAGAGACAGACACCGTGCAGCTCGCCCGCCCGGTCCCGCAGCGGCGACAGAAAGACAGACCAGGCGTGCTCGCGCTTCTCACCGGGGGCGCGCAGAAAGTTCTCGTTGTACTGCGGCTCACCGGTCTCCAGTACGCGCGTCATGCTCTGTTCCGCCAGCTCACCGGCCGGGTTATCCACGATCTCGTTGACGCGCAGTCCGCGCATGTCGTCCTCGGTGAGGGCCACGGACCGTTCCATCTCCTCGTTGGCCCGCCGCAGCCGGAGCCCGGTGTCGTAGAGCGCCAGCGCGCAGCAAGGAGACTGGGCGAAGCTCCAGCTCACGAGGGCTTCGTCATCCGGCAGGGGCTTCTGCCCGGTCAGCGGGGAGACCAGGAACCACTCGCGGGTGCCGGTCTCCGGTGTCCTGTGGTGCGCGATGACCTTGATCTCGAGGCGTCGGCCGTCGCGGTGCCGGACGGAGACCTTCCCGTGCCATCTCGGCAGGTCCGCAAAAGGTGGCAGGTCCTCCGCGGGGATCGCCTCGGCCAGCAGATCGGCCGCCGGTCGCCCCAGGATCTGGGCCGCCGAGTACCCGAGCAACTGCTCTGCCCCCGCGTTCCACCCGGTCACCGCGCCGCCTTCATCGACGGTGACGCGCGCCGTGAGCGCCTCGCCGACCACATCTCCGAGCGGCCGCGTCGCCCGGCCGGCGGCGATGCGCTGGTCCATGATCGCTCATCTCGCTCTCGCGGAGGTCCACCGGTCTGCGGCCCGCGGTCCGCTCACCTCGGGCCGCCGCTCCCAGGACGTAAGCCATTATCGCCGTATCGTGCGGCTCGGCGCCGGGTGGGACGGGGGGTGCCGTGTCGGCGGAGCCCTGGCCGTGCCGTGCCGTGTCAGCGGTGCCCGGCGGCCGCGGCATCGTCCAGAGGGTCGCCGCGAAGATCGTCCAGGGGGTCGCCGCGAAGAGGCCGCCATGAAGAGCGGGGCCCTCGATGGTCAGGGCTGCAGGCCAACGCCGATCACTCTCCCGCCCCCGCCTCCCACGGCCCCTTCACCGGCGATGACTGGCACTCCACCTTCGCTCTGGGCCTCACGTACCTTTTATGGCGGAAGTTGTCCTGCCCGGGCAGAATGCGCCGCTCCGCGGTCACGGCCGGTGCCTGCGCCTGTGCCTGTGCCGCAGGACGCATACTGCGCATGCTGTGGACACCAGGGGGCGGGGATGAGTGGTCTGGAAGTCGGCGCTGTCGGACCCGGTCACGAATCGGTGGCGCTCCGGCTGGAGGCGCACCGGACCGAGCTGATCGGCTACTGCTACCGAATGCTGGGTTCGGTCTTCGATGCGGAAGATGCCGTGCAGGAGACCATGGTCCGGGCGTGGCGCGGCCTCGACCGGTTCGAGGAACGGTCGTCACTACGGTCGTGGATCTACCGCATCGCCACCAACGTCTGCCTCGACACTCTCGCCGCCGGTAAGCGCCGGGCTCGTCCGATGGACTTCTCCGCCCCGACCAGCGGCGCCACCTCACCAGGCTCTCCGCTGGACGTCAGCCTGTGGATCGAACCGTGCCCGACCGCTCTGGCCCACACGCCGGCCAACCCGGCAGAGGCAGCCGAAGCGGGCGAATCCGTACGCCTGGCTTTCATCGCCGCACTGCAGCACCTGCCGTCCAAGCAGCGCGCGACCCTCCTCCTCCGGGAAGTCCTGGACTTCTCGGCACGCGAAGTCGCAGACCTGCACGGCTGTACCGTCGCCTCGGTCAACAGCGCGCTCCAGCGCGCCCGCGCCACACTGGCCGCCCGCCGCGAAGCGACCGGCGACACGGCGGTGCGGTCGCCCGACGCCGTTCAGCGGGCACTGGCGAAGCGGTATGCCGCGGCCTTCTCCAGCTTCGACATGGAGGAGCTGAGCATGCTGCTGCATGTGGACGCCACCATGTCTCTGCCGCCATACGCCCTGTGGATGCGAGGCGTCTCCGACATCCAGGCATGGCTGACCGGACCCGCCGTCGGCTGCCGGGGATCCCGGCTGCTCCCCACCGTGGCGAACGGCTCGCCGGCCTTCGGCCAGTACCGGCCCAGCGTCACCGGAGCGGGATTCGAGCCCTGGGCCCTTCAGGTCGTCGACATCTCCGGGGACCGGATCACCGACATCCATGTCTTCCGGGACACCGAGCGGCTGTTCCCGCTTTTCGACCTGCCCCCGCACATCGGCGAGCAGGAGGTGTGATGCAGCTCACCTTCATCGACCGATGATTCCGTTCGTGCCCCCTTGGTCCTACCAGCGACGGCACCGAAGCCACAACGGACAGACAGGATGACTGACATGACTGACGCCGTGAAGGGCCCTGCCAGCTACTTCCCTTCCATCGAGAAGAAGTACGGTCGCCCGATTGCGGAGTGGAAGGACCTGATCCGCTCCTCGCCTCTGACCAAGCACATGGAGCTCGTGAACTGGCTCAAGGCCGAGCACGGGCTGGGCCACGGTCACGCCAACGCCCTCGTCGCGCACACCCTCGCCGAGCGATCCGGCAACTGAGCTGCCACGCAGGGGAACACATCGCATGAGGTGGTCCGAGCGCACCTCGTCAACGACGGGGTGCTGTTCCTTGAGAGATCAGCGACGGGCGTCGTAGTCCTCGCGCGCCGCGAGCACCTCTTCGATGTGTTCCTCGGCCCAGCGGCCCAGTGCCTCCAGGGGCATGTGCAGCGTGCGTCCCAGCAGGGTCAGCTCGTACTCGACCCGGGGCGGCACCTCGGCGTAGACGTGGCGGGTGACGAGGCCGTCGCGTTCGAGGTCCCGCAGGGTGTCGGTGAGGACCTTGGCGCTGATGCCGTCGACGGTGGTGCGCAGGTCGCGGAAGCGCATCCTGCCGCTGCTGAGGGCGATGACGACCATGGCGGTCCACTTGTTGGCGATGCGGGCCAGCGACGTGCGGGAGGGGCAGGTCGCGGTCATCACATTGAAATCCGGATGCTGTGGCATGCGTCACACCGGCCCATTGGTTACGTTGAGGTGACTGGTTACCGATGGTGAGTATAGGGCTCCAGCAGCAAGTATCCGATGAAAGAGGGCATCACCATGGAGTCCAACACGCTCGCCGTCGCCCGCCGCTACGTCGACGCGGTGTCCGCCAAGGACTTCGCCGCTGTCGCGGGGTTGTTCGCGGACGACATCGTGTGGCATCAGCCCGGCGACAACGCGGTCTCCGGCACCCACAGCGGCGGCGCTGCGGTGGGCGAGATGTTCGCCGCCCAGATGGCCGCCACCGAGGGAACCTTCGAACTCCAGCTGACCGGCGACCCCATGGTCAACGGCGCGCTGGTCGCGATCCCCATCCACTTCTCGGCCAAGCGCGCCGGCAATGAGATGTCGATGGAGGGGGTTGACGTGCTGAGGGTCGAGGGCGACAAGATCGCGGAGGTGTGGCTCTTCTCCGCCGACCAGCAGGCCGAGGACGCCTTCTGGGGCGCCGGCTGAACACTCGACTGCCCCGAACCCGGAAGTCGCCCGAAGTCGGCGGGCAAGGCCAGTTCGGCCCCTCCGTGATCGGCCCACCCCAACAACCCACCAACACAGTTGGAAAGCGTGGTGGGGGCAATCCCTTCACGAGTTCGAATCTCGTATACTCCGCCAGTGCCTCACCGGGCACGATGTCGAAGGGCCCCACCGTTCGCGGTGGGGCCCTTCGACGTTGTCCGCCTCGGTCGGCTTCCGTCTCAGTCGGCTTCCGTCCGAGTCGGTCTTCGGCGGCTCCCGAGTCACGTCGCCGGTAACTGGTACGGGCGCCGGGACCGGAGGCGGGGGACTGCCCCGGCGTCCGGTCAGCGGGTGGCGAGGAGTTCGAGCGTGTCGATCACGCGGTTCGAGAAGCCCCACTCGTTGTCGTACCACGCGACCACCTTGACGTGGCGGCCGTCGACGCGGGTGAGGGCCGAGTCGAAGATCGCCGAGGCGGGATTGCCCGTGATGTCGGACGACACGAGCGGGTCGTCCGAGTACTCGAGGATGCCGGCGAGCGGCCC
This sequence comes from Streptomyces scabichelini, assembly GCF_011045015.1. GTDB lineage: Bacteria > Actinomycetota > Actinomycetes > Streptomycetales > Streptomycetaceae > Streptomyces > Streptomyces scabichelini. Next base: position 43,850 of record NZ_JAAKZY010000052.1, on the reverse strand, counting down.
CTCCGCCGCTGCGCGGTACGCCGCCAGCACGTCGTCGCGCGTCACGTCGCCGGAGACGGTCGTGTTGAGTTCGACGATCGAACCCACCGGCACCGGTACGCGGATCGAGTCACCCGACAGCTTGCCGTCGAGGTTCGGCAGCACCACGCCGATCGCCTTGGCGGCGCCGGTCGTGGTCGGCACGATGTTGACGCCGGCGGCCCGGGCGCGACGGGCGTCGCGGTGCGGACCGTCCTGAAGGTTCTGCTCCTGCGTGTAGGCGTGCACCGTCGTCATGAACCCGTGTTCGATACCGGCGAGTTCGTCGAGGACCGAGGCGAGCGGCGCCAGCGCGTTGGTGGTGCAGGAGGCGTTCGAGACGATCGTGTGCAGGTCCGGGTCGTACGCGTCGGTGTTGACCCCGAACGCGAGCGTGACGTCGGCGCCGTCCGACGGCGCGCTGACGAGAACCTTCTTCGCCCCCGCGTCGAGGTGGGCGCGAGCGGCCTTGGCCGACGTGAAGCGGCCGGTGGCTTCGAGGACGATGTCGATCCCGAGTTCGGCCCACGGCAGCTGCGCCGGTTCACGCTCGGCCAGCACCGTGATCCGGCGGCCGTCGACGACGAGGGCGTCCCCGTCGGCGGTCACCGGACGCCCGAGCCGGCCGGCCGTGCTGTCGTAGGCGAGCAGCCGGGCGAGAGTGGCGGGCTCCGTCAGGTCGTTGACGGCGACGACCTCGAGAGCACTGTCGCGTTCGAGCAGTGCGCGCAGCACATTGCGTCCGATGCGGCCGAATCCATTGATGGCGATGCGAGTCATGAGTGATGTCCCTTCCCTCGCCACCAGGCTCGCCCGCGGCTCGCGCCGCTGACAGTGGCGGGATCGCCACGGTTCAAAAGGATCCCGCCATGCGGCCATGCGGCCACGCGGTGCCGGGCGGGTTACTCACCCCGGGTGAAGGTGCGCCGGTACTCGCCCGGTGTGGTGCCGAGGATGCGCTGGAAGTGCAGGCGCAGATTCGCGCCGGTACCCAGTCCCACATCGGCGGCGATCTGTTCAACGCTGCGCTGCGACCGCTCGAGCAGTTCGCGGGCCAGGTCGATGCGGGCGCGCATCACCCACTGCATCGGCGTGTAGCCGGTCTCCTCGACGAAGCGCCGCGAGAACGTGCGCGGCGAGACCCCGGCCTGCCGCGCCAGTATGTCGAGGCTGAGGGGCTCGCCGAGCCGGTGCAGCGCCCACTCGCGGGTGGCGCCGAAGCGCTCGCCGAGCGGCTCGGGGACGCTGCGCGGCACGTACTGGGCCTGGCCGCCGCTGCGGTAGGGGGCCGCGACCAGACGCCGGGCCGCGTGGTTCGACGCGGCCACCCCGAGGTCGCCGCGCAGGATGTGCAGGCACAGGTCGATGCCGGAGGCGGCGCCGGCCGAGGTGAGCACGCTGCCCTCGTCGACGAACAGCACGTTCTCGTCGACCTGGACGAGCGGATGCCTGGCCGCGAGTGCCCGCGTGTAGTGCCAGTGCGTCGTGGCGCGCCTGCCGTCGAGCAGCCCCGTGGCGGCGAGCGCGAAGGCGCCCGTCGAGATGGCGGCGAGCCGCGCGCCCCGATCGTGGGCGGCGATCAGTGCCTCGACGACGGCCTGCGGCGGGTCGTCGCGATCCGGGAACCGGTAGCCGGGGACGAAGACGATGTCGGCCCACGCAAGCGCGTCGAGGCCGTGGGCGACGTAGTACGACAGACCGTCGCCGCCGGTCACGAGACCGGGTGCCGCCCCACACACCCGCACCTCGTACGGCATGCTCGCGCGGGTCGTGAAAACCTGCGCGGGAATGCCGACATCGAGCGGCTTCGCTCCCTCGAGCACGAGGACGGCGACGCGATGCAGGCGGGAGGCTGGCACGGGGAAGAGGTTACGTGGGGCGTGACTTCGTCCCTGCGGGACGGCGACTGGCCGTGGCGAGCACCAACCAGCGGAGGCGCGCCTTGCACGCCTTCTGGCTTGCCCGAGTCCAGCTCCAGCAAGGGAAGTTGGACCACGCGTGCCACACGGCGACGGAGGCCCTGGAGCGGGCATCAGCGGTCGAAATGCGCAGCCGTTTCGCGGCGTACCACCCGGGACGCGTTGCGGCGACCTGCACCGAGACCTTCAACGCGGTGTGGGCGGCAGCTACGCCAGTACAGCAGGAAAGGTGACCGTGACACGGACCGAGTACTACGACGATCCGAACGCGCCCAAGCCGAACAGCATGGTCGTAGCGGCCTCAGCGGTCGTCACCGACGAGCAGGGGCGCATCCTGCTCCAGCGCCGGCGGGACAACGACTTGTGGGCATTGCCCGGAGGCGGCATGGAACTGACGGACTCCTTGCCGGGTACGGCAGTTCGCGAAGTCAAGGAAGAGACCGGCCTGGATGTGCAGATCACCGGCCTCGTCGGCACATACACCGATCCCAAGCACATCATCGCGTACGCGGATGGCGAGGTCCGCCGTCAGTTCAACGTCTGCTTCACCGCTCGCGTCGTCGGTGGCCAACTCGCGATCTCCGACGAGTCCACGGAACTGCGCTTCGTACAGCCGGCTGAACTGGCCGAACTGCCGATGCACCACACGCAGCGGCTCAGGCTCCGCCACTTCCTGGAACACCGAGAACAGCCGCACCTTGGCTAATTAGCCAAGGCGCTTTCGACGGTTCGCCGCGCAGTGCCACCCCAAGCCTTTGGGGCCAGCTACGCAGCCGCGCTGCCCTGGTCTCCACTCGCCGGCGTACGTACCCGTGTGGTCACCGAAATCGGCAACCAAGTCCAGCCTGCCGCCGAGTGCCTCCACATAGCGCGCGACGACATCGAGAGTGGCAACCTTGCCGTGCTCAATCTGGGACACGCGGGCAATACTCACCCCCATGCGAGCCGCCACGTCCTTCTGGGCCAGCCCGTACTGCTTGCGTGCCTCAGCCAGTTGATGTCCACGGGCTTCCGCCAGAAGGCGGCGCGATCCGGCTTCCACCTCGACAGGATCCACGCCGGCCGAGTACAGGCTCCGTGTCGCCGGTGTAGTCGCGGTAGAGCTGTTCAGCCAGAGGACTGTTGTCGCGGTACCAGCGCTCCCAGTTTCCAGCTTTGTCGCCCCCGAGGGGCAAGAGAGCCGAACGCGTCGGGTCGAAGGCGAAGATGATCCGGATCTCGGATCGACCGCCCGATCCCGGCCTCAGCTCCTTGAGGTGATGCAGTATCGCCCCAGCAGGCTCCACCAGCCCGGCCTGGACGGCGAACTCTCGCTCGATGACCTACTCGGCACCCTCGGCTCCCACACCTCTACGGCGAAAGACGTGGAACCAATCAGCTCGGTCCTGGAGTGGCACCCCTCCGAGGCCACCGGGATGCTCGCAGCAACAGCCCGATGCGTACGCGGCATCTGCGAGATGCGAGACGCCGGACTCCCCGTTCCCCTCACGCCGCAACCAGCTGTCCCGCGCCATCATGGCAACTACCACACTGGACGAGGTAGAAGCGCCAGGGCTCCGTCGTTCTCGCAATCGGCCGGGAATGATCACGGAGGATCACGTCTGGGCGAGGAGAGCCGGCAGCTCACGCATGTCGTCAAAGACCACTGTGTCCGGTCCGTGCAGCCACTCTGCCGGCGTGAGCCCGCCGCAGTAGCCGAACACCCGCATGCCGGCGGCGCGGGCGGCCTGCACACCGTAGCGGCTGTCCTCGACCACGGCGCAGACCTCGGGATCGAATCCCATCTGCCGTGCCGCGTGGAGGAAGAGGTCGGGTGCCGGCTTGCCGTGGGCCACTTCCGCCGCGCTGTAGATGCGTCCTTCAAAGCGCGGGTACAGCCCGGTCAGACCCAGGGTGTGGCGAAGACCGTCATGGGTGCTGCTGGAGGCTACGCAGGTGGGCAACTGGATCTGGTCGAGAGCTTCCACCACGCCGTCAACAGCGGCGAGTTCGGCTTCCATGGCCTGGTGATACAGCCGGTGCTGCTCCGCCTCCCATCCGTCCCGGAGCCGGTGGCCGAGGTGCTTCTCGACCTCGGCGATCATGTCGGCGTGTGAGCGGCCTACAAAGCGCTCGACGATCTCGGCCTCGCTGAGCGGCCAGCCGAGCAACGCCAGACTCCACGCGTCCACGCGTACCGCGATGCGCTCGCTGTCCACCAGAACGCCGTCACAGTCAAATATCACGAGTTCAATGGGTTTGATCATGCTTGCATGCTATGGGAGGGAGTCGATGAGTTGGTCCGTTATTGCGCACCGTGTCGGCGCGCTCAAAGGGTAGTTGCAACACTTGTCTCCCCAACACAGCCGCGAAGTCTGCGGCTACTCGGAGATCGACTACGAACGCAACAAGGCCGCACGGCAGAACGGGCACGAACCCCAAGACAGAGCTGAACCTCACGAAGTGGGCTGGTTGCCGCGCCGGGTATATCACGACAGATCCAGGCCCCATATCCGGATATCCGGCTACCCCCGTGGCCGTCGTGTTCCTCAGCGAGAACATCGACCTGGATCACCTCTGGCGCGGAATCTCACGCGTGCCACTGCCAATGGCCTTGTGTCTGTGGTCGCCCAGCCGGCCGTGCCAGATCGTGCGGAGAAATACGAGGAACACCGGGGAAACCAGTCGACGGCCCATTGGCCGCCGACGTCGCTCCGCCGCAGGTCAGTAGTGCCTCCGCTCGCTCAATCACAAGCTTCCCAAGCTGAGATCGCCGCTTCGCCAATCTCTTACACGTCTGCGGCAGTTCGGAGCAGGAGGCGGTCTCCTGCAGCCCTGACAGATACGGCGGTGTCACGCCTAACAGGAGTCAACAAGGGGGCACATCCGCCCCTGGCGACCCCACCCGTCGTGGCAGAGCCGGGCTGCGTTCACGTTGGTCTGGTCAGTTTCCATCGACCGTGGTTCGCTGCACGCACGGGCACGGGTCTGCACGGACGGTCACGGGGGGAAGTGCCAGGTCAAATGAACATAGCTAAGTTAGCTCTTGACTACCTGCAGGCTCTCGTTTGGCCGACTCTGCTTGTTTTCGCGCTATTGCTGTTCAGAGGGAGCATCAGAGATTTCCTGAACCGCGCGTCCAGCGAAGGAGAAGAACTTTCAGCATCAGTATTCGGAATCGAACTCAGGGCAAAATTTCGAGAAACCCAGAGAGAGATTGAGAACCTCGCCCATCAGGCAGATTCGGCCGACACTGACCAGCTTCGCCAATCCGTGAAAGAGACAGCACACAGGATCGCTCAAGAGCAGTTTCGCGCCCTTTCTTCTGGCTTCTACGGTACGCCACTGAATGTGCGACAAGAGGTAGCAGAGGAAATTACCCAGGTGGCAAATTCACTCGAATTAGAAGATGTGCTCACCTTTGCGCGTTCCCAAGAGCCGGGACAGCGCGTGGGAGCCGCAATTGCACTTGGAGCTCACATGCAGTCATCGCTTCAGGCGCGAGATGACCCGAAAATCCACTCAGCGCTGCGCATCTTGCTCGGTGATTCACGCTCGCGAGTCCGGTATCGAGCGGTCGAGGCGCTGCAGAGGTGCCCGGATCTTGTTCCGATGTTCGCGAGCGACCTGAGCAGTCTGGCATCTACGGAGACCAACCCAGACGTACGAAACAAGGTGCTGCGGATGCTGCGCTCAGCCGAAAGCTAGCCGTCCTTCTGCGGGAAGAGAGCGATCAGCACCGAGTGCGGGGGTGAAGCGCAGGCAGCCAGAGAGCACGCACGGGATACGAGCCTCGGCGCCCACCTGGGAGCGAGTCGATACGCCTTTCGGTCAAGAAGAGTGCGGCAGACCGCCCAGTACAACCGAACAGAGCGAATGCCTGCTCAGTCAGCCGGTCCCCGCCCCGCAGGGAACGTCACCGCGACGGACAGGCCGCCCTCGGGGCCCGGCCACGCCGTCAGTTCGGCGTCGTGGGCCGTGGCGATGGCGGTGACGATGGAGAGGCCCAGGCCGTGGCCCTCGCGGGTGCCGGTGCGGGATTCCAGGCGTTGGAAGGGGCGGAGCAGGGTGTCGATGTGCTCGTAGGGGATGTCTGGGCCGCTGTTGGAGACGTGGAGGATCGGTTGGCCGGCCTCCATGCCCGTGGAGATGCGGAGCCAGCCGCCGAGGATGTTGTGGCGCAGGGCGTTGTCGGTCGGGTTCCAGGGAGCGGTCGAGTTCCTGTGCGAGTCGATCCTGCTGTCCGCGCTGGGCGGTGTCGGCGGAGTACTGCTGGGCATCGGTGTCACCATCGGTTACGCGTCCTACCAGGGCTGGCCCACCGTCGTACCGGTGTGGGCGATGGCCGGCGGAGTCGCCGCCACGCTGGTCATCGGCGGCCTGGCGGGCTTCTATCCGGCGGTACGGGCCGCCCGGCTGGCCCCTACGGAGGCGCTGGCCGCGAGCTGACCGAGCCGACCAAGTCGACCGAGATGACCGTGCCCGCGTTCTCGAAGCCATTCGCAGCCACCGCCGGAGGAGGGGTACTCGGAAGACGGACGCAAGCTGTCGGAGGAGGTGACTTCGATGGCCCGGCTGGTCGTCGACCGAGAGGACGTCGTCGTCCGCCTGAGCGGACGGGAGAGGCTCCTCGCCCGGCGCCGCGAGCTCCGCGTACCGCTGACGGCCGTCAAGGACGTACGGGTCGAACCGACCTGGTGGCGCGCTCTGCGCGGCAGTGCGCGGCCCGGCCGGTGCAGTCCGGGCCGGTACTGCCTGGGCGAGTGGCAGCACGCGGGCGGCCGGGACTATGTCGCGGTACGCGCGGACCTTCCCGTGGTGCTCGTGGACCTCTGGCCGTCCGCGCCGTTCGCCCGCCTGGCCGTCTCCGTACCCGACCCCGAATCTGTCGCCCAGGCGATCCGACGCCGCCGGGACGAGCAGGCCCGGGCGCGGCAGCGCTGAGCGTGCGTGGCTGCGCATGTTCGTTCAGGATCCGCCCGGCCCCGATCCGCCCGACCCCGTGACCTCCACATAGGCGGGACGCAGCAGGCGGTCGCCGAGCCGGTAGCCGGGGCAGAGGATCTCCGTGCAAGTCAGGCGGTCCACGTCCAGCGAGATGTAGTGCCGTATGGCTTCGTGCCGCGTGGGCTCGAACGGGTCGCCCTCCTCCCCGAACGACTCAAGCCCCAGCGAACCGTGCTGGGTCTCCAGCGTGTCGGCGATGTCCTTCAGGCCGGGTGTCAGGGGCTCGTACTTGCGCGTGCGGTCGACGGCGTCCAGCACCGGCAGGAGGGCGCGCAGGACGTTGGCCGCCGCGATCTCCCGTACGCCAGGCGGTCCCGCCGTACTCGCTTGCGGTAGTTGTCGTACTCGGCCTTCACCCGCTGGAGGTCGGTGGTGCGCTCCTGCACCGGGCGCTCCAGCTCCGCGCTCCGCGGCCCAGATCCCGCGCGGTGCCGGTGACGCCCCGCCTCTGCACCGCCCCCACCTCCTCGCACGCTGCGGGTTTGGGCCTAACCTGCTCACTTGTCTGAATAAAACTTGAGCTTCCTCTTGTCAAGGGCGGGCAGGCGGGGTATAGGAATTCTTGAAGGCACTCCGGGCTCCCGGAGCCCGGAGGGACAGACACCGCCAGGCGAAGGGAGTTGAACGATGGTCCTCATGCGTACGGACCCCTTCCGGGAATTCGACCGGCTCACCCAGCAGATGTTCGGCACCCTCGCCAGGCCGGCCGTCATGCCGATCGACGCCTACCAGACGGGCGATTCCTTCGTTGTCCACTTCGATCTGCCCGGCGTCGACCCGGACACCGTCGACCTGAACGTGGAGCGCAACCTCCTGACCGTACGGGCCGAACGCCCGGCTCCGGACGCCAAGGACGCCGACCTGCTGGTCAACGAGCGCCCGCACGGAGTCTTCAGCCGTCAGCTGTTCCTGGGTGAGTCCCTCGATCTGGAGAAGGTCAGCGCCGACTACAACGCCGGTGTGCTCACGCTGCGCATCCCGGTGGCGAAGGAGGCCAAGCCGCGCCGGATCGAGATCAGCCGGGGCGAGCAGGGGGCGAAGCAGATCACCACGTGACACCGTCGAACGCGGGGAGCGAATGGCCATGACGCTGTTTCTGGCGTCGCGCCGGCAGAACGACTGGATCGTGACGGAGGTCAGAGGGATCCTCGACAGCGAGAGTGTCCCGGAGCTGCGCGACGGCGTGATCTCCATGATCGGGGAGAAGGCTCATCCCCTGCACGTGATCGCTGACCTGTCCGAGCTGTCCTACTGCGACGTCGACGGGCTCAGCGCCCTCGCGGCCATTCGCACCCTGCTGCACGATGGCGGGGGTGAGCTGCGGCTGGTCTGCCCCGAGGGCCGTGTTCTGCGGATCCTGCGGATCAGTGGTCTTGCTCATGCGTTGCCGGTGCATCCCACGCTCGACGCGGCGGTTCGCTCCGCGGGTAAGGCGGGATGAATGCGGGTCGTTCGAAGGCTGCGGGCCGGTTGTGGCTGGTCGCGCAGTTCCCCGCGCCCCTAAAGGGGCGCGGGCCCGTCGTCGAGATCCCGTTCTCGTCCGGAGGACCTCGCCCGGGCCTCGGCCAAGTCGTCCTCCAGGGCCTCTACTCGGTCCCGTAGGGCGAGTACCTGGCGTACTCCGGCGACCGAGACGCCCTCTGCCGTCAGGGTCATCACCTCGGCCACCCGGTCGATCTCGCGTCGCGAGTAGCGGCGTTGGCCGCCTGCGGAGCGGGCCGGTACGACCACGCCCTGGGCGTCCAGCCGTCGCAGGAACGCGACCTGTACGTCCAGCATCTCGGCGACCTGGCCGATCGTGTAGAGCGCGGCATCGGCATCGTCGATGGAGAGGGAAGCCATCCTCGACTCCTTGGCTCCTCGGTCGGTCCGACCTCAACCTCTTTCTCACCGTACAGATTTCCTGCTTGCTCCAGAACAGGTCCGGCGGACCGGAAGCACCTGAGCCCGGCCGCCGCCGGTCGGACTCACGGCGCGATCTGCACCTTCCTGGACTCCGTCACCTGGTCGATCTCCGACGTGCGGACCGTGACCTTCATGGTCCAGGTGCCGGGGCGCGGGAGGTTGAGGGAGTTCGTGCCCCAATAGCCGCCCTGGTCGGTGAGTTCGGCGTCGATGGGGCCGATCTTCTCGGAGGCCAGGGTGAAGGTGAGGCGGATTTCGGGGACCGTGGCGACGCCTCCGTCGGGGCCCAGGACCAGCGCCTGGACCGTGTTCTCGTTCACGCGGCCCGGTTCCAGGACGATCTGTACCTTGCCCCGGCCGTTGGGGGTGCCGACGTCGAAGGGAATCAGGGTCGCCGACGTCGGGGGCTGACCGGCCGGCGCGGTCGCCGCGGCCGGGGTCTCGGTGGCGGCCCGGCCCGGCTGGGTGCCGGTGAGGATCGTCGTGATCACCAACACCGCGACACCCACGAGGACTTCGGCCAGCACCGAGCGACGCAGGGTTTGGTGATGGGACTGGTGATGGGTCTGGTGATGGGACGGCGCCTTGACGGGCTCGTCCGGATTGCCGGACCCAACGGACCCACTGGCCCCAACGGCATTGAGCTGATCGAACTCATTGAGCTCATTAGACCCGGTGGATCCATTCGACCTATTAGACCCATTCGCCCCAATAGACCCAGCAGACCCAATAGACCCACCGGCCCCACCGGAGCCACCGGACTCGTCAGGTTCGGACGCCGACCCCGTGCCCGCGGAGGCACCGGCACCGCCACCCGTAGTCGCTCCGACCGTCTCCAGCTCCCGTACCCGGAACACCGGCTCTTCGGCCGCGAGCAGTCCCGTCGTCCAGCGACGCGAATACGCCGCCGCCCCCAGCAACAGCACCACCGCACACACCTTGGCGATCAGGATCCGGCCGTACGACGTACCGGTGAGCGCGTCCCAGGAGCCGAGCCCCCGCCAGGACTGGTAGACACCCGTGGCCACCAGGACCGTCACCGAAGTGAACGCGAGCCGGGAGAAGCGGGCCACCGACGAGGCCGGGAGCGGGATTTCGGGACGGTGGAGCGTGGCGAGCAGCGCGGCGAGGCCGCCCAGCCAGACCGCCATCGCCAGCAGATGCAGTACGGAGGAGACCATCGCCAGGGGGACCTGGATCCCCGCGGACGCGTGCTCGGCGGCGGCCCACGTTCCCGTCAGGGCCACGGCGAGGAGGCCGCCCGACGCGAGGACGGCGGGCTTCGGGTACTCCTCCCGCCGGTATCCGAGGCCTCCCAGTCGTCCGTCCAGTCGTAGGAGGAAGATCGCCGCCACCCCGGCCAGCACCAGCCTCGCCAGCAGCGCCCACCCCGGCCTGCCGCTCAACGTGTTCTGGAGGAGGGAGGGGTCGAAGGCCGTCGAGGGGCCGGTTCCGCGGGCGTACGGGCCGCGCAGGAACAGCAGCGCGACCGTGGACAGGAGCAGGGTCCACCAGCCGATGCGGAAGAGCTTCCGGAGGGGTGCGGTGGTGGGCGGGCGGCAGGCGAGGACGAAGGTGGCCGCGCCGATGAGCAGGGCCACGGCGCTGTACGCGGCGTACCGGGCGATGTCGTAGAGCGCACCGGAGGCGGGGTTCACGGCGGGGTCGGCGGAGACGCTCGCGGTGGTCTCGGAGGGTGCGCCGACGGAGAACGTGAACGCGCCCGAGATGGGGTGGCTGTCCGCCGAGACCACCCGCCAGGCCACGGTGAAGGTGCCCTCGGGCAGGTCGTCCTGGAGCCGTACGCGCGCGGTGTCGGAGCGGCCGGCCGCGTGTTCCGTGTCACCCGCGTTCATGCGGCGGTTGTCGGGGCTGAGGACCCGGATCGAGTCGTCGGAGAGTCCGACCGACTCGGTGAAGGTCATGGTGACCTGTTTGGGGGCGGTCTTGAGGACGGTCCCCTCGCGGGGGTCGGTGTCGCGCACGGAGGAATGCGCGGAGGCGGTTCCGGCGCCGCCCAGCAGGAACAGCGTGCCCAGCAGCACGACGAAGGCCACCGCCCGGCGCGGCGCCGCCATCCGCGGTATTCGGCCCACGTTGCCTCTCCCTCTCCGTCTCCCCGCGTATCCGTTCCCCGCGCATCCGGATGCCTCGGGCGGCCGGACACCCCGGGGCATCCGGCTGCCCCGCGTATCCGGCCGCCCGGCATCCGGCCCCGCGTGGGGATACGAACGTACGCGGCATCCTGCTCAACACCGCGCACGGACGGACTCAACGCCGCGCACGGACGGAGCCGCCCGGCCTCACCAGGTCGGTCGCGCCGACACCCCGCCGTCCACGACCAGGTCGTGCCCCGTGATCCACGAGGCCATCGGGGAGGCGAGGAACACGCAGGCGTCCCCGACGTCCTCCGGGCGGCCAAGGCGGCCGGTGGGAACGGCCTGTTGCCAGCGCTGTACGCCGTCCGGCCATGCCTCCGCCAGTCCGGCGCGGTCGATCAGGCCCGGCGAGACGGTGTTGACGCGGATGCCGTACGGACCGTACTCCAGGGCCGCCGACCGTGCGTGCATGACGACGGCCGCCTTGGACGCGGAGTAGTGGGCGTGCAGCGGGGCGGGGTGCGTGGCCTCGATGGAGGCGATGTGGGTGATGCTCCCGCCGTTGCCCTCCCGCATCACTTCGGTGGCTGCCTGCGTGCAGGCGAACACGCTCGACAGGTTCGTGTCGACCACCGCCCGCCAGTCGGCCACGGTCATGCCGGGCAGTTCCTGGACCGGCTGTACGCCCGCGTTGTCGACCAGTGCCGTCAGGGTGCCGCCGCCCCAGTCCGCCGCCTCGCGCACCAGACGGTGACACTCGGCCTCGACGGAGAGATCGGCGTGCAGGGCGATCGCGCTGCCGCCCGAGTCCTCGATGAGAGCGACGACTTCGCGGGCCCCCTCCTCGTCCGTACGGTGGTGAACGGCCACCGCCGCCCCCGCCTCGGCGAACCGCAGCGCGATCCCCCGCCCGATGCCACCGGAGGCCCCGGTCACCAGCGCCACCTGTCCCGCGAGCAGCCCGTTCACGGTCGGCTCAGCTCGGCGATCCGCGCCGCCTCCGCCGGGTAGCGGGCGGTCAGCTCGGCCGCGTCCCCGTGCTCGTACCCGCCGAACGTGAACCCGGGCGCCATCGTGCACCCGAAGAACGACCAGGCGCCGCCCGGTACGACCCGCGCGCCCATCCAGGTGCCCGCGGGCACGGTGTACTGGATGTGCTGCTTCCCACCGAGCACATCCGGGCCGAGGACGATCGTGCGGGACGTACCGTCCGGGTCGAGCAGCAGCATCTCCAGCGGATCGCCGAGGTAGAAGTGCCAGATCTCGTCGGTGGGAAGCCGGTGCATCGCCGAGAAGTCCTCCGGTTCGGAGGTCAGCAGCACGACGATCGCGGTTCCCTCGGGCCGGCCGTCGGCACGCTCGGGTCCCGCCCAGGTCTCCCGGAAACGCCCGCCCTCCTTGGGAATCGGCTCCAACTGGTAGTGCGCGACAAGGTCTTCAGGAGTGATGTCATAAGCCACAGGCCCACCTTGCCCTAACAGGAGTCACTGATGCATCACGCGCCCCGTGAGGGGGCGTTCAGAACCTCTTTCCTCTGACGGGTCCCCTGACGGGTCCTCGGACGAGGAAGGCGAGCCGCGCCCGCTTCTCCGGCAGGTACACCTCAGGCAGATCAACCGCAGGCAGCACGATCTCGGGCCCGAGCTCAAAGCCCTGCCGGACCAGACGTTCAATCGCCTTCACATTGCGCACATCCGGCTCGACGACGACACGCGACCTGCCGAGCCCGCGCAGCACAAACGTGGTGAAGGCGTTGATGAGGCCGGATGAGTAGCCAGTCCGCTCCCCTCGCCGAACGGGACCTATGAGCAGGTGGACGCCGATGTCACCCGGCTCGGGCTCGTAGCACTCGCTGACCCGGTCGGCCTCCGGTTCGTACGTCTGGAAGAGCGCGGCCGGCACACCGTCCAGGACCGCGAGAAACGCGTGGTGCGTGTCCAGCGAGTCCAGATGCTCGTACGTCTCCAGGACCTGCTCCTTGCTGAACCCGCCCATGCCCCAGAACCGGGCCCGCTCCGCGGTCACCCACCCATGGATCACGTCCAGGTCGGCCTTCGGCTCGACAGGCAGGACGCGGACCGTGCCGAGTCCGCCGACGACCTGCTCGTGCACAGGCCGACGGCCCTTCCCGTACGGCTCAGTCGTCATCGTTCTCCTTCTCCCTGGTCAGCTGATCGAAGTCGGTGATCACGGGGGCGAGGTCTCCCGTGAGCCACAGGGGGAGCTGGTCCCGCTCGTGCGGTGAGCCCGGGACGCCCGACGCTCCGAACGGGACCACCCAGAGGCTGTTCTCCCGGCGCGCGACGTCCCATACGTAGCGGGCGGCGGGGCCGCGCGCGGCCCGGTCGGTGATGCCGGGGACGGCGGAGGTGCACAGGACACAGTCGTGATCGCCGGAAAGGGCGGGTTCCTGGTCGTCTCCTTGGTCGTCTTCCTGCTCGTCTTCCTGTTCGTCCTCGTCGTCGTACGCCGCCGGGTCCGGGAGCGCGCGCCAGGCGGCGAGGCGGTGTGTGTCGCCCCAGGTGCGTTTCGGGGCGTCCGCGGCCGTCTCTTCCACGGCCTTCTCTTCCGCGGCCACCTCTTCCACGGCCGCGCGTACGACTTCGGCGCGGTCGATCCCGTACAGCTCCTGCGCGGTGAGGAGGTTTTCGAGGGCGTAACCGACGCGGGGAACGAGGTCGAGCCAGGGGCGGAGGACCTCCGGGTAGGGCGGAGGGTCGGTGAGACAGGCCAGTGCCGGGTGCGCGGCGAGGCGTCGTACGACGGCGCTGCGGAGGGCCGCGTACGTCGCCGCCTCCGTGCTGTCGGACTCCATGTGGCGGTCCCAGCGCAGGAGCCGGTCGCGCAGGGCGGCGGCGTCCGGGGTGAGGCCGTCGAGGGCGGTGACCTGGTCCAGCAGGGGCTGGGCGGAGGCGAGATGGGTGTCCGTGTGGAGGGCGCCCATGTCCTCGGTGGACCAGTCCTTCCTCTCCTCCAGGAGATGGCGCAGGCGCGCGGCCCGGTGCGGTGCGGCGAACTCGACGCCCAGCGGGGTGGCGGGGCCGCGCTGGTTCGCCATCACGGCGATGCCGTCGTCGACGGTGCCGCGCGGCATGGGCGCGTACCAGCCGCGCCACGCGTGGCCGGGCTCCCAGGCGGACACGATCCGGACCCCGTTCTGCCGGCCCCGCAGCGGCACCCGGCCCGCCACCCGGTGCAGCAGGCCGCCCTCGGTGTCGGCGGCCAGGACGACGTTGACGGGCTCGGCCCAGTCGTCGAACGCCCGGTCCACGTCGGCGACTCGGCGGGCGCGGAGGAGGGGGAGGAGCGCACTGAACCCGAGGTCTTCGGTGACGCGGGGTGGATAGCGGAGGCTGACGGGCCCCTCGTCGTCCTTGCCGCCGTCCTTGCCGCCGAGTGCGCCGTCGACCGCGCCACCGATTGCGGCACCGATCGCGCCGTCGATGATGACGGGGCCGCGGTCGGTCTCGACGACCTCGACCTCGACGGGGTCGCCACCGGCCACCTCGACCAGCTCCACGTGCCGGAGCACGGGCCGCCACTCCCCGTCCGGGCCGAGCGCCTCCACCTGCTCCCCGGGCTCTTCGCGCTCCCCGAACCCTCCGTGTTCCCCGTACTCCCCGGTCCTGCGCAGCCGCTCCCGGTACAGGTCCTGGTAGTCGGCCATCGCATTGGTGATCGCCCACGCCACCGTGCCCGTGTGCCCGAAGTGGGCAAGGCCGGGGACGCCCGGCACGGCGAGGCCGACGACGTCGAACTCCGGGCAGGACAGGTGGACTTGCTGATAGATGCCGGGGGCCTCGATGAAGCGGTGGGGATCGCCCGCGATGACCGGCTGCCCGGTGGTAGTGCGCTCGCCGGTGACGAGCCAGCCGTTGCTGCCGGAGGTGCCGGGCCCGTCGGCGGCGAACAGCCCGACCGCCTCCGCACCCAGCCGCCGTACGACCTCCTCCCGCCACAGTTTGGCGGGAAAGCCGGCGAAGAGGATGTGAGCGCCGAGCCAGACGCCCAGCGGGGTCCACGGCTCCCAGCGGCCGGGCGCGAGGCCGACCCTCGCGAACTCGGGGCTGCGGCGCGCCCCTGCGGTCAGGCCCTCGTTGACCCCGTCCACGTACGCCCGGACCCAGGCGGCCGTCTCGGGGTCGCGTCTCTCCAGGGCCGCGAAACAGCGTCTCGCGGTGTCGTCGAGCCGGGCCTGTCTCGCGAACCGGTCCCAGGGGACGGCGTCGGCGCCGAGGAACGCGGCCGAAGTGCCCTGCGACCGGTGTCGCTCGAACTCGATCTGCCAGGCGCGGTCGACGGCGGCGTTGCGTCCCTGCGCGAAGGCCAGCTCGTGCGCGCTGTCCGCCCGCAGGTGCGGGATCCCCCAGGCGTCGCGATAGGTTCCCGGGTTTCCCGGGACTCCCGGGCTCGGGCGCTTCCCGGCGTTCCTCGGGGGCTTCCCAGCGTCCACAGTTCCTCCACAGCTATTAGGTTAGGCTAGCCTAACTACGACCGGATCAGAGTCGTACGGAGGGTGGACGCCATGGCGCAGGGTCACGGCTGGGAGGGCGCGGTCCTCAAGCTCCTGCGGGGCAAGGACTTCGTGTTCACGGTCACGGGGTCCGAGCAGGTCACCGAGCACTACCGGCGGATCCACCTCACCGACGGCGGCATGCTCGCCGCGACCGGCGTCCACCCCACGATGTGGGTACGGCTGTGGTTCGACAACGCGGGCAAGCCGCATCAGCGTGCGTACACGCTCGTCGACCCGGATCCGGCGGCCGGCACCTTCGGCCTTGAGTTCGCACTCCACGACGGGTGCGCCAGTGACTGGGCGCGGGCGGCGAAGCCCGGGGACACCATCGAGGCGACGGTCCAGGGCACGGGCTTCCAATGGCCCGAGCCCGCGCCCTCGCACGTCTTCGCGATCGGCGACCCGGCGTCGCTGCCCGCGCTCAACTCCCTCATGGACGCGGTCGGTTCGGCCCCCGCCACGGTGTGGTTCGAGACGCCGTACGACACGCTCGACGGGCTTCCGCTGCGCCTGGACCCGTCCCGTCACGACCTGCGTACGGTGCCGCGGGTGGGCTCCGGGGCCGAACTCGTCTCCCAGGTACGCGCGACCCTCCCCGGCCTCCTCAAGGACAGGGACCCGGCAGAGACGTACGTCTGGATCGCCTCGGACACGGCGACGACGCGATCGCTCGCCGCGTACGTCCGCAAGGAGATGTCGGTGCCGAAGCAGCGAGTGCACGCCTTGGGGTACTGGCGGGAAGGGTCCCGCGCCCCTTAGGGGCGCGGGGCTGTGACATATGCGGCTCCGCCGCGGGGCGCGACCAGCCACGACGGACCCGCAGCTTCGAACCGAGTTTCCAGCGGAGCGCCATCGTGGGCGTGAAGGGGCGCACGGAGGCGCACGGAGCGATCATCAGGGTATGGACGTGACCCTTCACCTCGCTCAGCAGCCCGACGCCGACGAACTCCTCGGGCGCAGTCCGCTGGCCGCGCTGGTCGGGATGCTGCTGGACCAGCAGATTCCGATGGAGTGGGCGTTCGCGGGCCCGTACGCGATCGCCCAGCGGATGGGCGCGGACGATCTCGACGCGCACGAGATCGCGGCGTACGACCCCGACGCCTTCGCCGCGATCCTCTCCACCAAACCGGCAGTGCACCGCTACCCCGGTTCGATGGCCAAACGGATCCAGCAGCTGTGCCAGTACCTCGTGGAGCACTACGACGGAAACGCGGCCGCGCTGTGGGAGGACGTGGACAGCGGTGCGGAACTCCTCAAGCGCCTCAAGGCCCTCCCCGGCTTCGGCACCCAGAAGGCCCAGATCTTCCTCGCCCTGCTGGGCAAACAACTCGGCGTACGGCCGGAGGGCTGGCGCGAGGCCGCCGGCGCGTACGGCGAGCCGGAGTCGTTCCGCTCGGTCGCCGACATCACCGGTCCTGAGTCGCTGGCGCAGGTACGGGCGCACAAGCAGGAGATGAAGGCGGCGGCCAAGGCGGCGAAGGCCTCCGGCAAGTAGAGAGCGTCTGAGGGGAACGATCACCGGGTTCACGCGGCGCCCGCCCTCGCCCCGTACGGGCCGTACGGGCGGAAATACATTTTCGCCGGGCTGTTTCGACCCCCTAGCTTCGCCCGTATGACGACCTCGTTCGGGCCCGCCATCGACACCCGTCCCTTGTTCGTACGTGAGCGGCGGGCGTTGCTCGACCTGCTCGGCTCGCTGGAGGCCGAGGACTGGGAGCGGCCGACCGTCTGTCCGGGCTGGGACGTACACGATGTGGTCGGCCATGTCCTCAACGACTACATGCGCCGCCTCTCGGGCATCCGGGACGGACACGGCGGTGCGAAGTTCGCCGACGACGAGACGCTGCCCGCCCACCTGGCGCGCGTCAACGGCGTCTTCGTCGAGGCGACTCGCCAGTGCAGCCCACGCCTGCTGACCGAACTGCTCGCTCACCTCGGCCCGCAGCTCGACGAGGTCTGGGCTGCCGCCCGGCTCGACGCGCCCGCCGGTCTCGACGTGTCGTGGGCGTCCACCGACGAGCCAAGTCCCGCCTGGCTGGACATCGCCCGCGAGTACACCGAGTTCTGGGTGCACCAGCAACAGATCCGCGATGCCGTGGGCCGTCCCGGCGCCGACGCCCCGGATCTGCTCGGTCCGGTGATCGACACGTTCATGCGCGCTCTGCCGCACACACTCCGCACCGTGGACAGGCCGCGGGGGACCACCGTGCGTTTCGACGTCACCGGCCCCGCGGGCGGCACATGGTGGATCGCCCGCGGCGCGGACCGCTGGTATCCCGAGGCGCCCGACGCGCCCGACGCGCCCGGCGTGGAGGCCGCGGCGCATGTCTCGATGCCCCAGGACACGCTGTGGCGGCTCGCCACCCGGGGCATCCTCCCCGAACAGGCCCGACGCCACTCCGCACTGGCCGGAGACGAGTCTCTGACCACGGCCGCGACCACGCTCCTCGCGGTGGTCGCGTAGTGCCGGCCCCCACGGAATTACCGTTTTGCTCGGCTTTACGGCGTGTTTTCCAGGGGCGACTACGCCGTCATGGCTGCGCCCGGAAGGTCATGACCGGTAGGCTTTCCGTGTGATCTTCAAGCGCATCGGAAACGGCCGGCCGTACCCCGACCACGGCCGGGAAAGCACCCGGCAGTGGGCGGACGTCGCGCCGCGCCCGGTCCGCCTCGATCAGCTGGTGACGACCAAGGGGCAGCTCGACCTGGAAACACTGCTCGCCGAGGACTCGACGTTCTACGGCGACCTCTTCGCGCACGTCGTGAAGTGGCAGGGCGATCTGTACCTGGAGGACGGCCTGCACAGAGCCGTCCGCGCCGCCCTCCAGCAGCGCCAGGTGCTGCACGCCCGCGTCCTCGAACTCGACTGAGCGGGCCCAGGGGCCGAGAAGGTCGACGGGCGCGGATTCCCCGTTGGGCCTTTCGGGTTGGA
Organism: Streptomyces scabichelini; assembly: GCF_011045015.1. Classification (GTDB taxonomy): domain Bacteria; phylum Actinomycetota; class Actinomycetes; order Streptomycetales; family Streptomycetaceae; genus Streptomyces; species Streptomyces scabichelini. The sequence goes on along the minus strand of NZ_JAAKZY010000052.1, from coordinate 25,475 downwards.
CTGAGCATCAGGCAATGATCGTCTAGTAGGCATTGCCACCCAGGCGCACTACGCTGCGCCCATGAGCATGCTGACTCCCCCTGGCATGGGCGGCCAGTACAAGATCACGGGGGACAAGTTCCCGCGGATGCGCAGAAACCGGGGGCGCCGCAGGCTCGTGTTCGCGGTCATCGCCTCGGTCGCTGTCATCGGTCTGCTCGGCTGGGGAACGATGCAGCTCATCGACGTGTTCACGGGCGGCGGCAAGGCCACGGCCGCGGGCTCGGCGGCGGACTGCGCGGCCTCTCCGTCACCGTCCGCGACACAGCCGGTCAAGTCCCTCCCCAGGCCCGGCCAGATCACCGTGAACGTCCTCAACGCCACCCCCCGCAGCGGCCTCGCCAAGAACACCGCGGACGAGCTCAAGAAGCGCGGCTTCAAGATCGGCACGGTGGGCAACGCGACGAAGGAGTACGACAAGAAGGTCAAGGGTCCCGGAATACTGCTCGGCGCCGAGGCGGCCGGCAGCGCCGCGCTCCCCGTGCTCCAGACCCAGTTGGCCGGCGCTCAGCTGAAGACCGACGCCCGCCCGAAGCCCGCCGAGATCGACCTCATCATCGGCAACGGCTTCAAGCAGCTGGCGAAGAAGGCGGACGCCGACAAGGCCCTGACCACACTGGCCAGGCCCGCGCCGACGCCCTCACAGACGAAGAACAACTGCTGAGAACCGCTGAGAACAACTGCTGAGAACAACTGCTGGGAAGAACTGCTGACGAGCCGTATGAGGGTCGGCCGTATGAGGGTCGGCCGTATGAGGGTCGGCCGTACGAGCGTCGGCCGTACGAGGGTCGGCCATATGGGGGTCGGCCATATGGGGCGCTGTGAGCCTTACTCGGCAAGCCCGTACATCCGGTCCCCCGCATCTCCGAGGCCCGGCACGATGTACCCGTGCTCGTTGAGCCGCTCGTCGACGGACCCCGTCACGACGGTCACCGGCGTACCGGCCAGCTCACGCTCCATGACCTCGACGCCTTCCGGCGCGGCCAGGAGCACCACGGCCGTCACGTCGTCGGCGCCGCGCTTGATCAGTTCCTGGATGGCCGCGACGAGGGTGCCGCCGGTGGCGAGCATGGGGTCGAGTACGTACACCTGACGGCCGGAGAGGTCTTCCGGCATGCGGTTCGCGTACGTGGACGCCTGGAGCGTCTCCTCGTTGCGGATCATGCCCAGGAAGCCCACCTCGGCGGTCGGCAGCAGGCGCACCATGCCGTCGAGCATGCCGAGGCCTGCCCGCAGGATCGGTACGACCAGGGGGCGCGGGTGGGACAGCTTGACGCCGGTGGTCCCGGCCACCGGGGTCACGATGTCGACCTGCTCGGTGCGCACGTCACGGGTGGCCTCGTAGGCGAGCAGGGTGACCAGTTCGTCGGCCAGCCGCCGGAAGGTCGGGGAGTCGGTGCGCCGGTCGCGCAGCGTGGTGAGCTTATGGGCGACCAGAGGGTGGTCGACGACATGAAGACGCATGCGGCCAGGGTATCCGGGCCTCCGCCGCCCACCAGTGCCCTGTTATGGGGCTCTGTCCCGAGCCCCCTCAAACCCGAACCGGCATCAAACCGCTCATCAGCGGGAAGGTGGGAGGGACGAACTGGGGTGGTGGGCCTATGCGGAACCGGGAACGGAACCAGAAAGCGGACCAGCCTCCCCGACGGGGAACCTCCGGTCGGGGCGCGACGGCGGAGGCCGCGAGCCGCTCCGCGCCGCGAGCGCCCGCCGGTCGGGGAACAGCTGGCGAGCCCGCAGGCAGCTCAGCGCCACGAGCGCCCGCCGGCTGGGGCACGCCGCGGGAGACCTCCGGCCAGGCCGGTCAGGTAAGTCAGGTAAGTCAGGCCGGTCGGGTAGCGCGCCCGCCGGGAACGGCCGCCGGAGGCCCTCACCCCGAAACGCCCGCCGACGGTCAGGCGCAACAGGTCGCCGCCGGAGGCGTCGGCGGCGCGCCCGAGAGTGATTCCGCGGGTGATTCCGAGAGTGCTGCCGAACGGCGTAGGCGGCGGGCGCAGTTCCTGCGGGATCTCACGGAGGCGCGCGAGTTGCGTGACCGGGTGCAGCCGCGCCGCGCCAAGGCGGCACGATTGCGCCACGCCATGCGCATGCGCACGTTCCGCTGGTAGCCGGTGGGCCACGGCAGACCCGTACAGGTCCAGCCACTGGAGGGGTGTCCGGGGCGGCATCGGGAAGCCGTGTGCATGGCTGAGCCGTCCTCGGCGTACGATCCCGCTGACGGCGGGCGCCGAGCGCCCCAGGTGAGGTGCCACGCGTACGGACGCGGAGACGCGACCGGGACACAGCGAGCCGAAGACCTCTCCTGAACGCTCTGTTTCTGCCACGATTCCGAGTGGGCGGGGCTCGGAGCAGCACTCCCCGTCCGCAACCTCCGCCGGGGGGACCCCCAACCGGCACGCCTATGACCAGTGGGAGAGTCACGGTGTACTTCGCCGCACTGCTCGCGCGCACCGAAGACGGGTGGGAAGCGAGCGACACAGAGCTCGACGATGTGGAGACCCTGTCGGATCTGGCCGACCTGGCCCGCGAAGCCTCGACCGACGACGACACGGTCCTCGTACTCATCGAGCAGGAGGACGCGTGGTTCGGCGTCGTCCGCGTGGACGGCGAGGAGGACCCTCGTATCTACGTCTCGGACGCCGCCGCCGCTGCCCGCAGCTCGTATGGCGAGATCCTGCTCACGGACGAACTACTCGGAAGGGAGCCTGGGGAAGACGATGTCGCGGACCTGGACTCCCTCGACCTCGACGGCACGGAGGACGGTGAGCCCGAGACCGATTCCGACGACGATGACGACGTCGCCGGCACCGCTTCGGGCGAGGCCGTGCCGATCGGACCCATCGGAGACCGCGAAGTCCTCGCCGACCTGGGCGTGGACGAGAAGGAACTGCTCGCCCTGGACAGCAACGACGCACTGAACGAGATCGCCGACGTCCTGGGCGCCGCGGAGGTCCTGGAGACCGTCCGCTGAACGCTCAGGAAGAGCACGACGCTCAGGAGGAGTACGACCCCGTACGCGACCGCTGGCGGGCCGCGATGCGGCTCGCCCTGGACGAGGCCGAACTGGCCGTCCGGGGCGGGGATGTCCCCGTCGGCGCCGTTGTGCTGTCCGCGGACGGGACGACGGTGCTCGCCACCGGACGCAACGAACGCGAGGCCACCGGCGACCCGACGGCGCACGCCGAGGTCCTCGCCATCCGCCGCGCCGCCGCGAAGCTCGCGGGGTGGCGGCTCACCGGCTGCACGCTCGTCGTGACCCTCGAACCCTGCACGATGTGCGCGGGCGCGATCGTGCAGTCCCGAGTGGACCGCGTCGTTTACGGCGCCCGCGACGAGAAGGCCGGCGCGACCGGTTCCCTCTGGGACGTCGTACGCGACCGGCGCCTCAACCACCGCCCCGAAGTGATCGGCGGCGTACTCGACGAGGAGTGCGCCCGCCTGCTCACCGACTTCTTCCGCACCCGCTGAACCGGCCGGTCACCGAACCCGCCCCGAACCGGCGGCCGAATACGGATTTCAGAGCACGCCCCGATGTGGGCTAGGATCTCTCCCGGTAGCGTGTCCGAGCGGCCGAAGGAGCTCGCCTCGAAAGCGAGTGTGGCGCAAGTCACCGAGGGTTCAAATCCCTCCGCTACCGCTTCGGAAGGGCCCCGTCGAGAGACGGGGCCCTTCGTGCGTGTGGAGACATGCGTGTGGAGACGTGCGTGGCGACACGCGTGTGGAGACATGTGTGCGAAGACGTGCGCGTGGAGACGTACTTGCGGAGAGTGCGTGCGTAAAAACGGTGTTCGGACAAGTGCCCGAGTTACACTCACCGCCGGCAAACACCGGCAAACAGGGGTCCCGGCGGGGCAGCAGGTACAGGGGAGGCCGCGGTGGCGGTGAATTCGAAGAAGATCGCCGTCTATGCGCTCGTGGTCTTCGTGCTCTACGTGATCATCACCGACCCGGCCAAAGCCGCCGACTACGTACAAATAGGCTTCGAGGGCATTTCCAACGCCGCCCAGGCCGTCGGCGACTTCATGTCGTGGATCGCCGACGGGGCCAAAAACTGAGCCATACGTCGACACATACAGCCCCGCACCGGAATGGTGCGGGGCTGAAATGCGTCTTATGCCCCAACTTGCAACCAACACGACTCTTTGCGGTGCTTGCGCACAGTGGACATGTCTTGTGATGCTATGACCGCTTTTGACGGATGAGTTGATGGACAAAGAGGTGGCGTTGACCGTGTCGGCCAGTACTGCGCCGCCCCAGGAAGAGGCCCCGGTCCCGGCGACCGCCCCCACGCCTGCCCCTGCCCCCGAGAAGCGCCGCGGCGCCGACACCCGGGCGCTCACACAGGTGCTCTTCGCCGAGCTGAAGCAACTGCGGCCGGGCACGCCCGAGCACCACCGCGTACGCAGCGCGCTCATCGAGGCCAACCTGCCGCTCGTGCGCTACGCCGCCGCCCGCTTCCGCAGCCGCAACGAACCCATAGAGGACGTCGTCCAGGTCGGCACGATCGGGCTGATCAACGCGATCGACCGGTTCGACCCGGACCGGGGCGTGCAGTTCCCGACCTTCGCGATGCCCACCGTCGTCGGCGAGATCAAGCGGTACTTCCGCGACAACGTCCGCACCGTGCACGTACCGCGCCGGCTGCACGAGCTGTGGGTGCAGGTGAACAGCGCCACCGAAGACCTCACGACGGCGTTCGGGCGCTCGCCCACCACCGCCGAGATCGCCGAGCGGCTGCGGATCGCCGAGGAGGAGGTGCTGGCCTGCCTCGAGGCCGGGCGCTCGTACCACGCGACCTCCCTGGAGGCGGCCCAGGAGGGCGACGGGCTGCCGGGTCTTCTCGACCGGCTCGGTTACGAGGATCCGGCGCTGGACGGGGTCGAGCACCGGGATCTCGTACGCCATCTCCTCGTCCAGCTCCCCGAACGGGAGCAGCGAATTCTGCTGCTGCGCTATTACAGCAATCTCACCCAGTCGCAGATCAGCGCCGAACTGGGTGTCTCCCAGATGCATGTGTCAAGGCTCCTCGCCAGGAGCTTCGCCCGGCTGCGATCCGCAAATAGGATCGAGGCATAACTCGCGGGAGCGAATCGCCCTTAAGGGCATTTCCCGACAGTTCTGGGTCGAAAAACAGCCAGACCCTCTTTATCCAGGGCCGATTCACCCTCTCCATGTCGACATGTCACTACAGCGTGTTGCCGACATGTGACATTCTGCCGGAAGCGCGTTTGCCGCAGCTCCGCCTCCGGTATTCAGGTGGAGGCTGCGTTCCTTCGACGGGAGCGCCCGCCGCGACCGTCCGCGACCCAAAGGGGGTGGCATGTCCGCAGATCAGGGCAGCTCGAAGGTGCTCACGCTCGCGCAGAGCGAGTCCGCGCCCGACGCGCTTCACAGTGTCGATGTACCGGTCCTCCCGGCTCCTCCGGCCCCGCCCCTCCGGGCCTCGGAGGCCATCGACACTCGCACCCTGTCCCGCTCCCTGTTCCTGCGGCTCGCCGCACTCGACGAGAACAGCCCGGAGCGCGCCTACGTCCGAGACACCCTCATCGAGCTCAACCTCCCGCTCGTGCGCTACGCGGCAGCCCGCTTCCGCAGCCGCAACGAGCCGATGGAGGACATCGTCCAGGTCGGCACGATCGGCCTGATCAAGGCGATCGACCGCTTCGACTGCGAACGGGGCGTGGAATTCCCGACGTTCGCGATGCCGACGGTCGTGGGCGAGATCAAGCGCTTCTTCCGCGACACCTCGTGGTCGGTGCGGGTTCCGCGCCGGCTCCAGGAGCTGCGGCTCGCGCTGACGAAGACGAGCGACGAGCTCTCCCAGAAGCTGGACCGCTCCCCGACGGTGACCGAACTCGCCGCCGTACTGGGCGTGTCCGAGGAGGACGTGGTCGACGGCCTGGCGGTCGGCAACGCGTACACGGCGTCCTCGCTGGACTCCCCGGCCCCCGAGGACGACGGCGGCGAGGGTTCCCTGGCCGACCGGCTCGGCTACGAGGACACGGCCCTGGAGGGCGTCGAGTACCGCGAATCCCTCAAGCCCCTGCTCGCCAAGCTCCCGCCCCGCGAGCGCCGCATCATCATGCTCCGCTTCTTCGCGAACATGACCCAGTCCCAGATCGGCGAGGAGGTCGGCATCTCGCAGATGCACGTGTCGCGGCTGCTGACTCGGACGCTGTCGCAGCTGCGCGAGGGCCTGATCTCGGACTAGGCGGACTTGTCGAGGTCTCGCGCAGTTCCCCGCGCCCCTAAGGGGCGCGGGGAACTGCGCGATCAGCCACAAACAACCCGCGGCTTACGAACGACCCGCAGGACCCGCAGGGCCCGCAATCACCCGGCCAACTCGCGGAGCACCCGCCTGCCCGCCGCCGACTCCTCCAGCGTGTCCCAAAGCTTCGCGGACCCGGTGTACGTGTACACACCCGGCGCACCCTGCTCCGCACACCCGTCGCCGTACGACACTATGCCGACCTGGTACACGCCCTTGCGTCCCTGCAGCTTGCGGAAGATCGGTCCGCCGCTGTCACCCTGGCAGGAGTCCTTGCCCTCGACGCCCGCGCACATGTTGACCTTGCTGTCGTACTGCGGATACGACGCCTTGCACTCGATGTGCGACACGATCGGGACGTCCACCGCGCGCAACCGGTCCGGATGGGTCGGCACCTCGGTGTTGGTGTTGCCCCAGCCGATGACCGTGGCCTTGGCGCCCGGCCGGATCAGCGCGTCCGTGCCCGCGGTGGGCAGATGGACCGGGGCGATGCCGGTGACGGGCCTGTCCAGCATCAGCAGCGCCATGTCGTACGCCCCCTCGCCCTTGGCGTAGCGGGGGTGGACGACTATCTCGGTGACCTTGCGCAACTGGCCCTGGTTCTTCTTCGACAGCACGGTCCGGCCGACGACGGTCTCGATGTCCTTGGCCTTCGTGCCCTCGACGCAGTGCGCGGCCGTCATCACGACCCCGGAGTCGAGCAGGCTGCCGCCGCAGAACTGCCGGTCCTGGGGGTTGGCCGAGCCCTTCTCCAGCAGCGCCGCCATGAACGGCTGCGAACCGTCGGACTGCTCGACGCCGCCGATGATGCGGGTGCCCGGGCGGCCGCGGTCCGCCGAATCCGCGGCGTGGGCCGGTCCGACGGACGCGGCGGCGAGCCCGAGTGCCGCACCGGCCGCGACCACGGCGGTGGTGATCCGCCGGGCCGCTGTTCTGTGAGTGGGGGAAAGACGCATGTGGGGGTGTCTCCAGACGTTCTGAACTCACCACCCCGGCCGGACGCACCCTCGCGCATCGACTTGCCCGAACCGCAAGGGAGTCACCCGACGGAAGTGGCATGGCGTTCTGTGAGACGGGATATCCGGGACAGGGGTTCACTCCCGAGTTCACTCAAGGCCCTCCCCTCCCTTTCTATCTGACGTGCCGTCAGCCACACTGGCGCGATGCGTCAGGCGACTTGGATACGTGGCCGCCGGGGCGCCGTGGCCGGTGCCTCGGCGGTGGTGGTGTGTTTGGGCGGAGTGCTCGCCGCGTGCGGGGGCGGCGGGACCGGTGACGGGTACGTCGCGGTCGGGGCGGCCGGTGGTTCGCCTCCGGCTTCCAGTACGGCGGTCGCGCCGACGGGGGACGTATCGCTGGTGCCCTTGGACGAGGCGTCGGGCTCCAAGGGGGCCGGGAGTGGCGGAGGTTCGCAGGGCGCGTCTGATCCCGGTGGAGCCCGGAAGCCGGGCACGGAACCGGCGGCGAGTCCGTCCGCCTCCGCGGGACAGCAGGCACCGCCGCGGGACGAGAGCGGCTCCGGCCGTACGGAGGGGCGCGCAGAGGGGCGTACGGAGGAGAGTTCGCCGCCTTCGTCGTCTTCCGGTTCGTCGTCTTCCGGCGGGAGCGATACGTCGCCCGGTGGGCCCGCGAAGCTGACCGTGAGCGACCCCGAACGCGAAGCCACCGACAAACGCTGGTGCGAAAAGGTCACCGTCGGCTTTCACAACACCGGGGGCAGCGCGGTGCGTTCGGGCACGGTGACGTTCGAGACGCACATCATCGGCGCGCTCGGCATCGACTGGGCGACGATCAAGTCGGCCGAGAAGCTTCCCGCACCGGTCGCCGCCGGTGCGCGGAAGGAGAAGACCTGGACGGTGTGCGTCGAAGCGTGGCGCGTGCCGCTGGGCATGCACATCGAGACGCAGGACGTGTCCGTCCGGTGGGAGTAGGGCTTCGCCGTATTTGAGTTACTGCGTACGAGAGTTACTGCGTACGGGAGTTATGCCGTACCCGAGTCACATGAACGCGAGCCAGGCCACGCCGGCCACGACCGCGACGGCGACGATCACGCCGATGATCACGCCCATACGGGGTCCTGCGGGAGCCGCCTGCTGCCGGCGGCCCTGCGGGGTCTCGTCGACGAAAGCGCGGAACATCTGGGTGCTGCCAGCGGGGTCGTTGTTGCTCTGAGGGCCCTGGGTGTTTGCCATGGCCCAGGACCCTAGCGAATGCCTCCGGCTTGCCCAAGTGCCGGGTGCCGTCTCCCGTGCCAGGTGTTGCCCTCCTGGGGCTCCGCCCCGACCCGTTCAGGTCGACCGCCGCCCGCCTTTACCAAGGTTTTAGGCCTCCACCACCCCCTTCCATTTGCCTGTAGCAACCAATCATCTTTATGGTTGCCTAGAGCAACAAAGGAGGATGCGATGGCCGCTCAAGGTCAGTACGAGGAGCTGGCTCGGCAGCTCAGTGGCATCGGGGCTGTGAAGCGGGGCCTCGGCCGGGTGCTTCCGCAGGAGTGCCCCGCGGGCTCCGCCGCCGTGCTCACGCTGGTCGAGCGGCACGGGGAGATGCGGATGAGCAGGCTCGCGGAGCTGCTCGCCATCGACATGTCGGTGACCAGCCGGCACGTCGCCCATGTCGCGGAACGCGGCTGGATCGACCGCTCCCCCGACCCCGCCGACAAGCGGTCGCGCATCCTGCGGCTCACTCCCGCGGGACGGGACATGCTCTCCGAGCTCTCCGAGCGCTACACCAGCACGCTCGCCCACTACCTGGGGGACTGGTCCGACGACGAGGTCGACCAGCTCAACTCCCTGCTCGGACGGCTGCGCGCCAGCTTCGACGACTGCCGGCCGGCCGCATCGTCCGCGACGGGCGTGGCGGGGGCAGCCGGCGCGGCAGGTGCCACAGAACAGACCACCCGTACACCCGCTTAAAGCAACGTAAGAAAAGGAAGCCCATGGCTACGACCACACCAACCGGTGTGCGGGGCTCACACGCCAAGCCCTCAGGAGGCGCCTCCCACGACGCTCCGATGACGCACCGGCAGATCATGGAGGCGCTGACCGGGCTGCTGCTCGGCATGTTCGTCGCGATCCTGTCGTCGACGATCGTCTCCAACGCCCTGCCCAGGATCATCGGCGACCTCGGCGGCGGTCAGAGCGCCTACACCTGGGTCGTGACCGCGTCACTCCTGACGATGACGGCGTCCACCCCACTGTGGGGCAAGCTCGCCGACCTCTTTTCCAAGAAGCTGCTGATCCAGTTCGCCCTCGTCGTCTTCGTCCTGGGTTCGGCGGCGGCCGGTCTGTCGCAGAACCCCGGCACGCTCATCGCATTCCGCGCCGTCCAGGGCATCGGCATGGGCGGGCTGTCCGCGCTGGCCCAGATCATCCTGGCGGCGATGATCTCCCCGCGCGAGCGCGGGCGGTACAACGGCTACCTCGGTGCCACCTTCGCCACCGCGATGGTCGGCGGTCCGCTGATCGGCGGTGTCATCACCGACACCAGCTGGCTGGGCTGGCGCTGGTGCTTCTACGTCGGTGTGCCGTTCGCCATCGCGGCCCTCATCGTGCTGCAGCGCACCCTGCACCTTCCGGTCGTCAAGCGGAAGGTCAAGGTCGACTGGGCCGGCGCCTTCTTCATCACCGCCGCGGTCTGCCTGCTGCTGGTCTGGGTGACCTTCGCCGGTGACAAGTACGAGTGGGTGTCCTGGCAGACCTACGCGATGGTCGGCGGCTCCGTCGCCCTCGGACTGCTCTTCGTCCTCATCGAGGCGAAGGCGAGCGAGCCGATCATCCCGCTGCGGCTGTTCCGCAACCGCACCATCACGCTGGCCTCGCTGGCCTCGCTGTTCGTCGGCGTCGCGATGTTCTCCGGAACCGTCTTCTTCAGCCAGTACTTCCAGCTGGCCCGGGACAAGACGCCGACGATGTCCGGCGTCATGACCATCCCGATGATCGCCGGCCTCTTCGTCTCCTCCACCCTCTCCGGTCAGGTCATCACCCGGACCGGGCGCTGGAAGGGCTGGCTGGTCGGCGGCGGTGTGCTGGTGACCGCGGGCCTCGGCCTGCTGGGCACGATCCGGTACGACACCGCGTACTGGCACATCGCGATCTTCATGGCCCTGCTGGGCCTCGGCGTCGGCATGATGATGCAGAACCTGGTGCTCTGCACGCAGAACCAGGTGGACCCCAAGGACCTGGGCGCCGCCAGCTCCACGGTGACGTTCTTCCGGTCCCTCGGCGGTGCCATGGGCGTCTCGGCACTGGGCGCGATCATGGCCACCCGGATCACCGACTACGTCAAGGACGGCCTCGCCGGTCTCGGCGCCCAGGGCGAGGCCCTCGGCCACGCCGGCACGGGCAACGGGAACATCCCCGACCTCGCCACGCTGCCCGCGCCGGTCCGCACCGTCGTGGAGAGCGCCTACGGCCACGGTGTCGCGGACGTCTTCCTCTACTCCGCGCCGCTCGCGCTGCTCGCCCTCCTCGTGACCTTCTTCATCAAGGAGGTCCCGCTGAAGACGAAGGGCGCCCTGGCGCAGGCCGCCGACGAGAAGGGCGGCGCTCCGGCTGCCGCCGACGCTTCCGCCCCGGTCGGGCAGGAGGTCCCGGTCGAGCAGAAGGCTCTGGGCGAGCATAGGGTCCTGGGCGAGCAGAGGGCCCCGGTCGCCACGGCCACGGTCGACGCCGGTGAGTCCGTCGCCGGTGAGTCCGTCGCGGGTGAGTCCGTCGTGGGTGGTGGGATTCCGGTACGCGGTTACGTGCGCGGTGCCGAGAGCGTGCCCGTCCCGCAGGCCGCCGTCACGCTGATCTCCCTGGCGGGACGGCAGCTGGGCCGCTCGGTCGCACGGGCGGACGGTGCCTACGCGCTGGACGCGCCGGGCGCGGGCTCGTACGTCCTGATCGCGTCGGCCGACGGTTTCCAGCCGCAGGCCTCGACGATCGTCGTGAACGACGAGCCGGTCACCTACGACATCCTCGTGAGCGGCACGAGCGGGCTCAGCGGTGTGGTGCGGGACGCCGAGACCGGTACGCCGGTCAAGGACGCCACGGTCGTCGTCACGGACGTACGCGGTGATGTGCTGGCCACCGGAACGACCGGCGAGCAGGGCGAGTTCGACTTCGCCGAGCTGGTCCCGGGTCCGGTGACCGTCGCAGTGAACGCGGCGGGCCACCGTCCGGCCGCCCTGCCCGTCGAGGTCGGCGGCACCGGTGTCACCCGAGTCGACGTCGACCTCACGGCGGGCGCCCGGCTCCGGGGCACCGTACGGGCGCCGCACGGCCCCCTCGCCGATGCCCGGGTCACGCTCGTCGACGCGGCGGGCAACGTGGTCGCCACCGCGACGACGGGAGCGGACGGGGCGTACGCCTTCGCCGACCTGGACAGCGGGGAGTACACCGTCATCGCGACGGGTTACCCGCCGGTGGCGACGGCGCTGACCGTGAACGGCCGCGGCGTCGACGGCCACGACATCGAACTCGCCCACCCCGGCGAGTAGTTCGAGAATCCCGGCCCGTGGGGCGCGTCCCGAGGTTCGGGCGCGCCCCACGGGCCGGTTCCATTACGAGCAGCAGTCGAGTCAGGGCAGGCCCTGCCACCGAACGCGTCAGGCGTTCGGCGTCCGTTCGTCCTAGGCTGCCTCCATGGCACCGAACATCGCGACGAACACTTCCGTCTCCCTCGACGAACTGCTGGACTTCGTACGCCCCCGTCACCGCGCCATCCTGCTGACGCGGCGCGGTGACGGAAGTCCTCAGGGCTCTCCTCTGACCTGCGGTGTGGACGACGCGGGCCGCATCGTCGTCTCGACCTACCCGGACCGGGTCAAGACCCGCAACGCCAAACGCGACGAGCGGGTCAGCCTCATCGTCCTGAGCGACGAGTGGAACGGCCCCTGGGTCCAGATCGACGGCACCGCCGAGGTCATCGACTCCCCGGACTCGGTCGAGCCGCTCGTGGAGTACTACCGCAACATCGCCGGCGAGCACCCGGACTGGGACGAGTACCGGGCAGCGATGACCAAGCAGGGCAAGTCCATCATCCGGGTCACGCCGACACGATGGGGACCGGTGGCGACCGGCGGCTTCCCGGCGAGGCTGGCTCCGCAGGAGTAGTAAGTCCGGTGAGGGCGCCCCGTCAGGGGCACGGGGCTGCATTTAATATGCGGCTCCGCCGCGTGGGCGCGACCAGCCCCCACCGACCCGCACCCGACCCACCGGCCTCACGATTCCTCGCGGAGCACCATCGCCTCGATGCCCGCCACCAGCAGCTCCAACGCGAAGGCGAAGTCCCGCTCCCGCATCTCCTCCACCGTGTCGCCCCCACGGGCCTCCATGAGATCCGCGGCATTCTCGAAGTTCTCGGCGAAGTCGGGCTGATCACGGACCGTGCTCATGGCCTGGTGGAAGTACTCGTCCTGCGACATGCCGGCCGAGGCGCACCGCTGCACGAAGTGCCCCTCGATCGTCCCGAACCCGTACACGAACTGGAAGACGGCCGCGATGGCGCCCATCTGCCCGTGCAGCGGAAGTCCCGTGGTGCGGATCACCTGCTGCACGGACAGCGAGAACGCCATCGAGTGCGGGCCGATGTTGAGGAAGTTGCCGATGAGCGGTGACACCCAGGGGTGGCGGACCAGCAGCGCCCGGTACCCGGTGGCGAGCGCGCGGAGCTGGTCGCGCCAGTCCTCGCCCGACTCCGGGTCGGGCAGCTCGAGTTCGCCGAAGACCGCGTCCAGGGCCAGTTCGAGCAGGTCGTCCTTGGTGTCCACGTACCAGTAGACCGACATCGCCGTCACGTTCAGCTCGGCGGCCAGTCGTCGCATGGAGAACTTGGCCAGCCCCTCGGCATCGAGCAGCCGCACCGTCACCTGGGTGATCCGGTCCCGGTCGAGCCCGGACGGCTGGCCGCCGCGCGCCGCCCGTTCCCTGCCCTCCAGCCAGACGCTGGTCCGCGCCGGACGCTTGGCCCGGTCGGCTGCCCTCACCATGGCGCACCTTCCTCGGAACTTGATGGAACTCGATGGAACTGGATGGAACTCGATAGCGCTCGTATCACTGTCGCCTGATGTTATGCGTGCCTCAGCCAGGACATCGTTACGCCGGTTCCCATCTGCGGGTCCGTTGTGGCTGGTCGCTCCCCCACTCTCGGCTTCGCTCGAGCGGGGGGACCCCCATCGCGGCGAAGCCGCAAATCGATACAGCCCCGCGCCCCTAAAGGGGCGCGGAGTCCGCCCTCTCCGCGCGCCGCAACAGCACGGCCGCCAGCAGGCCTCCGAGCAGTACCGCGGCGGCTCCCACCAACTGGCTGGTCTCCAGGCTGGAAGCAAACGCGTCGGCGATCTGTGCCTTCTCCTCGGGTCCCTTCGCCGCCGCGATCGCCGCCGGCAGTGAGGCTGCGGAGACCGCGACGAGCGAGGCGAAGCGGGAGTTGAGCACGGCGCCGAGGACCGCGACGCCGAGGCCGTTACCGAACTCCGCGAGCGTGCCGTTGATGGCCGCGCCCACGCCTGCCCTCTCGGGCGGGATGGCGCTCATGATCGCGTTGGTCATGGCCGGCATGGACAGCGCCACACCCACGCCCATCACGACCAGGCCGAGCAGCATCCCGCCGTACCCGTGCCGCCCGCCGAGCACGGCGATCGCCGCGAGGCCGCCGGACACCAGGGCCATACCGAGGGCGATGGCCCCAGGGGTGCCGAGCCTGACCGTCAGCCGCGTGCCGACCCCGGTGACGTTGAGCACGACGACGGTCAGCGCCAGCGGGGCCGTACGCAGACCGGCGTCCAGCGGCCCGTAGCCGAGCACGAACTGGAGGTGCTGGGTGAGCAGGAACAGCGAGCCCGTCATGCCGAAGGCCACGAGGATCACGCCCGCCACCGCGCCTACGAACCTCTCGTTGCGGAAGAAGTGCAGGTCGAGCATGGGGTACTCGATGCGCAACTCCCACAGCGCGAAGAGCCCGAGGACGACCACGCCGATCAGCGCGGAGACCACCACATGGGCGGAGGTCCAGCCGTGCTCGGGGCCGGTGATGATCGCGTACACGACTGCCGTCATGCCGATGGTCGACAGCAGCGCGCCCACCAGGTCGGGCCGGTCGCCCGCCTTGTGCCTGGATTCGGGTACGAGCGCGCCGACCGCGACCAGGCCGATCACGGCGACCGGGATGTTGACCAGGAAGATCGCGCCCCACCAGAAGTGGTCCAGCATCACACCGCCGATCAGGGGCCCGGCCGCGAAGCCGAGCGAGCCGATCGTGGACCACAGCGCGATGGCCTTCACGCGCTCGCTGTCGTCGAAGATCTGCACGACGACGGCGAGCGTCGTGGTCATCAGCAGCGCGCCTCCGATGCCCATCCCCGCGCGGGCCGCGATCAGCTGCGCGGAACTCTGCGCCAGTCCGGCCGCCAGCGAGCCAAGACCGAAGACCGCAAGCCCGGAGATCAGCATCAGCTTGCGGCCGTAGCGGTCGGCGGCGTTGCCCGCGGTGAGCAGCAGACCCGACTGGACCAGGGAGTAGGCGTTGATCATCCACTGGATGTCCGCGGTGGAGGCGTCCAGCTCCGTGGTGAGGGAGGGGATCGCCACGCTGAGGACGGTGTTGTCCAGCACCACGGTGAGCTGCGCGAGACAGATGACACCGAGGATCAGCCAGCGTTGGGGGTGTCCCTGCGGAGGTGACTGGGGGGCGGTCTCGGCGGTCGTCGCGGCTGTCATACGCGTCCCTTCTACGGTGTATGGGAGGTAGTTGCCTTACACCGTAGAACACTTCCCTTACGCCGTACAACAGGAAGCCGTACAACACGAAAGGGCGGTGGCCGGGGCACTCTCGCCTCAGCCACCGCCCTCGGGAGAAGCCGACCGTCAGCTACTCGTCGGCTGCGTCAGGTCATAGAAGGTGGACGAACCCGCCGTCACCTCCTTGAAGTTCTCCTGCACCCACTCACTGATCTGCGACGAGGTGCCGGAGCTGTCCCTGCCGCCGCCGCCCATCCCACCGCCGGAGATGAAGTAGTGGATCTTCCCCTCCGCCACGTACTGCTTGAACTCGGCCAGCGTCGGCGACGGGTCGCTGCCGTTGAAGCCGCCGATCGCCATCACCGGGTCGCCGGTGGAGAGCTGGTAGCTCGCGGCGTTCTGGGCACCGACGGCCGCGGCGGCCCAGGTGTAGTCGCCGGAGTTCTTCTCGAGGAGTTCCTTGGCCTCGTCGCTCACGGTCGCGCCGTTGAGCAGGCCGCCCATGCCGCCACCGCCGGCCATGCCACCGCCGTCGCCCGTCCGGCCGCCGGGCACGCCGCCCTGCTGGTTCTGGCCCTGGGTGTTGCCGTTGCCAGGGAAGCCGCCGGGGAAGCCTCCGGTCGGAGGCCGGCCCGTCTGACCGTTGCCGTTCTGCTGCTGGTTCTGGCCGGGCATACCGCCCCCGCCGGGACCGCCGCCCATGCCGCCACCGGGACCGCCGCGGCCGCCCGCGACGGCCGGACCGGCCGTGACGATCGAGCCGGAGTGCCCCTCGTTCAGCGTGGTGAGGGTGTACGCCGTCGGGCCCGCGAGGGCGGAGACGAAGCTCAATCCGACGATCCCCATGGCCAGTTGACGACCGAGCTTGTTCACGAAGATCAGGCCGAGCGCGGCGACCAGGCCGCCGACCAGGACGAGCCACTTCAGCCACGGCAGATAGTCGGAGGAACGGTTGAGGAGGACGTACCCCCACACCGCTGTCGCCGTCGTCGCACCCGCCAGCGTGAGCGACACCCACGCCTTGCCGCGCTCCTCCCAGAGCACGACCGCCCCCATGCCGATCAGCGGCGCGATGTAGGGGGCGAGGGCCACGGTGTAGTAGTCGTGGAAGATGCCCTGCATGTAGCTGAAGATCACCATGGTGATCAGCAGCGAGCCGCCCCAGGCGAGGAACGCGGCGCGGGCGGTGTCGGTCCGCTTGGCCCTCCAGGTGAGAACCACGCCCGCGGCGAGCAGGATCAGCGCGGCCGGGATCAGCCAGGAGATCTGGCCGCCGCTGGTGGCGCTGAACATCCGGTCCCAGCCGGTCTCGCCCCAGCCGCCGCCCATGCCGCCGCCGCCACCGCCGACGCTGCCGGTCTCCTCGCCGTTGATGCGGCCGAGTCCGTTGTAGCCGAAGGTCAGTTCAAGGAAGGAGTTGTTCTGCGAGCCGCCGATATACGGGCGGGAGGAAGCGGGCCACAGCTCGACGACGGCCACCCACCAGCCGCCCGCGACGATCATCGAGAGGCCCGCGAGGAGCACCTGGCCGATGCGCCTGCGCAGGGTCGTCGGCGCGAACACGACATAGAGGAGCGCGAGCGGCGGCAGGATCAGAAAGGCCTGGAGCGTCTTCACCAGGAAGGCGAAGCCGACCGCCGCACCCGCCCACACCAGCCACTTCGTCTGGGCCTTCTCCATGGCGCGCAGCACGCAGTAGACCGTGACGGCCATCAGGAGCGCGAGCATCGCGTCCGGGTTGTTGAAGCGGAACATCAGCGCGGCGACCGGGGTCAGCGCGAAGACCGCCATCGTGATGAAGCCGGCCGCGGCACCGAAGCGGCGGCGTACGGCCGCGTACAGCACACCCGCCGTGGCCACGGCCATCAGGACCTGCGGGAACAGGATCGCGAAGGAGTTGAGGCCGAGCAGCCGTACCGACAGGGCCATCGGCCACAGCGAGGCCGGGGGCTTGTCGACGGTGATGGCGTTGGCCGAGTCGAGCGAGCCGAAGAAGAAGGCCTTCCAGGACTGGCTTCCGGCCTGAACAGCCGCGGAGTAGAAGGAGTTGGCGTACCCGGAGGCCGTGAGGTTCCAGGTGTACAGCGCGCCGATCAGCAGCAGCGTGCCGAGGAACGCGGGCCGCACCCATCGGTGGTCCCCGGGCCGGCCGCGCCACAGGCGGCGCACGAAGGGCTGCTTGGGGCTGCCGTCCTCGGGGGACAGGGTGGGGTCCGGCGGAAGCACGGGCTTCTGCACGGCAGTTGACTGAGTCACGGTAGTTGGCTGAGTCGTCGTCATCGTGCGTTCCTCGGATCGTGATCGTGCGGGCGCACCGGCTGCATCTGCACGGTCGCGTCCCCCCAGCTCTGGTTGGCGTACGGAGAGGTCTGGCTGTCGTACGGAGATTGAGGCGCCGTCGCGCAGACCGGCGAGGCAGCGTTGCGCGAGGTGACGACGGTCGACGGCAAGTCGCCTTCCCTGTGGTCGCCTTCCCGGTGGTCGTCGTCCCGGTCCGGGAACACCCAGGCCCGGAAGAGCAGGAACCGCAGCACGGTCGCCGCGAGGTTGGCGGCGATCAGCACCGCCAGTTCGGTGGAGTGCGCGGGTTCGGCCGTCGCCGCGTTCAGGGCGACGAGCGAGCCGCTGGTGAGGGCGAGGCCGATGCCGAAGACGACCAGGCCCTGCGCCTGGTGCCGCATCGCCCGGTCCCGGCCGCGGACGCCGAAGGTGAGGCGCCGGTTGGCCGCCGTGTTGGCGACCGCCGACACGAGCAGGGCGAGCGCGTTGGCGAACTGCGACCCCGTGAACGTACGGAAGCCGCTGTAGAGCAGCAGATAGAACAGCGTGGACAGAGCGCCCACGACGCAGAACCCGACGAGTTGGCGGGCGAGTCCCGTGGGTACGCCGGTCAGGTCGCGGTCGCGCGGGTCGTCACCGAAGGGCCGGGCGAGCCGGTCGAGCGGCAGTGAGCCGGTGGCGAGGGCGCGGCCGATGCGCCACACGCCCAACAGGTCGTCGGTGGCGGTCTTCACGATGTGCACGGTCGAGTCGGGGTCGTCGACCCAGTCGACCGGCACCTCGTGGATGCGCAGGCCCGCCCGTTCGGCGAGGACCAGCATCTCGGTGTCGAAGAACCAGCCGGTGTCCTCGATCAGCGGCAGCAGCACCTGCGCGACCTCGCGCCGGATCGCCTTGAAGCCGCACTGGGCGTCGGAGAAGCGGGCCTGCAGCGAGCCCCGCAGGATCAGGTTGTACGTACGGCTGATGAACTCCCGCTTGGCGCCGCGCACCACCCGAGAGGAGCGGGCGAGACGCGAGCCGATCGCGAGGTCGGAGTGGCCCGAGATCAGCGGGGCCACCAGCGGGAGCAGCGCGTTGAGGTCGGTGGAGAGGTCGACATCCATATAGGCGAGGACCGGGGCGTCCGAGGCCGACCAGACGGTCCGCAGGGCCCGGCCGCGGCCCTTCTGCTCCAGCCGGAAGGACCTGACCTCCGGGATCTCCGCCGCCAGCCGCGTCGCCACCAGCGGGGTGGTGTCCGTGGACGCGTTGTCCGCGACGGTGATGCGGAACGTGTAGGGGAAAGTGCGCACGAGGTGCTCGTGCAGTCGGCGCACACACTGCTGGAGGTCCTTCTCCTCGTTGTAGACGGGGATCACTACGTCCAGGACAGGCGTACCGGCATTCCCGGCCGGGAGGTGCTCCCGCGCCGGCAGGGTGCCGGGAGAAGGTTCGGTTTGCATGACGACGACTGTCGTCAAGCGGCCTGTTACACCCGTGTGGTGGTGCTGTGCTGTGCCTGTGAGTACGTTTGCGAACTTGTTTCCGAAATGAAGGCCTCATGAGAATGGGGCGCTTCGGCCGCCGGCGCGGGCAGATGCACGGTAAAGACGGTGCGTCCGGGCACGCTGTCGACGGTCACGGCTCCGCCGTGCGCGGCCGCGACGGCCTGCACGATGGCGAGCCCCAGACCGGTCGACCCGGAGGCGCGTGAGCGCGACGAGTCGCCCCGCGCGAACCGTTCGAAGACGCGTGGCAGCAGATCCGGCGGAATCCCGGGCCCATCGTCCTGGACGTCCAGGCACACCCAGGAGCCCCGCCGGTGCACGCGTGCCGTCACCGTGGTGCCGGAGGGTGTGTGTGTACGCGCGTTCGCGAAGAGGTTCACCATGACCTGCTGTATGCGGGCGGCGTCGGCCTGCACGAGCGCGGGTTCGTCCGGCAGCTCCAGGCGCCAGTTGTGATCGCGCCCGGCCGCGCGGGCGTCGCTCACGGCATCCACGACCAGCGGGGACAGGTCGGTGTGCTCGTAACTCAGAGGCCGCCCGGCGTCGAGCCGCGCGAGCAGCAGCAGGTCCTCGACGAGGCCGGTCATCCGCCCGGCCTCGGACTCGATCCGGCCCAGGGCATGTCTTGTGTCGGGACCGGTCTCTTCCCTTCCCCGTCTGGTGAGTTCGGCGTATCCGCGGATGGACGCGAGTGGCGTACGCAGCTCATGGCTGGCGTCCGCGACGAACTGCCGTACCCGCGTCTCGCTCTCCTGGCGCGCGTGCAGCGCGCCGTGGACGTGGTCGAGCATGCGGTTGAGGGCGGCGCCGACCTGCCCGACCTCCGTGTGCGCGTCGGTCTGGGAGGCGGGGACACGCTCGTTGAGGGTCACCTCGCCGCTGTGCAGGGGGAGTTCGGAGACGCGGGTGGCGGTGGCGGCGACGCGGCGGAGGGGGCGCAGGGCGACGCTCACGATGGTGGCGCCGGCGAGGGAGGCGGCGGCGAGACCGGCGGCTGTGACGCTGAGCTCGACGATGATGAGGGTGTTGAGGGTCCCCGTGACGTCCTTGGTGGGCATGCCAACGTAGAAGTCGCCGTCCACGCCGGTCTGGAACTGGACGCGGTACTCGCCGAGGCCCGGAAGGTCGACGGTGTGCGGCTTGCCGTCCCGCACCACATCCTCGAGGGCGGTCTGCTGCGCCGCGGTGAGCGACTCGGGGTCGACGTCGGTCACCCCGTTCTCGCCCTCGGTCTTCTTGCCGACCTTGGCCTCGGTGATGCTGCCGTCCTCGAGCTTCGCGGCGACCGTGCCGCCGGCGCTGGGCCCCGGGCCCCGCTTGACGAACTCCGACAGCGGCGGCTTCGCTTTGCCGATCTCGTCGGGGCCGAGCCGGGCGGCGACCGACTTCGGAGGGCCGGCCGCCCGCATGGCTGCCTCTTTCACGGAGCCGTCGAGCTGCTCGTACAGATGGGAGCGGAGCGCGATGGTGGTCACCGTACCGATCACCGCGCACACCACGGCGATCAGCACGACGGACGCGACGACGAGCCGCGTCCGCAGCGTCCGAGGCTGTCGGCGCCGCCGCTTCCGCAGCTGTCGTCGTCCGCTCATGACGCGGCGGGCTTGATCAGATAACCGGCTCCGCGCCGCGTGTGGATCATCGGCTCGCGCCCGGCGTCTATCTTCCGGCGCAGGTAGGAGATGTAGAGCTCGACGACATTGGCCTGGCCGCCGAAGTCGTACGACCACACGCGGTCGAGGATCTGCGCCTTGCTGAGCACCCGGCGCGGATTGCGCATGAGGAAGCGCAGCAGCTCGAACTCGGTGGCCGTGAGGTGGATGTTCTGCCCGGCCCGCGACACCTCGTGGCTGTCCTCGTCGAGGGTGAGGTCGCCGACGACGAGCGTGGAGTCGGAGCGGCGGTCGGCGGCACCGGAGCGGCGGATCAGCCCGCGCAGCCGCGCGACGACCTCCTCCAGGCTGAACGGCTTGGTGACGTAGTCGTCGCCGCCCGCGGTCAGACCGGCGATACGGTCCTCGACGGCGTCCTTGGCGGTCAGGAAGAGAACCGGCACGTCGGGCAGCTCGCGCCGCAGCCGGCCGAGGACGGCAAGGCCGTCCATGTCGGGCAGCATCATGTCGAGCACCACGGCGTCGGGCCGGAACTCCCTGGCGGTCTGCACCGCCCCGGTCCCGTCGCCCGCGCTGCGGATCTGCCACCCTTCGTAACGCAGGGCCATGGACAACAGCTCGGTGATCGACTGCTCGTCGTCCACCACAAGCACGCGGACGGGGCTCCCGTCCGGCCTCAGCAGTTCGGTGCGCCCCTGGGGCGAGGTCGTGGTCATATCCCACACAGTGAGGGGCGGCTCTGAGAACACTCTTGCGGAAACCTGTGAATTACCTGAGAAACACACAGGAGCCACTCAGGGAACTCCTGGGAAGCCCGGCCGGCTGCCCCTCCCGCATCCTGCATCCCGCGCTCACAGCCCGAAGAGTCGCGCCCCGTTCCCGTAACAGACCGCCCTCAGCCAGTCGTCCCCGAGCCCCAGCCCCTCCAGTGCGTGGAGTTGATGGACGTATGCGTACGGGATGTTCGGGAAGTCGGTGCCGAGCAGGATCCGGTCGCCGAGGGCGTCCAGCCGGGGCAGCGCCCGGCGCGGGAAGGGCGCGAACCGTTCGCTGAAGTCGGTGAACGCCATCGTCGTGTCGAGCCGCACCTCGCCGTACCGCTCGGCCAGGCCCAGGAAGTCCTCGTACTCGGGCATGCCCATGTGCGCGACGACGAGCCGCAGCCGGGGGTGCCGGGCGAGCACCCGCCGGATCGGCTCGGGCCCGGTGTGCTTGCCGGGCGCGGGCCCGGACCCGCAGTGGATCACGACGGGTATCCCGGCCTCGGCGAGCAATCCCCAGGCTGGATCGAGGAGTTCGTCCGCCGGGTCGTACGCACCCACCTGGACGTGCGCCTTGAAGACCCGCGCCCCTTCGTCCACCGCCCTTCGCACGTACGCCGCCACGCCCGGCTCCGGGAAGAGGGTCGCCGTGTGCAGACAGTCAGGGGTCCGGCGGGCGAACTCGACGGCCCACTGGTTCAGCCACTCGGCCATGCCCGGCTTGTGCGGGTAGAGCATGGCGGTGAACGCGCGCACACCGAACTGCCTGAGGAGGGCGGCCCGTTCACCCTCCTCGTCCCGGTAGGTGATGGGCCACTCCATTCCACCGCCGGTCATCGGGCCGAGCGCGTCGAAGTACGCCCAGACCTTGCGCAGGACACGCTCGGGCATGAAGTGGGTGTGGACGTCGATGAGCCCGGGGAGTCCGAGCCGCTCCCAGAACTGCCGGACTTCGGCGCTTTCTTGAGCCGACCGGCCCTCAGCGCCGTCCTGCGAAGGCCCGGCCGCCCGGTCCTCCCTCTGCCCCTCAGCCCTGCCCACGCCGGAACCCGTAGCTTCGCTCGACCTTGGCGACATGGACGGTGTAGCTCTCGTACCAGTGCTCACGCCCCCGCTTCTGCGCCACCCGGTGCTCCATGTCGCTGCGCCACTCGTCGATGGCCTCGGCATCCCGGAAGTACCCGACGGTGATCCCGAGCCCGCCCAGCGTCCGTGCCGAGTCCATCCCGAGAAACCCCGGAATCCCCTTCACCAGCTCTTCCATCCGCTCGGCGGTCTCGCCGTATCCGTTGTCCCCCTCCGTCCGCACGGAGGTGAACACGACGGCGTAGTACGGCGGTTCGTGCGCGGCGACAGGCGCAATAGGGTGTTCGCTCATGTCGCCACTCTCGGGCCGGGACCCGCACCACGTCCAGAGCCTTTCAGAAGAGCCCGTCCTGCCGGCCTCCGAACTCCCGCATGGGCACCGTCACCGCACCAGCCGGTTCACCATGACCGACGGCACTCAACTCCCACCCCCTCATCAGCCGCGTATCCAGCACGACGACCCCACGCTCGCCTGCCAGATGCAGATCGGGCCCGGCGGCAGCCACCAGCTCCCCCGCCACGACACCCCCGGGCACGAGCTCGCTGACGACACCCACCGCCGCCGGCAACGAGCCGAGCCCGAACACCCCGGCATGATCGACGGCCACGAACGGCATCCGCTCCAGAGCCTCCGGCCACCCACCGAGCCCCACGGCCTTCGCATGCATCGCCTCGACCTCGGCCACCCGCACCGCGGCCTCCGGCAAGGCACTGCGTACGGCCCGCTTGGCGTCGTACGCGATCCGGTCCGGCACCCCCAACGCCGTACGCAACAACTCCTCACTCCGCCGAGCGGCCATCAGCGGCCCACGCCCGAGCCAGCTGAAGACGACGGCCCCCTGCTCGAGCAGCCTCGCCTCCCCTCTCTCGACAGCCGTGATCCCGACCTTCACCATCCCGCTCCCGAACCACGCGAGATACACGTGATACGGCCGCGGATCATCGGCGACGGTGTCAGCGGCAACGGAGTGCGCCCGCTCCAGCCGCGCGCACTCCTCACACTGCGCCCCGACACTCCGCCCGGACACGGCAGCCCTCACCGGACAGCTGTTTCCCCGCGCCCCCACACAGGTCCGCACACCCCCTGTCACCACCCCAAAGGCCACCCGCTTCCCCCATGGCAGAGCACTCCTCCGCCCGCCTTCCCAGACCAACTGGGGCTCCGCACCACCCCACCGCAGCCCTGTACATCTCCACGCCTGTGCCATCGCTCACGAGAGTAGGCGGCACCACTGACATCGCCCCTGACATCGCCACTGACATGGGTATGGGGAGGCGAGCTCCGGTGGTCGTGACTCTGTGAGTGGGGTTGCCCTACGGGTGGCGGCCGGTTATGGCCACTATCCGGTCGAGGATCGGGGCCTCGGCGGGGACCTCGACGGCCGGCCCCCACAAGCCCTCGACAGGAGCATTGGGTACGAACACGGCCACGTGGTCGAAGCAAGCCCGCAGCGTGTCATCGGGAAGGCCGAAGGGCTGGCCGGTGGCCCTGGCGATGTCCCAGCCGTGCACCACGATCTCGGTGAGCGCGACCTTGCCCCATGTGTCGTTCGGCAGGTTGACGCCCGCGCCGTCGGTACTGCCCTGCCAGGACGTCGGGTCGTCCCAGGCATCGCCGAGCGCCCGCACGTTCTTGGCGACGCGTTCCCGCCAGTCGTCACCAAGACCGGCGGCCGCCTCAGCGCCGGGATCCGGGTCGGCGTCCTCGCCGGCGTCCTTGCGAGCGACGGCGACGAACGCCCGAGAGACATCGTCGACATGGTCGATGAGGTCCCGGACGGTGTACTCGGTACAGGGAGTTGGACTGGTGAGTTGCTCGTCGCCCACGCCTGCCAGGAGGTCGATCATCTGGCGACAGGCCGGCTTCAGGTCGATCATGAGTTCTCCTCCTCGGTCGCGCGCGATGCGGTCACACAGTGCAGACGACTGGGGAAACGAGAACTCATCGGCACGCCACGAGCCCTCATCGGGAAACCGACGAGGGCTCATGAACGATCGAGGCCGGCCTAACGCTGTCAGTCCTTGGGGATGTAGACCACACACGTAGAGGTCTGGAGTGGATTGGTCTGCACACATCCGAACAGTGCGCTCCACCGGCTGCTGGTGTCTTGGGCGCCCTGAACCACCGCCGTGCTGCACGACGGATCAGCGAGCCCCGAGAGAGACCCCTCGGGCCAACCAGCGACACGCGTTGCGCTCTCTATTTTCTCGATACAGGCCGCGGGTGGATTGTGCCGCTTGACTTCCCGCAGGAATTCCAGATACCGGGAATTCTTGAGCGATTCGTTTAGCTCGTCCAGCGTTCTCGTCGCGTCGTTCAGCTCCTTCTCCGACGACTTCGAGTCCTGGACTACCACCAGCGCTTTGGTGGTCTTTTCCACGAGCTTCGGGGGAGACTGGGCACCCTTTCCAGTTGGAGAGGGTTTCGTGGTCGGCGTCGTCGGCGGCGGTGTCGTCGGCTTCGTCGGAGTCGTCGGTGGTGTCGGCGGCTTCGTCGGAGTCGTCGGCGGTGTCGGCGGCTTCGTCGGTGGTGTCGGCGTCACCGGAGGAGGCGGCGGCTTCGGCGTCACCGGAGGAGGCGGCGGCGGCTTCGGCGGCTTGGGCGTCACCGGAGGAGGCGGCGGCGGCTTCGGCGGCGGCGGCTTGGGCGGCGGGTTCGGGCAGAGAATCGGTATCGGTGCGAAGTTGCACAAAACATTCCTACCAGTGCCTAGCCAGTCCCCCAACGGGCCTAGAAAACCGGCGTATTTCTGCGCCAAGGGCTTTCCGCCAGGGCTGAAAGCCACAATCACATTGCCCGCTATCTTCTCGTACGCGGCCCGGTCCGGCTGCGATATCTCAGGAACCTGGCTTATTGCCAGCGCTTCGTTGACGTCCGTCAGGGCTGTCGTGTACACGGCCCGGTCCTCGGGCTTCGTATCCGGGTCCTGGATTGCGTCCACCGTCCTGGCCAGCGTCTTCTCCAGCTGCTGCTTCTCCTTCTCCGGGAGGTTCGTTTCCTTTATCCCCTCCACTGCTGCCTGGCCCAGCGCTTCGGGCTCCGTCGGTTCTTGGGTCCCCGGCGGGGGCTGTTGCGTCTCCGCGGGCGGGGGCTGCTGCGTCTCCGCGGGCGGCGGCTGCTGCGTCTCCGCGGGCGGCGGCTGCTGCGTCTCTGCCGGCGGGGGCTGTTGCGTCTCCGCAGGCGGCGGCTGCTGCGTCTCCGCCGGTGGCGGGGG